>NZ_JBHUQE010000034.1:0-16208 GCF_042687825.1 Sedimentitalea sediminis | reverse complement strand
TCCCTCCGACGCAAACTTTCCTCGAAAACACTTTTTAGACCGGCAGGATGCGAACGCTTCCCCGGGCTTGTCTGCTGGCCACCGCCACCGCCGCCCTTGCCGCCCCGCCCGTCATCGAACGGATCACGGCGGATCCGGGGCCAGACGGCTGGCGGTTCGACGTCACCCTGTCGCATCCTGACAGCGGCGGGACGCATTATGCCGACGCCTGGCGGGTGCTGGACAGGGACGGCAACGAACTGGGGCTGCGCGTTCTGCACCACCCGCATGTCACCGAACAGCCCTTTACCCGATCCCTCGGCGGCGCACAGACCCCTCAGGGCACACAGCAGGTGCAGGTACAGGCGCGCTGCCTGGTCCACGGCTGGGCAACACCACCAACCATCTACGCGCTGCCCTGAGCCGCGAGGCACCGCATTGCCCGGCGGGCAATGCCCCGAGAAAAGCAATCGCGCGTCAGCGCGGCCTTTGGATCAGGCCCGGTGATAGGGGCCGCCGGCCAGGATCGTGGCGGCGCGATACAGCTGTTCCGCCAGCATCACCCGCACCAGCATGTGCGGCCAGACCATGGCGCCAAAGGACAGGCTGAAATCGACCTCGGCGCGCAATTCCGGATCGATGCCATCCGCGCCGCCAATCACGACCGCCAGATCGCCGCACCCGTCATCGCGCCAGTCGGCCAGCCGCCTGGCAAAGCCGGGCGACGAAAGCGCCTTGCCGCGTTCGTCCAGCGCACAGACCATCGCACCCTGCGGCAGCGCCCGACGCAGCAGCGCGGCTTCGGCGGCCATGCCGCCGCCCTTGCGGTCCTCGACTTCTACCACGCTGGCCGGACCCAGACCGAGCGCTCGGCCGGTCCGGTCGAACCGTTTGAGATAATCGTCGATCAGGGATTTTTCCGGACCGGCCCGCAACCGGCCGACCACGCAGATAGTCACACGCATGGCCCGGGTCTCCCTGCCCTGTCACTGGCGGTCACGCCCGCCGGATACAATCGGAGCTCAGTTGCTGCGCGCCGCGGAACCGGTCGGCAGCCACATCTTTTCCAGCTGATAGAATTCGCGCACTTCCGGGCGGAAGATATGCACCAGCACATCCCCGGTATCGATCAGAACCCAATCGCCGGCATCCTTGCCCTCGACCTTGCTGAGGCGCCCGAACTCGTGCTTGAGACGATCCACAAGCTTTTCGGCCATCGCAGACACCTGACGGGTCGAACGGCCCGAAGCGATGACCATATAGTCGCCGATTTCGGTCTTGCCACGCAGATCGATCTGCACGACGTCTTCAGCCTTGTCATCATCAAGAGAGGAAAGGATACGCGCCAGCAGCTCTTCGCTGTCCGGCTGGGCCTGGGCGGTCACAAGACCACTCCGGTCATCGGCGGGACTGGCCGCCGTAACTTGGATTGACAGGACATTGTCCTCCTTTTGGCACGCCGCCTGTCCCCCGGCGCTGGGGATATATCCAAGTTAACAAGCCGAAAACGCTTTTTCAATCACAGCCCGAAAAAATGGCTAACAGAGGGGCTCAAATGCCATGACGTCACCGCGACCCCGCCGGCAAACCGCAACCTGTCGCGGCGAAAACGGCCGCTATTCGACGGTTGTTGCAGTCGGTTCCGGGACCGAATCCCCAAGCAGGCGCACTTCGCGCTGCGGGAATGGAATCGATACGCCATGCTCTTTGAACACGTCCCACAGCGCCAGATAGACATTGCCTCGGACATTGGTCAGCCCGGACGTGGGATCGCCGATCCAGAAGCGCAGGATATAGTCGACACTGCTGTCGCCGAATCCGACGATATGGCAGACCGGCGCGTTCGGCTGCACCAGCACCCGCGACACACCCGAGGCCGCCTGGACCGCCAGCTTGCGCACCAGATGCGGATCATCGTCATAGCCCGTGCCGAAATATATGTCCAAACGCACAAGCTGATTGGAATGGGTCCAGTTGACCACCTGGTTGGCGATCAGTTGCTCGTTCGGGATAAGGTATTCCGTCCCTTCCCGGGTCTTGACCGAGACATATCGCGCGCTGAGCGACTCGATCCAGCCGAACGTATCGCCCAGCGAGATCACGTCGCCGGGTTTGATCGACTTGTCCAGCAGGATGATGACCCCGGACACCAGGTTGGACACCACCGTCTGCAGACCAAAGCCCAGGCCGACACCGATGATGCCATACAGAAAGGCCAGTCCCGTCAGATCCAGCCCGATCGCCTGCGCGCCGACATAGAACGCCAGGCCATAGATCAGAATCTGCACCGCCTTGGTCGTCAGTTCCTGCATCGAAGGCGAAATGTCTTCGTTGCCCCGGATGTTGCCGGTGAACAGACGCGCCAGCACCCGCGCGCCGGCAAAGAGCACCCCAAGCACCACCAGCGCGGACAGCACCGACAGGGCCGATATCCGGGTTTCGCCGAATTCGATCGCCATCCGGTCCAGAAAGCCCGAGATTTCGTCCAGCGCATTCAGGAAATACAGCGTGGCATAGATCCAGAAAAACCACCGCAGCAGGCGACGTAACGAGCGGTTGCGCACCAGTTGCACCACCAGTCCGATGGTGACCCAGACCGTAGCCAGGGTTGCCGCAACGCCGATCAGATGGCTGCGCGACGGCCAGGTGATTTGCTGCATCACCAGATAGATCGCCCAGGACATCAGCGAGAACCAGATCAGCAGCAGCCGCCGGCGCAGTTGCACGATCATTCGCAACCGCCATTTCGGCCAGCCTTCGCGCGCGCGGGCCCAGTTTTGCAACCGGGGTTCCGTAAGCCGTTTCAGCACCCAGGCCACGGCGATCAGCAGCAGAATGATCAGAACCTGATTCTGCCGCCAGCCGGGTACGAACACCCAGCCGATCGCTTCGATCGATTGCAGATAAAATTTTTCGAGGGACTGGATCAGGCTTTTGGTCGTGTCGGTGACGGGGTCCATTGCAATCCCTTTTTCAGCACGCTGGCACGGGTCCCTGGCCAATGCAAGCCCGTCGGGCTGCGCCGGTCTGTCAGGTCGCGGCACGGGGTGGCGCAGGCGGTCGGGCCACCGGTCGGGCGGACGCGCACTTCCAACCTTGAATGAAACCCCGCTCGGCTGTATCTCAGGCGCATGACAGCCGCCCGGACGCCCAGACTTGACCTGCAGGACCGCAGCCGCCTGCGCGAACGCTTCTTTGGCGCCACCCGCACGGTTCAGGCGCGCCCATAGGCGCCCGTCCCGCCACACACGCAGTTATCAAACAACGGGAGAGGACCCATGTCCCCCAAGACGCTCTATGACAAGATCTGGGATGCCCATGTCGCCCACGAGGCCGACGACGGCACCTGCCTTCTCTATATCGACCGTCACCTCGTGCACGAGGTGACCAGCCCGCAGGCCTTTGAGGGCCTGCGCATGTCGGGCCGCAGCCTGCGCGCGCCGGACAAGACCATCGCGGTACCGGATCACAACGTGCCCACGACGGCGGGCCGCGAAGATCCCGAACAGATGACCGAAGACAGCCGTATCCAGGTCGCCGCGCTGGACAAGAACGCCAGGGATTTCGGCATTCACTATTATCCGATGGATGACATCCGCCAGGGCATCGTGCATATCGTCGGCCCCGAACAGGGCTGGACCCTGCCGGGCATGACCGTCGTTTGCGGTGACAGCCATACCGCCACCCATGGCGCGTTCGGCGCCTTGGCCCATGGCATCGGCACCTCCGAGGTCGAACATGTTCTGGCCACGCAGACGCTGATCCAGAAAAAGTCCAAGAACATGAAGGTCGAGATCACCGGCAAGCTGCGCCCCGGTGTCACCGCCAAGGACATCACCCTGTCGGTGATCGGCCGGACCGGCACCGCCGGCGGCACCGGCTATGTCATCGAATATTGCGGCGAAGCGATCCGCGACCTGTCGATGGAAGGCCGCATGACGGTGTGCAACATGGCGATCGAAGGCGGCGCGCGCGCCGGTCTGATCGCGCCGGACGAAAAGACGTTCGAATATGTCAAAGGCCGTCCGCACGCGCCCAAGGGCGCACAATGGGAGGCCGCGCTGGCCTGGTGGCAGACGCTGTATTCCGATGACGACGCCCAATGGGACGCGGTCATCACCATCAAGGGCGAAGACATCGCGCCAGTCGTGACCTGGGGCACCTCGCCCGAGGACGTGCTGCCGATCACCGCCAACGTCCCCTCGCCGGACGATTTTACCGGCGGCAAGGTCGAGGCCGCCGCACGTTCGCTGGAATACATGGGCCTGACGCCCGGCACGCCGCTGTCCGAAATCGCCATCGACACGGTCTTTATCGGCTCGTGCACCAATGGGCGGATCGAAGACCTGCGCGCCGCCGCCGAGATCGTGAAGGGCAAAAAGATCAAGGACGGCTTGCGTGCCATGGTCGTGCCCGGCTCGGGGCTGGTGCGCGCTCAGGCCGAGGAAGAGGGCCTGGCGGACATCTTTCAAGAGGCCGGTTTCGAATGGCGCCTTGCGGGCTGTTCCATGTGTCTGGCGATGAACCCGGACCAGCTCAGCCCCGGCGAACGCTGTGCCTCGACCTCGAACCGCAATTTCGAGGGCCGTCAGGGCTACAAGGGCCGTACCCATCTGGTGTCGCCCGCCATGGCCGCCGCCGCCGCCATCACCGGGCACCTGACCGATGTGCGCGAGCTGATGTAACCCGGTTCATCCGGGTGAACAGGAAAGGATAGACATGAAAGAATGGATGAAATGGCTGATTTTGGGCGTCCTGTCGCTGATCTTCGGCATGATCGTTCTGGGCAATGCGGCGGTTGCGTCCTTGGCGGTGACCACCCTGACGGGCGTTCTGCTGCTGCTGAGCGGCGGGTTCCAGATCGCCGGTGGTTTCAGCGCTGAAAGCACCGGCAGCATGGTCCTGAGCATCGCCATGGGCGCGCTGCTGGCGTTGCTTGGTCTGTCCTTTCTGTTCAACCCGCTGGAAGGGATGATTTCACTGGCGCTGCTGGTGTTGATCCTGCTGGCAGCGGGCGGCGTCCTGCGGCTTTTGTTCGCCTGGCGGATGCGGGATACCCGGTTCTTCTGGCCGATGCTGGTATCCGGAGCCTTGTCGATCCTGCTGGCCGCCTACATCTGGGTCAATTTCGCCGTCGCCGGCCCCCAGTTGCTGGGACTGATGCTGGGCGTCGAACTGCTGTTCAACGGCGCCGGCCTGATCATCCTTGCCTTTTTTATGCGGACCATCGGCAACCAACTGACGAAATAATTGCAGGGGACGGTCACGGACCCTCTCCACGGAGAACCACATGGATAAATTCACCAAACTGACAGGCGTGGCGGCCCCGATGCCGCTGGTCAACATCGACACCGACATGATCATCCCCAAGCAGTTCCTGAAAACCATCAAGCGGTCGGGGCTGGGCGTCAATCTGTTCGACGAGATGCGCTATGACCGCCAAGGCAACGAGATCCCCGATTTCGTGCTGAACAAGCCGCAATACCGCAACGCCGAGATTCTGGTGGCCGGCGACAATTTCGGCTGCGGCAGCTCGCGCGAGCATGCGCCCTGGGCGATCAAGGATTTCGGCATCCGCTGCGTCATCGCACCCAGCTTTGCCGACATCTTTTACAACAACTGTTTCAAGAATGGCATTCTGCCCATCGTCCTGCCGCAGGAAGACGTGGACAAGCTGATGGATGATGCCGAGCGCGGTGCCAATGCCATCCTGACCGTCGATCTGGAAAACCAGACGATCAGCGGACCCGATGGCGGCGAGATCAAGTTCGAGGTGGACGCGTTCAAGAAACATTGCCTGCTCGAAGGCCTGGACGATATCGGTCTGACCATGGAAAAGGTCGCCTCGATCGACAGTTACGAGGCCCGCGCATCGATCGAACGCCCCTGGGTCTGAATGCCCCGGCAACAGCGCCCAAAGGACGGATCATGGCCCGCCGGATGATGCGGGGCATGGCTTTGTGCCTGTGCGCGCTGTTCTGGCTGGCGTCTTCTGCCGGTGCCGACCGGCTGCGGGTCGCCAGCTTCAACACCGAGCTGCTGCGCGACGGGCCGGGTCTGTTGCTGCGCGATCTGACTCGCGGCAAGGATCCGCAGATCGCCGCTGTGATCGAAGTGATCCGGCGCGTCTCACCGGACATTCTGGCGCTGCAGGGGATCGACTGGGATCATGACGGGGCCGCGCTGGCGGCGCTGGTCGCCCGGCTGGCCCAGTCCGGGGCGGATTATCCGTACCGGTTTGCGCGGCGTCCCAACAGCGGACTGGCCACCGATCTCGATCTGGACGGCGATGGCCGCCGGGGCGATCCAGGCGATGCGCAGGGCTTTGGCAGCTTTACGGGTCAGGGCGGGCTGGCGGTCCTGTCCCGCCACCCGATTCTGACCGACCAGGCGGACGATTTCAGCGACCTTTTATGGCGCGACCTGCCCCGTGCACAATTGCCGGAACATGCGGATGGCCGCCCGTTCCCGTCGGAGCGCACGCAAGCGGTCCAGCGCCTGTCCAGCACCGGGCATTGGGTCGTACCAATCCGCCTGCCTGATAACACCGTGCTGCATCTCCTGACCTTTCATGCCGGCCCGCCGGTCTTTGACGGCCCCGAAGACCGCAACGGCCTGCGCAATCACGATGAAATCCTGTTCTGGCAGGCGCTGCTGGATGGACGGTTCGGGACGCCGCCGCAGCGGTTCGTTCTGGCCGGACAGGCCAATCTGGACCCCGACGACAGCGAGGGCCGGACAGAGGCGATCCGCGCCCTGTTGTCCGACCCGCGCCTGCAGGATCCGGTCCCGACCAGCCCCGGCGCCGCCGCCGCGCCGGATCAGGGCCATCGCGGTGCCAACGCGCAGGACACGGTCGACTGGCAGAATGTCGGCCGGCTGCGGGTCGATTACGTGCTGCCTTCGGCCGGTTGGCGGGTGATCGATTCAGGCGTCTTCTGGCCCCCCCCTGGTGGTGACGGCGAGGCCGATGCCATTGCCGCCAGCCGCCACCGGCTGGTCTGGGTCGATCTGGCTCTGGACTGAGCGCTGCCCGATTGCCGCGGCCAGCGCCTTTTCAGGCGGCGTGTGCGGAAAATCGGGCAGCAGCGCGTCAAACTGCGTCCCGTCCAGCCAGTGCGGCGTATCCCAGAGGTAACGCATCTCCAGCAGACAGGCGGCCATTTTCCAGACCGGCCGGGCCAAATGCAGGGGCCACCAGGACATGCGCCGCAGACGCACCGGCTGCGGCGTGATCTGATCCAGCAATCCGGCGATCTGGTTGCCCGACAGCGTATAGCCGGGAAAGGCGATATCGGCGTAGACTGGCAGCCGGTCACGCTGTTCCGCCAGGGCCACCGTTGCGCGCGCCAGATCGGGCAGATAGGCCCAGGCATGCGGCACGTCTGGCGCGCCGGGATAGGTGAACACACCACGGCGCAGCGATTTGATCATGACCTTGTCGAACCAGTTTCCCGACGATCGCGTGTCCAGATAGTCGCCGGCGCGCAACAGGATTGTCCGCACGCCGGACTGCCGATAGGCCGTTTCCATATCGATGCGGATTCGTCCCAGCGGGTTTTTTGCCCGATGTGGCGCGTCGGCGCCCCAGCCCGGTGCCGTTTGCGCGCCAAAGACATAGACATTGCCCGGCACGATCACCGTTGCGTCATGCTGCCGCGCGGCTGCGATGACGCTGGCAGTCAGGCCGGGAACCTGAGCGGCCCAGTCCGGGTAAGGCGGGTTCCAGGCGTTGACGATTACCTGCACACCGGCAGCCGCCGTCTGCAGGCTGTCGCGCGCGCGGTCGAAACATCGCACCTGCCAGCCTGCTGCCTGAAACTGTAGCGCGGCCTGCCGGCCGAACCGGCCGGTGGCACCGAGTATCAAAACGGTCTGTGTCATAAGCTGCTCCTGTCTGGATGCCTGGATTTGGGATGTGGCAAGAATATCCATTCAGAAACACGGGAGCCATTGCCGGATTTTGCAGATATGCTATTCAATACTGAATGGATAATGCCACAACCCTGCCCGATTGGTCTCTTGTACAAAGTTTTCTGGCTGTGGCCGAAACCGGGTCACTATCCGCCGCTGCCCGCCGGTTGAATCGCAGCCAGCCGACCCTGGGGCGGCAGATCAAGGCCCTGGAAGACAGTCTGGGCACAGCACTGTTCCGACGACACGCACGCGGACTGAAACCGACCGAAATCGGCCAACAGTTGCTGCCGATGGCGCAACAGATGCGCACAGCGATGAATGCCATGACGCTGACCGCGGCAGGTCGCGCACAACGCCTGCAGGGCACCGTGCGGATCGCCGCCAGTGTCTTTGCCAGCCATTACCTGCTGCCCCCGATTCTGGCGAAAATCCGCAGCGCGGAACCCGAGATTCAACTGGATCTGCTGCCCTCGGACACCACCGAAAACCTGCTGTTCCGACAGGCCGATATCGCCGTGCGCATGTACCGGCCGACACAGCTGGATGTCGTGACCCGGCATATCGGTGATATCGAAATGGGGGTTTTCGCCGCCCACAGCTATCTGGCGCGGGCCGGCCGGCCGGAAACCGCCTTGCAGGTTCTGGACCACGACCTGATCGGTTTCGACCGCAACCCGCTGATTCTGCGCGGCATGCAGGCGATGGGCTGGTCCGTCACCCGCGACGATTTCGCGGTGCGCTGCGACAACCAGGCGACCTATTGGCAATTGCTGCGCGCCGGGTGCGGCATCGGTTTTTCCCTGGTACATGTGGGCCGCGACGACCCCCTGGTGCAGCAACTGGAGCTCGGTATTGAAATCCCGCCGCTGCCGGTCTGGCTGGCCGCCCACGCGGCGATGCGCCAGTCGCCGCGCCTGCGGCGGGTGTGGGATCTGCTGGCCGACGGCCTGTCGCAGCTGTCCCCGCGCGGCGGGTCTTATTGACCCTCTCAGCCCTGCGCGGTAGGGGCAGGACAACGTCAATTCAGGAGTTCTTGCATGTCCACCCCTTCGCTTCTCATCCTCGCCGGTGACGGAATCGGCCCCGAAGTCATGACCCAGGTGAAACGCATCATCGGCTGGTATGGCGACAAGCGGGACCTGGCCTTTGATGTCTCCGAGGATCTGGTGGGTGGCGCGGCCTATGACGCGCATGGAACGCCGCTGCATGACGACACGATGGCGCGCGCGCAACAGGTCGATGCCGTGCTGCTGGGCGCCGTGGGCGGCCCGAAATATGACGACCTGGATTTCAGCGTCAAACCGGAACGCGGCCTGCTGCGCCTGCGCAAGGAGATGGATCTCTTTTCCAACCTGCGCCCGGCCCAGTGTTTCGACGCTCTGGCCGACTTCAGCAGTCTCAAGCGCGACGTGGTCGCCGGCCTGGACATCATGATCGTGCGCGAACTGACCAGCGGCATCTATTTCGGCGAGCCGCGCGGCATCATCGAGGAAGGCAACGAACGCGTCGGCATCAACACCCAGCGCTATACCGAAAGCGAGATCGACCGGGTGGCGCGGTCCGCCTTCGAACTGGCGCGCAAACGCGGCAACAAGGTCTGTTCGATGGAAAAGGCCAATGTGATGGAGAGCGGCATCCTGTGGCGCGAGGTGGTACAGCGGGTGCATGACCAGGACTATCCGGATGTCGAACTCAGCCACATGTATGCCGATGCCGGTGCCATGCAACTGTGCCGCTGGCCCAAACAGTTCGACGTGATCGTCACCGACAACCTGTTTGGCGACATCCTTTCCGACTGCGCCGCAATGCTGACCGGTTCGCTGGGCATGCTGCCCTCGGCCAGCCTGGGTGCTCCGATGGCAAACGGCCGGCCCAAGGCGCTGTATGAACCGGTGCACGGTTCGGCACCCGACATCGCCGGACAGGGCAAGGCCAACCCGATTGCCTGCATCCTCAGCTTTGCCATGGCGCTGCGCTACTCCTTTGATCAGGGCGCCGAAGCAGACCGGCTGGAAAAAGCGGTCGAAAAGGTGCTGTCCGACGGGCTGCGCACCGCCGATCTGATCGGCGACGAGGGCGCCCGACCGGTATCGACCACCGAGATGGGCGACGCCATCCTGGCCGCGCTGGACGCCAGCCTGTGACATTGGGCATGCGGGCCGACAAGGCCCGCAATATCCATTGGGATCCGGACCTGATTGGGCTTGCCAAAATCCTGTCAGGCCTGTAACCCGCACCCACAACGGTCGGAGTGTAGCTCAGCCTGGTAGAGCACTGTCTTCGGGAGGCAGGGGTCGGAGGTTCGAATCCTCTCACTCCGACCAATATTTTCATTGTCGATAGTCAGGGCATTTGTCCTTTCGCGTCACGATGTGCCGTTTTGCCCGGGCTCGGTTTGCCCGCCGCTAGAGGGCAAACACCTTATTTGCACCCGCAGCGCGGGTGCGCCGCTTCATGAAAACGTGGAATTTGTCTGAAACCCAAAGGTTGTCGACGAGGTTAATAGCTGACAAAGCGAGCCTACGCTTTGCTGCATTGTCGTGGAAATTTCGGCCCTGACCTGCCGTTCGACAGGGCGTTGCGCTGCATTGCGGCATTCACCAGACCAGCCGTTCGACTACCGGTGCAGCATTTTCGCCGGACTGGCGGCAGGTGTGCGGGACTTTCCGGTCGTTCGCTGCGGGAGGTATGAAGGTCTTTTTCGAAAGGCTATACCTTGACGAAAGTTCGGCCCTACGATGCGTAGCATAGGGCATCAGCTGGGGGCCGCCGCCGATGCGAAATCGGTGCGCCTCTGGATCAGTGCAGTCAGCAGCTTCCCTTTTTCTGGGCGGTTCGGTGGAGTGCAAACAGCAATGCCGGCGGGCAACGATACTTCTATCAATACCTTGAAGCGGATGAAAGAGTAGCGACCGCAGTGCTCGAAGCCGTCGTTGCCGCACGCGACACACCGAATTCTCGAGCAGCATCACCCATCTTTGAGCAGTGCTTCGGCACGCATGGCCGCAGCATCGCCTGCCCGCTTCTCAGCAGTCGGGCCGTGCGCGCAGGAGGCCGACGCCGACTGTGTCGTCGGGACCGGCCTCGTCGAGGTCGAGGGCGCGACGGGCGAGTTCGACGCGCAGCGTCGAGACGTCCAGACCTGCAAGTGTGGGGTCCGCGGCGACGACGCCCGTGACGAAGGGGGCGGCGAGCGAGGTGCCGCTCGACACGCGCAGACGGCCTCCGGGCGCGGCCAGGATGTCGACGCCCGGTGCGGCGATGTCGATGTGGGGGCCGCGGCCCGCGTTGCGGTAAACGGCGCCCTCGCGGTCCACGGCCGTGACAGCCAGCGTGAAGGAGAAGGCCGCCGCGTATTGCGGCGGCTCGTCGGGCCCCAGATTCCCGGCCGCGGCGACGAACGTCATCCCATCCGCAGCGGCCCGGCCCAAGGCGCGGTCCATCAGCTTGTTATAGGGCCCGGCGAGGCTGACGTTGACGACCTGCACACCCTCGGCGGCCAGCCAATCCGCCGCGCGCAGGATCGGCGTGACACCCGCCGCGTCGCCGCGCCCGAGCGCCGGATTGACGACCAGCGCGCTGAGGAGCGTCGCGTCCCGCAGCCGGTTGGGCCCGACGAGGAGTTCAGCGACAAGTGTGCCATGATCCGACTCGGGCGCTGCCCCGTCCGTAAAAGCACGCTGCAGGATGCGGCCGTCCGCCAGGCCGGGATGCTCCGTAGCCACGCCCGCGTCGATCATGCCCACGCGGACCTGCCCGCGGCATCCCTTCGCCGGCCAGCCGATCATCGCCCCGGCATAGTCGCGTCCGCCGCCCGCCATGGCGACGGGCACCTGATACACGTGATTGGCTCCCGCCGTGACGCCTGGCACCGCCGCCTCGATCTCTGCGATAGCCTCCGGGATCGTGGTGCCCTCCGGAATCTCGAAGGATACGAGGGTGTCGCCCAAATCCGGCAGAGGGTGGACCGCGCGCACCGCGTAGCCAAGGGTCTCGGCGGCCGCGACCAGCTCCTCCGGCGCTTCGGCGGTCAGCACGATCAACTCGCGCGCGTCGACCACGGCCGGTGCGTCCGCAGGCGTCTGGGCCCGCAGGGCGGGTGTGCAGGCCATCAAGGCAAGCCAGAGCGTCAGGACGCGGCGCATGGCTCTACTCCTCGGCCAGAAGCGCGATCAGGGGCGAGGCGGCGAGCACGCGCTGACCCGCCTCGCGCGCGGTCTCGTCCGCGAAGGCCACGCGGTAGAGACCGTTGGCGAATGGGCCGTCGACGATCCGGCCGCCGGCCTCGCGTAAGAGCGCCTCGATCTCGCCGGCCGTGGCCGCAGGCGCGAAGGCGACGCCGAGGACCGCGCCCTCAGCGTCCTCGGTGACGGTGCGGTAGAGCGGCTCCTCGCCTGGCGCAAGCGCGATGTAGGCGCCCTGCCCAAGGACGACGACACCCAGGACCGCCGCCGCGATGCGCCAGATCGGGGCGCGGGATGCCGCGGGGCGCGCCGTTCGCCCGATCTCGGCCTCAAGGCGTTTCCAGCCGAAGGCGCGCGCGTCGGGTCCCTCGGTAGCCTGTGCCAAGGCGCCCTTGAGTGTGGCCATCAGCGCCAGTTCCGCGCGCAGCGCGCGGTCACGGGCAGCCATGGCCTCGATTCGCGCCGCCTGCTCGGGCGTCGATGCGCCGCGAACGTGCGCCAGCAGCTCGTCCTCGCTTAGTCCGTCGGGCCGGTCCATGGCCACCTCCATCGCGGAATCTGTTCATTGGACGGGCGAACGGCCGATGGGTTCAAAATCATCGCCGTCCCCCGCGCGAGAGGCAGCGCATGAGCAGTTGCTTGGCGTGGAAGACGCGGCTCTTGATCGTGCCCTCGGCCACGCTCTCGACGCGGGCGACCTCGGCCAAGGTCATCTCCTGGAAGAAGGCAAGGTGGATCGCTGCGCGCTGCCGCTCGGGCAGCGCTTCCACGCAGGCGCGCAACCGTGCAGCATCCTGCGCCTCGCCCAAAACCGCCTCGGGGTCCGGATCGCCATCGGGGATCGTTCCGTCCGCATCGCCCAGGGAGACCCGCGCCTGCTTGCGGATGTGATCGACCGCACCGTTGCGCGCCAGCGTCAGGATCCACGCCATCACGCTCGAGCGCCCCTCGAAGCCCGCCGCCCCGCGCCAGACCTTCAGCATGGTGTCGTGCACGATGTCCGCCACCTCAACCTCGTCGCGTACCCGGGTCCGCACGAAGCGCCCGATCGCGTCGGCATGGGTCATATAGAGCGCCTTCATCGCCGCCATGTCACCTGTCGCCACGCGCGCTAAAAGCGCCGCGTCCGAGGCGCGGCCCGGCGTCGAGGTAAGGAAGGAGGCATCTTCCATCGTGAGGTTCCGCGCGAATATCCCCATCAATTTTAAAGAAAAAGAGCTTCTAATACCAGCGCGTCGCAGGAGTCCGCGAAAATTTTGAACCATCCCCGGGGTCCGTTCGACCAATTGACAACCGCGCCGTGAAGGTGCGGCCGACATCGGAACAAGGAGACACCAAAATGACCGACCTCATCCAAAACGCCACCACGGACCTTACCAACAACGCCCTCGCGGCGGACGACCGAATCCCCGCAGACGGGTTCGGCGGACTGCCTCCCACCGATCCCGGAACCATCACGTCTCTGTTCTAGGACCTCGACATCGTCGGTACGAGCGGCGACGACACCCTGGAGGGCGGCGAAGGCAACGACAGCTTCCGCGCGGGCCGCGGAAACGATCTGATCATGGGCCGCGGCGGCGACGACGATGTGCGCGCGGGCGACGGCAGCGACACGGTCTTCGGCGGCTCGGGCGACGACGTTCTGCGCGGCGAGGACGGCAACTATGTCATCGAGGGCGGCAACGGCCGCGACGTGGCCTCCTACGAGGGATCGGATGCCGGCGTGGCGGTCTCGCTCGCGCAGGGTTCTGCGCCGCAGTCGGGCGGCGATGCGGAAGGCGACGTCCTCCTCAATATCGAGGACGTTCGGGGCTCGGCCCATGACGACGTCCTCACCGGCAACAACGGGCCGAACCTGCTGCTCGGCGGAGACGGCGACGACCTGATCGACGGACGCGGCGGTCGCGACACGGTCGACGGCGGCGCGGGGGATGACGTCGTGGTCGTCCGCGACGGCGCCGGCCGCAGCTTCGACGGCGGTTCCGGCTTCGACACGCTGCGGGTGCTCGACCGCGTCGGCCTGAACGGCGACGACGAGGTAACGGGTTTCGAGGCGCTGTAGATCGTGGCCGCTGCGGGTCGCAACGCGCTGCTGAGGATCGACGCGGACGCCATGACCTTCGAGCAGATCATCTTCGAGACGCAGAACGGCCGGGCCGCAGTGGTCGAGATCTTCGGCGACGGGGCCACGGCGGTCGATCTGTCGGACGTCGCGCTGGACGGCTTCGACGGCGCCGACGAGTTCCGCTTCTTCGGCGCGGCGGGCGTCGATTCCTTCGTCGGCACCGCACTGGCGGATCATATCGAGGGACGCGGCGGCGACGACCGACTGGAAGGCGGCGACGGGAACGACGTACTGATCGGCGGTGCAGGCGGCGACCGTCTGGTCGGCGGCGCGGGCGTCGACCGGGTGGATTACTCGACTTCGGAGGCCGGCATCGATATCGTTCTCGACAACGGCAACCGGCGCGGCGACGGCGGCGACGCCGCGGGCGACCGCCTGGGCTCGATTGAGGACGTGACAGGCTCGGCCTTCGGGGACATCGTGCGCGGCTCGAACGCGGCCAACCGCATCGAGACCGATGCCGGCAACGACGTGGTCGGCGGCCTGGGCGGAGACGACGTGTTGGACGGCGGCGCTGGAAACGACGTCCTGTCGGGCGGCTCGGGGCGCGACCTCCTGATCGGCGGCGCAGGCGACGATGTCCTTTAGGGCGGCGCCGATGCCGACACGTTCGACTTCACCGAGCGACGCGGCTTCGGGGACGACATCGTGCAGGACTTCGAGCGGGCCGACGTGATCCGCCTGTTGGAGGAGGACGCCGTGGACAGCTTCGCGGACCTGGACATCGTCCAGACCCAAGTGCAGTTGCAGGACGGCTCGACCCGGACGGATGCCGTCATCGAGTTGGAGAACGGGAGCATCACGCTGGAAGGCATCGGCTTCGCCCTCCAGGCGTCGAACTTCGACTTCATCTTACGCGCCTCCCCGGATCGGGCGCAGTGCCCGGTCGCCACGACCCTCGCGACCCGGAGACGACATCTCCGGGTCGCTTCATTTCCGCTGATTTTCGAATGGGCCTCGGCATTGTCCGATCAGGGTGCACCCTTGAGGAATGACCGGATGAACGCTTCGGTCGTTACAGTAGCGTCGCTCCCGTCCTTCGAAACGCTCCCTTGGGCAAGTCTAGGATCATACGGAACGTTGTGCTCCCACCGCAGCATAATCCTCGGAAGCCGCCATTCTTGCACCGCGCAGCATCCTATGTCTGGATTCGAACCGGTCATGCCGTGACGCATCGGGGCGCGTGGCCAGCCTGGCGGAACAACTTCACGCTTCGGCCCCAAACCTGCCCTTCACCGAGCGGTCAACATTCTGCGCCCTTAGCCCGCATTGCAGACATTCGCCGCAGGCGCGAAATAGAGCGTTGTCCCTTTTCGTGGGCATGTGACATGTGGCGCGCAAGCGAAGATTCTGCTATGGTCTAAATTTGATAAAAGGGGTGCGTTTGGATCATTAGCCATGCATTTCAATGCAGCTTCGAGTGAAAACAAAACCTCAACAAAGAAGTTTCAGTGGTTTTTGAGGTTACTTCTTGTCTTATTGGTCACCTGCGGATCGATGACACACCTGTTCGCTCAGGACTCCACCTCTCAACCAAGAACTGCCGTAGGCGCGGGTCTATCAGCCCAGGTTGAAGTCGCTGTTGAAAAATTGGAAGCCGCTGGAAGTGACACCGCTGGACTTGAAGCACTCGCTGAGTTGGAGAACCTCGCGAGGTTGGGTTCCTCTGTAGCAACTCTCATAGTCGCAGAAGCATATGTTACGGGGCGACACGCCGAGAGGAATGTCGAACGAGCTTTGGCACCACTTGAGCCTATTCTCGAATTGAAAGACCCAAGTGCGTCCGCTTTGGCTGGACAGGTGTGGGATGATGGATGGACATCAAGTTCAGGCTATCAACAAAGCACATCCAAGGCGGTTTCCTACTATAGGGCTGTTCTTGAAGCAAAGCCCGACTTAGAAGTCACGTCTCGTCTTGGAGCGATAGAACTCTTGGGCAAAAGAAACACGAGCGGCTCTGGAAGTGATTGGCCTACAAATCGGCCTTGTTGCACAAATCGGCT
>NZ_JBHUQE010000033.1:0-18385 GCF_042687825.1 Sedimentitalea sediminis | reverse complement strand
GGAGGGAAGTCGGGGCTCAGGTCAGGTCTTCTGGGCCGTCGGCTCCTGGCTGTTTCTCGTCGGTAATCCTTTTGTCGGTCATCATTTTCAGCGTGTGCTGAGCGTAGAGGTAGCCAAGTAGATCGTGCGGAGGCATTGCCACTATAAACTCACGCATGCGTGCGGCGGTGGTCTGCATGTCTTTCAAAAGAACGACGTCAGATTCTTTTCGTTCTTTTTCGTCCATCAAGAAGTTTACCTTCTGTGTTGAAAAGGCAATTGCGGTTAACACCCGCAGCGAACTTCAGCTTTTCCACTCATCGTATCAACGCCTGATAATGTCTTCAGCCCAGCGAAATCTCAATCGTTTGTCCCTGTCAGACTTGCGAACAGCCCCGGAAGAAATCCGACGCCGTTCTCTCATATCACCGGCCAAAATGACCTATTGAAACGTTTAGGTCATGTCGGATGAAACGCCACAATCCACAACGACACATCCTGACCCTAAGAGCATTTTGAATGGCCACAGCTAACGCAGGTCATGCAACCTTCGATCATGCGCATCTCGTACTGGCCGCAGCTGGGGCAAGCGCGACCGCGCGGACTGTCCATATTTACCACTTGCGCCTGCGGGTCCGATTTCAAGCCCATGCCTTCGCCTTCGAGAAACCCGATGGCGATCATGTGGCGCTCGATCACACCGCCGATCGCCGCCAGGATCGAGGGGATGTACTTGCCCTGCACCCAGGCCCCACCGCGCGGATCGAACACGGCTTTCAGTTCCTCGACCACAAAACTGACATCGCCGCCGCGCCGGAACACCGCGCTGATCATCCGGGTCAGGGCCACCGTCCAGGCGAAATGCTCCATGTTCTTGGAGTTGATGAAAACCTCGAACGGACGACGGCGCCCATTGATGACGATGTCGTTGATGGTGATGTAAAGCGCATGCTCACTGTCGGGCCACTTCACCTTGTAGGTACTACCCTCCAGTTCCGAGGGCCGGTCGAGAGGATCGGACATGTAGATCACGTCACCGTGGGGGGTCTGGGGTTCGGCGTCGTTGCGGGCGACAATTTCTGGGGACGTCTCGGCGTTTCCCAAAATAAGCCACGACGGCTCTACGGAGAGCGCTTCTGCAATCCGTTTCACGAGTTCCAGTGATGCAGAGTTACCATTCTCAATTCTGGAGATGTGTGCCTGCGATACGTTCGCCTTATCGGCCAGTTCTTCTTGGGAATAAGATTTCCGTTCTCTGGCTTCCCTAATTCGTGCGCCTGAAACGGACGTATCATCTGAAACACTCAAAACACTCCCCGTCACATCGTTCGGCCGATAGGTGGTGCACCCCTTGCAGCCCGTATCCCAGGCCTGCATGTAGACGTCCTTGAACGCGTCGAAACCGATATCCTCGGGACAGTTTATGGTCTTGGAGATCGATGAATCCACCCATTCCTGCGCTGCCGCCTGCATCCGCACATGTTCGGCCGGGGTCAGCGTCTGGGCATTGACGAAATGGGCCGGCAATTCCGCATCGCCGAACTTGTCGCGCCACATCTGCACCGCATAGTCCACAACCTCTTCCTCGGTCCGGCTGCCATCCTTCTGCAACACCTTGCGGGTATAGGCATAGGCAAAGACCGGCTCGATCCCGGAACTGACATTGCCGGCATACAGGCTGATCGTGCCGGTCGGCGCGATGCTGGTCAGCAGGGCGTTGCGGATACCGTGTTCGCGGATCGCCTCGCGCACATCCGCATCCATACGCTGCATCGTGCCCGACTGCAGATAGGCCTCGGCATCGAACAGCGGAAAGGCGCCCTTCTCCCGCGCCAATTGCACCGACGCCAGGTACGCGGCGCGGGCGATCGCGTGCAACCAGCGCGAGGTTTGACGCGCCGCCTCCTCGGACCCATAGCGCAGCCCCAGCATCAGCAGCGCATCGGCCAGCCCGGTCACACCCAGCCCGATCCGGCGCTTGTTGCGGGCCTCCTCGGCCTGTTCGGGCAAGGGAAACTTGCTGGCATCCACAACATTGTCCATCATCCGCACTGCCGTGGCGACCAACTCTTCCAGCGCCTGCTGGTCCAGATGCGCGCCTTCTTCGAACGGTTCGGCCACCAGCCGCGCCAGGTTGATCGACCCCAGCAGACAGGCGCCATAGGGCGGCAGGGGCTGTTCGCCACAGGGGTTGGTGGCGGCTATGGTTTCGCAATAGCCCAAGTTATTTGCGGCGTTGATCCGGTCGATAAAGATCACCCCGGGTTCGGCGTAATCATAGGTCGCCCGCATCATGCGGTTCCACAGATCGCGCGCCGGTACGGTGTGATAGACCTTGCCGCCAAATTGCAGGTCCCAGGGCGCATCCGTCTTGACCGCCCGCATGAATTCATCGGTCACCAGAACCGACAGGTTGAACATGCGCAGCCGCGCCGAATCCGATTTCGCCGCGATGAATTCCTCGATATCCGGGTGATCGCAGCGCATTGTCGCCATCATCGCGCCGCGCCGGCTGCCCGCCGACATGATGGTGCGGCACATGGCGTCCCAGACATCCATGAACGACAAGGGCCCCGAAGCGTCCGCCGCCACGCCTTTCACATCCGCGCCCTTGGGCCGGATCGTGCTGAAATCATAGCCGATGCCGCCGCCTTGCTGCATGGTCAGCGCGGCCTCTTTCAGCATCTCGAAAATGCCGCCCATACTGTCGGGAATCGTGCCCATCACGAAACAGTTGAACAGGGTCACCTGCCGCGCTGTGCCCGCGCCCGCCGTGATGCGTCCGGCGGGCAGGTATTTGAAATCCTCCAGCGCCGCGAAAAACCGGTCTTCCCACAGATCGGGGTCCTGTTCGACCTTGGCCAGATCGCGCGCGATGCGCCGCCAGGTGTCCTCGACGCTCTGGTCGATCGCGGCGCCTTCGGCATCCTTGAACCGATATTTCATATCCCAGATCTGTTCGGCGATGGGGGCGGCAAAACGGCTCATGATCCGAATCCTCAAAGTGGCAGGCAGCCACAATAACTTGAAGCCCGACGTAATTCCACTACCATATGCGGCGTGGCTTGGGGGCGAGTCTGTGGATAAGACCATCAATCTGATCAAACTGTCCGTCGGCAGCGAATCCGTCGACAGCCTGGCGCTGTGGCAGCAAACCCGCCGCGCGCGGGGCGAGGACGGGTTGCCGCGCCACGTGACCCGGATGTGGCCGAAACGCCAGACCGAGCTGCTGAACGGCGGCTCGATCTATTGGGTGATCAAGGGGCTGGTGCAATGCCGCCAGCGCATCCTGCGGCTGGACGAGGTGATCGGCGAGGACGGCATACGCCGCTGCGCCATCGTGCTGCAGCCACAGCTGCACCGGACCCAATCAGCGCAGAAACGTCCGTTTCAGGGGTGGCGATATCTGCCGGTCGCGGATGCTCCACCGGACCTGCCCGTGGACCGTCGGGACGAAGACACGCTGCCCATGGAACTGAACCGGGCGCTGGCCGAAATTGGTGTGATCTGACCTGCCACCGACGACCCGCGCTTGAACCGGACCCGCAAAGGGGCCGAGGGGTCCGGGCAACCGGTTCAAATGCGCCGACGATTTCTGTCAAAACCGACTGTCAAGGAGTTGATTTGACCGCCGCAACGCGGAATGACTTGTGCCATGGTCGGGCGGTTCCGGCCGACCATGGTCGGAGATTGCGGATGCGACGGATATGGGTTGGAAGCATTCTGGCGGCGGGCCTGATTGCCGCCTGCGGGGCGCCGGCCCCCACTCCAGACAAACGGGCAGCAGCGCCGGCTCGGACAACCGCAGCGACGTCCAGCCTGGTCACTTATCCGAAATTTGGCGATTCCGACCCGCACCCGTGGAAGGGACGCGCGCCCGGCTCCTACCCGATCCATGGCATCGACGTGGCGCGCTATCAGGGCGACATCGACTGGCGGCGGGCCCGAAACGCCGGCGTCAGCTTTGCCTATGTCAAGGCCACCGAGGGCGGCGATTTTCTAGACCCGATGTTTCGGGATCACTGGCGCGGGGCGCGGCGCGCCGGGGTGCGGCGCGGTGCCTATCACTACTACTATTTCTGCCGCCCGGCCGAGGAACAGGCGCGCTGGTTCATCCGCAACGTGCCGCGCGTCGCCGACGCGCTGCCGCATGTGCTGGACATGGAGTGGAACCCGCATTCGCCGACCTGCCGGCTGCGCCCGGACGGGGCCAAGGTGCGGGCCGAGGCCGAACGGTTCCTGAGCATCCTGCAGGCGCATTATGGCCGCCGCCCGGTCCTGTACACGACAGTGGATTTCTTTCGCGAAACCGACATAGGACGGCTCAAGAACACCGAATTCTGGCTGCGCTCGGTGGCCGGGCACCCGCGACAGGTCTATCCCGGCGCCTTCTGGACATTCTGGCAATATACCGGCACCGGCATCGTGCCCGGCGTGAACGGGCCGGTGGATCTGAACGTGTTCCGCGCCTCGCCCGAGATCTGGCTGCGCTGGGCCGACGGCGGCTGACATTCAGCCCAGACGGTCGAGCAGCTGGGTCAGCGTCAGGCTTTCGGTTGGCGTCATTGCCGCGCGGCGGCTGCGCCACAGCGTCGCCTGGCTGCGCAGGATCAGCCCGTCGGCCAGCATTTTCAGATGGTTGGCGCGCAGGGTCTCGCCGGTCGAGGTGATGTCGGCGATCATCTCGGCGGTCTCGTTCATCACCGTGCCCTCTGTGGCGCCCTGACTGTCGACCAGCTGATAATCGGCGACCCCGGCATCGCGCAGGAAATCGCGCACCAAGCGGTGATATTTCGTCGCGATCCGCAGCCGGTGTCCATGCGTGGCGCGAAAGGCCGCCGCCGCCGCGTCCAGATCGTCCAGCGTGTCCACATCGACCCAGCATTGCGGCACCGCCAGGATCAGGTCGGCCTGGCCGAAACCCAGCGGCTCGATCTCTTCGACCTGCTGTTGCCACAGCGGCAGTTTCTCCTGCACCAGATCGGTGCCGGTGACGCCCAGATGGATGCGCCCGGCGGCCAGCTCGCGCGGGATTTCCCCCGCCGACAGCAGCACTAGATCGACCCCCTCGATACCGGTCACGGCGCCGGCATATTCCCGATCCGACCCGGTTCGGGCCAGCCCGATGCCGCGTTTTTCGAACCACTGGAACGTCTTGTCCATCAGCCGCCCCTTGGACGGTACCCCCAGCTTGACGGTCATGACTTGCCCTCGGTCAGTTCCAGCATCAGCCCCGGTCGCAGCACCCCGCCCACGGCGGGAATCTCGGTGCCCTGCCCCAATTGCCGGGTCAGGGCATCATAGCGCCCGCCGCTGGCAATCGGCGGCAGATCGGGGCGGCGTTCGGCGTAGAACCCGAACACGAACCCGTCGTAATACTCCATCGAGGTCCGGCCATAGCTGGCCTCGAAATCCAGGCTGTCCACATCGACACCGCGCGCCGCCAGCGCCTCCAGCCGCGCCTCGAGCAGATAGAGCGCCGGCGTGATGGCGGGCAGATCGACGGCGACGTCCCGCAGATGCGCCAGCGCGTTGGGCGCGGTTTCACGCACCGCCAGCAATTCGTCCAGCGCGGCGATCTCGGTGGCCGAAACCGGTTCCGTGCGCGCGTCCTCGCGCAACGCCGCGATACGATCGGACACTTCGGATCGGCTGCGCCGTCCGATGACCGTCGCAGACCCCGCCATGGGGTCGGCATCGGCCAGCAGAGCGGCCCGGCTCGGCGGCACCGGGCTGCGCCCGGCAAACCGGTCCAGCAGGGCGCGGAACCGGCGCGGCCGCCAGATATGGCGCATCAGGGCCGCCTTGCGCCGTGCCGTCGTGCGCAGGCCCATGACCGCCGCCATCAGTATACCGATATCGCCGGTGGCGGCGCGCAGGTTCAGCCCCTGCAATGCCTGTGTCATCAGGCCGAACACCTCGGCATCCGCCGCCGCCGGGTTGGCGCGGTCGAAAACCTCATAGCCGACCTGGATGAACTCGCTGGCCCGGTCCGGATCGTGTTCCTGGCGCCGGAACACCTCGCCCGCATAGGTATAGCGGGCCGGCTCGGCGCCGTTGTCCATATGCATCTGCACCACCGGAACGGTGAAATCCGGACGCAGCATCTGTTCGCCGCGCAACGCGTCGCTGGTCACATAGGCCCGGGCGCGGATGTCCTCGCCATAGAGATCCAGCAGGGTTTCGGCAGGCTGCAGGATCGGGGTTTCGATCGGCTGCGCCCCGGCGGCCTCGAACCGCGCCCGCAACCGCGCCGCCTGGGCCAGGGTTTCTGAACGTGTCGGCATCAGCCCTGCCCGATCCCGTGGCTGGCCAGAATCTCTCTGACCTTCGCCACCAGATGCGCGCGCCGCACTTCGAACTGGCTGGGCCGTTCCTTCCACTCCTCCAGCGTCGCGTTTTCGGCGATCTGCGCGCCCAGGATCAGGTCCTTGACCTGCACGATGCCTTTTTCCTCTTCGTCACCGCCTTCGATGATCGCGACCGGGCTGTTGCGCCGGTCCGCATATTTCAACTGGTTGCCGAAATTCTTCGGGTTGCCCAGATAGACCTCGGCGCGGATGCCGGCCTTGCGCAATTCGGCCACCATCGCCTGATAGTCGGCCATGCGGTCGCGATCCATCACGGTGACCACAACGGGGCCATGATCGACTGCGGTGATCCGGCCCTTTTCGCGCAGCGCCGCCAACAGCCGGTCCACGCCGATGGAAATGCCGGTGGCCGGCACCGCCTGCCCGGTAAAGCGTTTCACCAGATCGTCATAGCGCCCGCCGCCGGCAACGCTGCCGAACTGCCGCTTGCGGCCCTTGTCATCCAGAATGTCAAAGGTCAGTTCCGCCTCGTAGACCGGCCCGGTGTAATAGCCGAGACCGCGCACCACCGAGGGGTCGATGACGATGCGGTCGGGGCCATAGCCCTGGGCGGTCAGCAAGTCGGCGATCTGTTCCAGTTCGGCGACACCCTCCCTGCCTTGATCTGATAGACCAACGATTTCTCCCAGATAAGAAACCGTATAGGCATTTCGTTGGTACCCAGCATCGTCGGGGCCAAATACCTTACCCCAAACCGGATCAAAGGAACTAGCAGCATTATCACCGGAGTGATCGTACTCATCCTCGAAAGGTTCACCACTTGCTTCACTCTTTGCAAACAGCTTCGATTTGATATCTGATTTGGCGTTGACAAACAGCATCAACGTACCTGCTTGGTCATCGCTTAGCCCGGCGCCCTTGGTGAAATCTCCGCTCTCATCCTTGCGCCCCTCGCCCAGCAGCGCGCGCACCCCGTCCGGCCCCAGCCGGTCCAGCTTGTCGATGGCGCGCAGAACGATGCCGCGTTCATGGGCGAATTTCTCGGGGTCGGCGGGGTCGAGAATGCCCGCGACCTCCATCACCCCGTTCAACACCTTGCGGTTGTTGATCCGCACGATGTAATCGCCGCGATCGATGCCGACGGCCTCTAGCGTATCGCTCAGCATGGCGCAGATCTCGGCATCGGCGGCCATGGACGCGCTGCCCACCGTGTCGGCATCGCATTGATAGAACTGGCGATACCTTCCGGGACCCGGTTTCTCGTTGCGCCAGACCGGACCCATCGCATAGCGGCGGTAAGGCGTCGGCAGGTCGTTTCTGTGCTGGGCATAGACCCGGGCCAGCGGCGCGGTCAGGTCATAACGCAGCGCCAGCCAGTCCTTGTCGTCCTCTTGCCAGGCAAAGACGCCTTCGTTGGGACGGTCGACATCGGGCAGGAACTTGCCCAGCGCCTCGACCGTCTCGACGGCCGAGGATTCCAGCGCGTCAAAGCCATAGCGGTGATAGACCTCGGCGATCTCGGCCAGCATCCGGGACCGCTGTCCGACCTCGGCACCGAAATAGTCACGAAACCCCTTGGGCGTTTCGGCCTTAGGGCGGGGCTGTTTCTTGGTCTTGGCCATGTCAGGCGTCCTTGGGCAGTCCGGTTGTCGCGCGGTCTAGCCCAAGGGCCGCAGAGGGGCAAGGCGGGCCGGGCATGCGCAGGTCGTGCCAGCTTGGCCTTGGCGCTGGCGGCCTGTAAGAGGCGATGAGAATCGGAGGATCGAAAAATGCAACATCTGGAAGAACGACTGGCCCACCTGATCCGTTGCGTGGACGATCTGAGCGACGTGGTCGTTGCCCAACAGCGCGAACTGGAAATCCTGAGCCGCCGGGTGCAGATGCTGATGATGCGCGAAGCCCAGCGCGAGAGCGATGGCGGCGGCGGGGTGGTATTGGGCGACGAGCGTCCGCCGCATTACTAGGGGCATGTCGGGGCCGGAAACGGCGCCGGCCCACGCCCCTACATATCCTCGACCGACCACACGCCTTCCAGGCTCTTGATCGCGCCCTTGATCTGGGGGTTGATCGCATAGTCCTGCCCCAGATCCATGTCCACCTCGCCGGGCAGGTCCGGATCCATCAGGCAGAACTGCACCGGGCCGCGCCCGGCATTGCGCGCCGCTTGTTGGGCGGCTTCAAGCACATTGGCCACGGTCTCGACCGTCGTAGCATCCTTGATGAACACGCGCAGCCCGCTGGACCCGATATCGGCAATGGCGACGTCGATCTCGGCCACCGAGCGGCCCAGCAGCTTGAGCTGGTCGCTTTCCAGCGTCGCCTCGACAGTCACCACCACCTTTGAGCCGGCATCCAGAAAGTCGCGCGACTTTTCCAATGTTTCGGAGAAAAGCGTGACCTCGTAGGCCCCGGTGGAATCCGACAATTGGGCAAAGGCAAAACGGTTGCCGCGCGCCGATTTCCGTTCCTGCCGCCCGGCCACGACCCCGGCCAGCTTGGCAATCAGCGGTCCGTCCTCGGCCTTGGTGCGCACCTCGTCCAGGGTCATCACGCCCTTGCGTTTCAGGAACGCCGCATAGTCGTCCAGCGGATGCCCGGACAGATAGAACCCGACGGCCTTGAATTCCTCGGCCAGCCGTTCAGTGGGCAGCCAGTCATTGGCGGGCGACAGGCGCGGTTCCGGCAGATCGTCGCCGGCCTCGCCGAACAGCGACACCTGGTTCGAGTTCTTCTGCTCGTGCACGGCCGCCGAATAGGCCACCAGCGCATCCAGACTGTCAAACACCCGGCGCCGGTTGGGATCGAGCTGATCAAAGGCCCCGGCGCGCGCCAGCATTTCCATCGGGCGCTTGCCGACGCGTTTCAGATCGACCCGGCGCGCCAGGTCAAAAAGGGTGGCAAAGGGTTTGTCGGCCCCTTCGGTCTGACGGCCGTCGGTGATCAGGCGCATGGCCTCGACGCCGACATTCTTGAGCGCGCCCAGGGCATAGACCAGCGCGCCGTCCACGACCTTGAACGTCGCATCGCTGCGGTTGACGCAGGGCGGTACCCAGGGCAGGTCCAGCCCCTTGCGCACCTCTTCGAAATAGATCGCCAGCTTGTCGGTCAGGTGGATGTCGCAATTCATCACCCCGGCCATGAATTCGACCGGGTGATTGGCCTTGAGCCAGGCGGTCTGATAACTGACCACCGCATAGGCCGCCGCGTGCGATTTGTTGAAACCGTAATTGGCGAATTTTTCCAAGAGGTCGAAAACCTCGCTGGCCTTTTTCTTGTCGACGCCGTTTTCCATCGCGCCCTTTTCGAATTTCGGGCGTTCCTTGGCCATTTCCTCGGCGATCTTCTTGCCCATGGCGCGGCGCAACAGGTCGGCCCCGCCCAGGCTGTAGCCGGCCATCACCTGGGCGATCTGCATCACCTGTTCCTGATAGACGATGATCCCTTGGGTCTCTTCCAGGATATGGTCGATCAGCGGGTGGACGCTTTCACGTTCCTTCAGCCCGTTCTTGACCTCGCAATAGGTCGGAATGTTCTCCATCGGGCCGGGACGGTACAGCGCCACCAGGGCGACGATATCCTCGATGCAGGTGGGCTTCATGCGCTTGAGCGCATCCATCATGCCGCTGGATTCCACCTGGAACACGGCGACGGTCTTGGCGGCGGCATAGAGCTTGTAGCTGGCCTCGTCATCCAACGGGATGGTGCCGATATCGTCCAACAGCCCCTCGGGCGGTTCAAACAGCTCGGTACCATCCGCCGCGATGTGCAGATGCCGGCCCGACGCCGTGATCTGGTCGACCGCGTTCTGGATCACCGTCAGCGTCTTGAGGCCGAGAAAGTCGAATTTGACCAGCCCCGCCTGTTCCACCCATTTCATGTTGAACTGCGTCGCCGGCATGTCGGATCGCGGATCCTGATAGAGCGGCACCAGCGCGTCCAGAGGCCTGTCGCCGATCACCACCCCGGCGGCATGGGTGCTGGCATTCCTGAGCAGCCCCTCGACCTGCTGGCCATAGGTCAAGAGACGGTCCACCACCTCTTCGGACTTCGCCTCTTCGCGCAGGCGCGGCTCGTCTGCCAGCGCCTTTTCGATGCTGACCGGTTTCACCCCCTCGACCGGGATCATCTTGGACAACCGGTCGACCTGGCCATAGGGCATCTGCAACACGCGCCCGATGTCGCGCACCGCCGCCTTGGACAACAGCGCGCCAAAGGTGATGATCTGCCCGACCTTGTCGCGGCCATATTTCTCCTGCACATAGCGGATCACCTCTTCGCGGCGATCCATGCAGAAATCGATGTCGAAATCGGGCATCGACACCCGTTCGGGATTGAGAAACCGTTCGAACAGCAGACTGTAGCGCAGCGGGTCTAGGTCGGTGATGGTCAGCGCATAGGCCACCAGGCTGCCCGCGCCAGACCCCCGCCCCGGCCCGACCGGAATGTCGTGATCCTTGGCCCATTTGATGAAATCGGCCACGATCAGGAAATAGCCGGGAAATCCCATACCCTCGATGATGCCCAGCTCGAAGTCCAGCCGCTTTTCATAGTCTTCAACGGATGCGGCATGGGGAATGACCGCCAGCCGGTCCTTCAGCCCCTGCTCTGCCTGCCGGCGCAGTTCGACCACCTCGTCATCGGCGAATTTCGGCAGGATCGGCGCCCGTTTATACGCCATGAACGCGCAGCGGCGGGCAATCTCGACCGTATTCTCGATCGCTTCGGGCAGATCCGCGAACAGCGTCGCCATTTCCTGCGGGCTCTTGAAATAATGCTGAGCGGTCAGACGGCGGCGCGCATCCTGCTGATCGACATAGGCGCCTTCGCTGATGCAGATCAGCGCGTCGTGCGCCTCGTACATGTCGGTGGTCGGGAAATAGACATCGTTGGTCGCCACCAGCGGCAGGTCCATCGCATAGGCCATTTCCACGTGGCCCCGCTCGCTCAGCCGTTCGGCCTCGGGCTGGCCGTTCTCGCCGGGATGGCGCTGCAACTCGACATACAGCCGGTCGCGAAAGGCCGTCGCAAGTTGCTGCAGCAAGGACTCGGCCGCCGGACGCTGGCCCGCCTGCAATAGCCGCCCCAACGGGCCGTCAGGCCCCCCGGTCAGGCAGATCAGCCCGGCATTGTGCATTTCCAGTTCCGCCAGCGTCACCTGCGGCAGCTGGCCATCCTTGCCGATATAAAGGCAGGAATTCAGCTTCATCAGGTTCTCGTACCCGGCCTCGGACTGTGCCAGCAGCACCAGCGGCGCAGGCGGTTTGGGTTTTTCGCCGGGCTGCGACGCGACATAGGACAGATCGACCTGACAGCCGAGAATCGGCTGTATCCCGGCACCGCTGGCGGCGACCGAAAATTCCAGCGCCGCGAACATGTTGTTGGTATCGGTGACCGCCACCGCCGGCATGTCATTGGCACGGCAGAGTCCTGGCAGCTTTTTCAGCCGCACGGCCCCTTCCAGCAGGGAGTATTCGGTGTGAACGCGCAGATGGATGAATCGGGGGGGCATGGTCATGGCGCCACGCTAGCCCAAGGGCGGCCGCAAGGAAAAGCCGGAACTGCCCGAGCCCGAAAATTGCCAGGACAACAGGGGCCGGGCGGTCGAAAACAGCCGGCGTCAGAGTAACGCGACTGTCACATCAGCGGGTTAGGCAGGGGCCAACGCACTCAACCGATGGATTCAGGATGAAAGACTACACTGACATGCAGGCGGAAGATCGGACCCGTCCCCCCGCCGGGCCTCGCCCGGGCGACCGGACCTTGCGAAAGACGCTGGCCCAGCTGACCCGGGGCACCTCGCCGATTGCGACGCTGAGCATGATAAACGATTGGGCGATGCACCTGGCGGCTGCGCCGGACAAGCAGGCATCGCTGGCGGTCAGGGCACAGGAAAACTGGCTGAACTGGGCGCAATTTGTCGCCAGGGGATGCCCGACAGACGAAGCCGAACGCCCGATCGCACCGCAGGAAAACGACCGGCGTTTCGCGCACCGGGCCTGGTCGGCCGCCCCGTTCGCGGCGATCGCGCAGGCACACCTGCTGGCCGAGGATTTTCTGGATCATGCGACGACCGATGTGCCCGGCCTCAGCCCGTGCCACGACAAGGCGATGAGTTTTATCATGCGCCAGGCACTGGATGCGTTTGCGCCATCGAATTTTCTGGCGACCAACCCCGAAGCGATCGCGCGCACGCTGGAACACCGCGGTGCCAATCTGATTCAGGGCGGCACCGCAATGATGCGCGAATGGCAGACCGCCCTCAGCGGCGAAAAGAAGCGTCCGGCCCGGGTGGTGGGGCAGGATCTGGCGGTGACGCCGGGCAAGGTCGTGCATCGAAACCACCTGATGGAACTGATCCAGTACGAGCCCTGCACCGAAACCGTGCATCCAGAGCCGATCCTGATCGTGCCGGCCTGGATCATGAAATACTATATTCTGGATCTCGGTCCCGAGAATTCGATGGTGCGTTACCTGACACAGCAGGGGTTCACGGTTTTCATGATCTCCTGGCGCAATCCGGGCGCCGAGGATGCGGATCTTGGCATGGAAGACTACCTGCAACAGGGACCGATGGCGGCGCTGGACCATATTTGCCAGATGACAGACGCCGACCGGGTGCATTCGGTCGGATATTGTCTGGGGGGAACACTGATGTCGATCGCGGCGGCCAGCATGGCGCGCGACGGGGATGACCGCTTGCGCAGCATGACCCTGTTGGCCGCGCAGACCGATTTCAGCGAGGCCGGAGAGCTGACCCTGTTCATCAATGAAAGCCAGGTATCGTTTCTCGAGGACGTGATGGCGGCTCAGGGCTATCTGGATGCCAGCCAGATGATGAGTGCGTTTCAGGTCCTGCGGTCCAACGACCTGATCTGGTCGCGCATGATCCGCACCTATCTGCTGGGCGACAAGGACGCTCCGATGAACGATCTGATGGCCTGGAATGCGGACACCACACGGATGCCCGCGCGCATGCATTCGGAATATCTGCGCCACATGTTCCTGAACAACGATCTGGCTGCAGGTCGGTATCGCGCGGGCGGGCATGAGGTGTCACTGCGCGATATCCGTATTCCGGTTTTCGGAGTGGGCACCGAAAGCGATCATATCGCGCCGTGGAAATCGGTCTTCAAGATTCACGCCATGGGACACGCAGAGGTAACCTTTGTGCTGACCAATGGCGGGCACAATGCCGGGGTGGTCAGCGAACCCGGCCACAGGCACCGGCATTTCCGCATGCACACGACGCGCGATCGGGACAGAGCCTTGTCGCCCGAGGACTGGCTGGACGCCGCCACGTTGCAGGATGGCAGTTGGTGGACCGGCTGGACGGACTGGCTGGCCGGATTGTCCGGCCCGAAAGCGGCCCCGCCACCGATCGCCGCCGCGCTGGACGCTGCCCCCGGAACCTATGTGAGGATGGTGTAAACATGCTGCCCAAATCTGATTTTCTGACCGGCAAGCGGGGGCTGATCGTCGGTGTGTCAAACGAACACTCGATCGCCGCCGGCTGCGCGCGCGCCTGCCGGGCCTCTGGTGCCGAAATCGCGCTGACCTATCAGTCCGAAAAATCCCGACGCTTTGTCGAGCCCGTCGCCAAGGCCGCCCAGGCCGAGCTGTTCCTGCCCCTGGACGTGACCGATGCGGCGCAGACCGAAGCGGTTTTCGAAAGGATCCGCGCACATTGGGGGCGGCTGGACTTTCTGATCCATTCGATTGCCTATTGCCCGCGCGACGATCTGCACGGACGCGTTGTGGATTGTACCCGCGATGGGTTCGGCATCGCGATGGACATTTCGGTGCATTCCCTGATCCGGCTGGTCAAGCAGGCCGAACCCTTGATGGCCGGCGGGGGCACGGTGCTGACGGTTTCTTATCACGGCGCCGAAAAGGTGGTGGACCACTATAATATCATGGGGCCGGTCAAGGCCGCTCTGGAATCGACGGCACGGTACCTGTCGGTCGAACTGGGCCCCAAGAACATCCGCGTCAACGCGATGTCGCCCGGTCCTCTGGAAACCCGCGCGGCTTCCGGAATCGACCATTTTGACGAATTGATCGAAGATGCCAGGAAACGCGCGCCCCTGCATCGCCTGACGACCATCGAAGAAGTAGGTGCCATGGCGGCCTATCTGGTGTCCGAATTTGCCCGCTCGGTCAGCGGCAACACGGCCTATATCGACGGAGGCCACCATGTCGTCTGATCGCGATGTCGGCCTGGGTTATATCGAGAACCGGCCTTTCGACGAAATCGAACCGGGCGACCATGCGGAACTGGTGCGCACCCTGACGGCACGCGATATCGACGCCTTCGCCATCGTTTCGGGCGATGTGAATCCCGCGCATGTGGATCAGGAATTTGCCGAGGATGACGTCTTTCACAAGATCATCGCCCACGGGATGTGGGGGGGCGCCCTGATATCCAACGTGCTGGGCACGCAATTGCCCGGCCCCGGCACAATCTATCTGGATCAATCGCTGAAGTTCCTGAAACCCGTCGGTGTCGGCGACACGGTGACCGTGCGCGTCACCGTCACCGAGAAGCACCGCGAAAAAAGGCGCCTGACCCTGGATTGCCTGTGCACGAACGCGGATGGCCAGCCGGTGATCACCGGTCAGGCCGTTGTCCTTGCCCCGGATCGGAAAATCCGCCGTCCCAGGATTGTGATGCCGGATCTGGTGATGCACCAGCGAGGCGCCGCGCATGACCGGCTGTTGTCGGACGCCAGGGCCCTACCGGCCCTGCCAACGGCCGTCGTGCATCCTTGCGACGAAGTTTCGCTCGAAGCGGCGCTGGCCGCCCGGGATCTCGGACTGACCAAGCCTATCCTGGTCGGCCCCGAGGGCCGTATCCGGGCTTTGGCGGACGCCACCGCGCTGGACCTTGACGGTGTGGCACTGATCGATACCCCGCACAGCCACGCGTCTGCCGAAAGGGCGGTTCAACTGGTGCGCGAAGGCCGCGCGCGGGCATTGATGAAAGGTGCCCTGCACACCGACGAGGTGATGTCTGCGGTGGTCACAAAGACGACCGGGCTGCGCAGCGAACGCCGGATGAGCCATGTTTATGTCATGGACGTGCCCACCTATGCCAAGCCGCTGCTGATCACCGATTGCGCGATCAACATCGCACCCGATCTGCAGAGCAAGGCCGATATCCTGCAGAATGCCATCGATCTGGCCCGCGCCATCGGAATCGCCTTGCCCAGGGTGGCCTTGCTGTCGGCGGTCGAAACGATCACGCCGCGCCTGCAATCCACAGTCGAGGCCGGGGCGCTGTGCAAGATGGCGGACCGTGGCCAGATCACCGGCGGCCTGCTGGATGGACCGCTTGCCTTTGACAACGCAATCTCGATGCGCGCTGTTGCAAGCAAGGCGATCAAGTCCCCAGTAGCCGGTCAGGCCGATATCCTGATGGCGCCGGATCTCGAGGCGGGCAACATGATCGCCAAGCAATTGGTGCATCTGGCCGGAGCCGAAGGCGCCGGGATCGTGCTGGGCGCGCAGGTGCCGATCATGCTGACCAGCCGGTCGGATGACCGGCGGACACGCATCGCATCGGCCGCGATCGCCGCTCTCTACAGCGCAGCCACGCTCCGGTGACCGGCGTTCCGGCCCGGAACACCGGCGCTTCTTCGATGCAGTCCGGCATCTGCCGCAAACGCGCCCCGCCCGAGAAACCAGAGCATGGGCAGATCGCCGGCATCGGCACGGCCAGCGCGGACCACCGCAACCGACAAGCAGCTGTGCCGCATGATAAATTCCAGGAACGGTAAATGGGTTGGGTGCGCCCGCGAAAGCCAGCCGGTCGCATTTCCTGAAACTTGGACCGAACCACACGCTACGAACGAAGAATGTTCTCCCGTTGCCCCGCCCTGCTGCAACAAGGACGCCGTCCGGGACCGCTGACCTGTTAGCCTGGGTGAGGCAGTCTGCTGCCGACGTTCGGGGATGCGCGAATAACTGTGACCTGCCCTGCGATGACAGGATTCTCGCTGCATTCTAGGCGAAAGACGCTTGATCGGGCCGTTCGTTGCGTTTAAACGCACGGGCGGTCCGCCTCAATAGCTCAGCTGGTAGAGCAGGTCCTTCGTAAGTAGCGGGTCCGCTCGCAAATGGCGTTCAAAACCAGTCGCTTACAGGCGGCGCAACGTAACTAGTAGGGCCATAGTAGGGCCGTGCGACAGAGGAATGCCGCTGTAGCTCAGCTGGTAGAGCACGTCATTCGTAATGATGGGGTCGGGGGTTCGAGTCCCTTCAGCGGCACCATTCCTCGAAATAAAACAATCACTTAAAGAGAACTTACCTGAACCTTGGCCACTTTAAGGTTGGGGTTAATTCGGCGTGCTGCCCAAGGAATAGATGCCCGCATCAGGGCGCTTCGAGCTTTGTGCCTCTCCAATGCTTTCCAAAGCGTCATTTCTGCGAACTTTCTCACTCCCAACGATGAGGGCTAGGTCCTTACACAAGAGTTCGAGATCACTATGGAACAGGTCTGCGCGAACGGTTCCTATCGGGGTCGCATTGGCGGTTTTGATAAACAGAAGAAGAGCTTCCTCGCCTTCCGAGAGCATGGTGACGTGAGCATGGGAAATGTTCTCGACGAGTAGCCGTTTACAGTCGATCGCCAACTTGCAGGACGCGTGACCGGTGTTTTGGTGCACGATTAGCAAATCAACATCGTTTGCGACTTTCTTCGCAGAGTCTGTTGTGGCGAAGGCTGAACCGAAGCCGTACACTGTAACACTGTGCATCACAGCCAGCCTTGTTTCCTGAAGTATTCTTTTTCTTTATCCGTCAGATATCGCCAGTAGTCATCGCGGTGCAGAGCGCCCATGAATTCCCCTATTGTGAACAGCCCGACACTTGACTGACGGCAATGTAACTTAGCATCTGGCGAGTATCCGCACCACGCGGAGTTTATGATCACGACATCGACATCACCAAGGTTCTCGACCGTCTCCATATGTTCCGCTACGCCAAATGCATAGCACTCGCAGATGAAGACGCGCAGGGTATCCCCCTGCTCGCGGGTTAATTCATAGAGCCCGTCGCCCTGTGCCGTCAGGGAGGCCACTTTGCCATGCTTGTTCATCTGGGATTCGAAGTACTTGTAATGACCGTAATGGCTTGGCCATGGGAAATTTTCGCTACGCGCTGCCATCGGCAAGCCCTCTAATCAAATCATCAAAATCCACGGGGAAGCGCTTCACCGCTTCATAGGGAATCACATCCTGCACCCATTGCTCATAGCTGCGCACATGCATCAGGAAGGTCGTTATCGTCGCCAGTTCGCCCTTTTCGAACATGCCCCGATGAGCTTCTAGTTCAGCTGCCATCCTGCGGTTGTTGGGCACGATCACTGAGAGCCGTTCTGACACCCAAACGGCATATGCCGCCTCATTGTGGGGCTGCGACAGAGCAAGCTCGGAGCTCGGACCATATTGCGCCCAGGATTGCCTGTTTTCTTCCAGCAGGGGGAGGAGTGCACGGGCAATTTCCACTTTCGTCGTCATGGGCTCTTTTTCCAAGCGCGCAAGAACGCGCGCTTCATGGCTGGCCTTCATCTTGTGCAAGGTATCGACTGTGTATTCCGCCTCGTTCTCTTTGCGGTCGATCAGCGCGTGGTGCGTTGGGCAAAGCAAGATCAGGTTCTGATAGGCGTCTCGCTCAGCGTCCGTTTGGCTGGCATCGTGCCGATTTGCCCCCGGCTTGTCTCCGCAGATATGCGCCATCTCCCCGAGCGTGAATGGCGCGGCGTCCTCGGCCTCATGGTAGCACAGACGTTCCCAGCAACCCGGAAACGCGCAACGTCCTCCTGACGCTGACCATAGAATCTTTATTGATTTCTGTGAGATAGCCATTGTGGATAGATACCACGGCCTTACGCAAGGCCAAGGTGAAAAAACCGTAATGGGTGGTACGCCAGTATATGCCCGCCAGAGAGGCCTAGAGCAGGCCGTGCCGGGGGCGTGCCCTAGCACCCACCCACCGCAAGCCCAAAGCGCCCTGTACGCACCTCTGTAATGCCTAAAGCAGTAGGCTCATTTGTCTGCCAATTATCCTTTTTGTAACGTAAGCGTCCGGTCTGACCG
>NZ_JBHUQE010000032.1:0-22887 GCF_042687825.1 Sedimentitalea sediminis | reverse complement strand
ATCTAGATTCGGGTGACTAGGCTAAAAGGTCGTTCTGCGCGACTTGACATCGGGTCTGCACGCAATGGAAATCGGGCCGGACGGATTGCAGCGCGTCGCGGTTCCGCGACGCGAGGGCATTGCACGGGGAGAATGATTTCGGTGTCCTGCCGGTTTCGGCAGGATCGCACCTCGTTGCCCCGCCAACAGGAGGAACAGACCAGATGGCTCAGGCCACGACCATGACCCGCAACGAAACCGGCATCGCCACCGCGCTGGCTGTCCTGAAACAGCAATTCGGCGACCGGCTGCAGACCGGTCGGGCGGTTTGCCAGCAACATGGCCACACCACCACCTGGCTGGAGAACCAGCCGCCCGATGCGGTGGTTTTTCCGCGCGACACCGAAGAGGTCGCTGATATTGTGCGCGTCTGCGCCGCTCACAAGGTGCCGGTCATCCCCTTTGGCGTTGGCACCTCGCTGGAGGGGCACGTGAATGCCCCGGCCGGCGGAATCAGCGTCGATATGGGACAGATGGCCGACATTCTGGCCGTGCATTCCGGCGATCTGACCTGCGTTGTGCAGCCCGGTGTAACCCGCGAACAGCTGAACGTGCATCTGCGCGATCAGGGCCTGTTCTTTCCCATCGACCCCGGCGCCAATGCCACGATCGGCGGCATGACCGCGACCCGGGCGTCGGGCACCAACGCGGTGCGCTACGGCACGATGAAGGACAACGTGATCGCCTTGCAGGCGGTGATGGCCGATGGTCGCGTCATCGACACGGCGCGGCGGGCCAAGAAATCCTCGGCGGGCTATGATCTGACCCGCCTGCTGGTCGGTTCCGAGGGCACGCTTGGCGTGATCACTGCCATCACTCTGCAACTGCGGGGCATTCCCGAGGCGATCTCGTCGGCGCGCTGTTCCTTTCCGACGGTGGATGCCGCCTGTCAGGCGGTGATGATGACCATTCAATACGGTATTCCGGTGGCCCGGATCGAGCTGCTGGACACGCTCAGCGTGCAGGCGGTGAACGCCCATTCCAAACTCGATCTTCCCGAAACCCCGCTGCTGCTGCTGGAGTTCCACGGCTCGGATACCAGCGTGCGCGAGCAGGCCGAAACGTTTGGCGCGATTGCCGAAGAGTTCGGCGGTGACGGTTATCGAACCACTGCCAGTACCGAGGAACGCAACGCGCTGTGGCAGGCGCGGCACGATGCCTATTGGGCCGCCGTCCAGCTGCGCCCCGAGGCCAAGGCGATTTCCACCGATGTCTGCGTGCCGATCTCGCAGCTGGCCGAATGCGTGCGCCGGACCCAGGACAAGCTGGCGCAGGAAAACCTGGTGGCGCCGATCATCGGTCATGTGGGTGACGGCAATTTCCATGCGCTGCTGCTGGTGAACCGGGACGATCCCGTCGAAGTCGCCAACGCCGAGCATTTTGTCGGCTGGCTGAACGATCTGGCGATCTCGATGGATGGCACATGCACCGGCGAACACGGGATCGGGCAGGGCAAGCGGCCCTATCTGCAAAAGGAACTTGGCGCCGCGATCCCCTATATGGCGGCGATCAAGGCGGCGCTGGATCCGGACAACATCCTCAATCCGGGCAAGATCCTGACGGATTGACCCGCGCGTGAGCGGCCCGGTGCCGCACCGCTCGGAACGGCAAGATCAGGACGGATCAATCAGGATGGGCCGATCATGAAACAGGTGACGTTGCGCGCCTTCAGCCGGCGACAGGCCAGATCGGCGGTCTCGCGGGTCATGCCGACGAAATTGGCATCAAAACCGCGCGGCGACTGGGTGACCTTGCGCAGTGATCCCTCAAGGGTCGTGATCTCGGTCAGCGCGGTACGCAGCAATACCTTTTCCGCCTGATAGCGGCTGCCATAGCGCCCGACATTGATGCCCCAGTGCTGTCCGCCTGAGGTCGACAGGCGGGTGACGATTTCAGGTTCGGCAGATTGCGGCGGGGCCGGGGCTGCCGCACCGGTTGGTTCGGCCACGGCCGTTGCCGGCACCGAAGCCAGAACCAGTTTCTCAGGCCGGGCGGCGGGGCGCACGCTTGGTACGGCTGGTCGCGCGGCGGCGAGTGCCGGCGGCGGGGGCGCCACCGCTGTGGCCGCGGCCGCCACGGCGGCGGCGATGCTGGCCTGCATCTTGTCGTTTTCCGGGGCGATGCTGGTCGCCACGGCGGCAGCGATGCTGGCCTGCAGCGCGTCGTCCTGTGGCTTGGGCGGAGTCGCCACGGCCGCAACCTGCACCGGTGCCGCCCGGGCGGCGCGTGCCTTGGGCCTCAGGCTTTTCTGAACCGTGCCGGCGACGCGAATGGTCTTGCCGGCGGCGACACCGGACCTGGACGTGTTTTCGGCCATGACCGTGTTGCCGGTATAGGAGGGCCGCGCCGGCTTGCGCAGAGAGGCCCTGCTGGGCGCCTTGCGAAAGCCCAAATCCAGAAGTTCAGCCACCTTGGCATTCCGCGATGCGGTGGATTTGCCACCGAACACGGTGGCAATGATCCGCTCGTTCCCGCGCCGGGCCGAGGCCACGAGATTGAAGCCGGCAGCACGGGTATAGCCGGTCTTGATGCCGTCGGCCCCGCGATACGAGGACAGCAGTCGGCGGTTTGTATGGCTAACATTGCGGACACCTGCATTCGCCGTCTTGCGCGAGAACAGGTTGTAGTATTGCGGGTAGTCATAGATCAGGTGACGCCCCAGAGCGGTCATGTCGCGCGCTGTGGACAGATGCCCCTTTTCAGTCAGACCGTGCGCGTTCTTGAACGTGGTGCGGGTCATGCCCATGGACTTGGCGGTGCGGTTCATGCGCCGGGCAAAAGCGGATTCGCTGCCGCTGATCGCTTCGCCGATGGCGGTTGCCGCGTCATTCGCGGATTTCACCGCGGCGGCCCGTATCAGATAGCGCAACGCGATGCGCTGGCCCGCTTTCAGACCCAGTTTCGACGGCGGTTCCGCCGCGGCGCGTTTGGATACCCGCACCTTGGTGTCCAGCGTGATCTCCCCATTTCGGATCGCCTCGAATGCGATGTACAGCGTCATCATCTTGGTCAGCGATGCCGGGTGCAGCCGGGTGTCGGCATTGCGCGAATACAGCACCTGGCCCGTGCGCGCGTCGATGACATAACCCGCATAGGGCGCCGCCGCCGCGCTGATCGGGACCAGAACGCACAACCAGATGAAAGTGAGAAGGAACAAGCCCCAACGGGCCGGACTGATGCGCCGAACCTGCACGATAATTGCCTCTGTCTGCCTCGGGCCGCCGGTTTTCCGGCTGACACTTTGTTTTGTTAGACCAAGCGTAACATAGGAAAAGGTTAAAATAAACCCTTGTAATGCAAGATGTTACAGGCGGTTCTTGTTAACATTTCAAGATGTTGAGGCCGGTTTGGCGCAAACCACCATATTGTCCGCGTCCGGGCGCCAGGGCGCAAAGTTCTCGGATTGCCCGTGGGCGAGTCGGCCCGGAGTCGCTATCTGATCCGGGCAACCAGCGCCGCCAGACCACCCAGATCAGTCAACGCGCGATAGCGCGGCGCATCCTCGGGGGGCTCGGCATGTTCGATCTCCCACTTCGCGCCATGCGGCACGTAAACCCCCCAGCCTCCGGCCTGGATCATCGGCACCACGTCCGAGCGCATCGAGTTGCCCGCCATAAGGCCGCGTGCCGCCCCGTCGCCGAGGCGGGAAAATATTTCGGCATAACACCGTGCGGTCTTTTCCGAGACGATCTCGACCCCGTCAAACAGATCGCCCAGTCCGGATTGCGCCAGTTTACGCTCCTGGTCCAGCAGGTCGCCCTTGGTGATCAGGATCACCCTGTGGGTTTCGGCAACCGCTTCGACCGCCTCGCGGGCATGCGGCAGCAGCTCGATCGGATGTGCCAGCATTTCGCGCCCGGCCTGCATCAGCTGGGCGATGACACTGGCGGGAACGCGCTGATCGGTGACCTCGATCGCGGTCTCGATCATCGACAGCACGAAGCCCTTGATGCCATAGCCATACTGGCCGATGTTGCGTTTCTCGGCTGCCAGCAGCCGCTGTGCCAGATGGTCCGGGTCGGCGTGATCCGCCAGCAAAGCGGCGAACTGGGCCTGGGTGTCCTGAAAGAACCGTTCGTTGTGCCACAGCGTGTCATCCGCATCAAAGGCGACGGTTGTCAGCGAGTCTGCCATATCATGCCCAAATGTCACCTGCCCGTTTACTGGCTCTTTTAGAATCCTGCAGTAAGGTTATATAAGCCCTGAACGCACACGAAAAAAACGGAAACCGGGTCACCCAGCGCGATGTTGCACCAGCACCTGATCATGTCGGATACACCCGGGGACGATGATGAAACATCGGTCCTGGTACAGACGCGGCCAAAGACCAAGCGGCCGCCGCTGTACAAGGTGCTGCTGCTGAACGACGACTACACGCCGATGGAATTCGTGGTGCATGTGCTGGAACGGTTCTTCGGACTGAACCATTCCCAGGCATTCGAAATCATGCTGACGGTGCACAAGAAAGGCGTCGCCGTTGTCGGCGTGTTCAGCCACGAGATCGCCGAGACCAAGGTGGGCCAGGTCATGGATTTCGCCCGCCGCCATCAGCACCCGTTGCAGTGCACGATGGAAAAGGAAGACTGATCCAAACATGTCCGCGCGACTGTCCCTGGCGCTCGAAACGGGCGGGCTCGATCTGCCGGATGCCGGCAGCCTGTGCGTGCTGCATCCGCGTGCCGGAACGGACCTGACGCCATTGCCGATGGCGCGGGTGCGCATTGTTCAGCCGGTGCGTCCCGATCACGACCATTTCCGGGACATGGGATATGACTGCGCCGCCACGGCCGGGCCGGGCCATGCTGCCGTGCTGGTCTGTCTTCCCCGGTCCAAGATGCTGGCGCGCGATCTGGTGGCCCGGGCCTGCCGGTTGACCGATGGCCCGGTTATCGTCGACGGCGCCAAGACCGACGGGATCGACAGCCTGCTGCGGGCATGCCGGGCGCGCGTTCAGATCGCCGGGCCTCTGGCCAAGGCGCATGGCAAGGTTTTCTGGTTTGCGGCGGACAGCGCTGCCTTTGCCGACTGGTTGGCCCCCGAGCGGCAGCAGGTGGACGGGTTCGTCACCGCGCCGGGCGTCTTTTCGGCCGACGGTATCGACCCGGCATCGCGGCTGCTGGCCGAAACCCTGCCTGCCGCTCTGGGCCGGCATGTGGTCGACCTGGGGGCCGGTTGGGGCTATCTGTCAGCACAGCTGCTGCAGCGGGCCACGGGGCTAGATCGGTTGGATTTGGTTGAGGCCGACGACATCGCGCTGGACTGCGCCCGGGCGAATGTCGATGATTCCCGCGCGCGGTTCCACTGGGCCGATGCCACCACCTGGACGCCCGAGGCGCGGGCCGACGCGGTGGTGATGAACCCGCCTTTTCACACCGGACGCGCCGCCGATCCGGCCCTGGGGCGCGCCTTTATTGCGGCGGCGGCGCGCATGCTGACGCCTGCGGGCGGGCTGTGGCTGGTGGCCAACCGGCATTTGCCCTATGAATCCGCCCTGTCAGACCTGTTCGCCAAGGTCGCCGAGACCGCCGGAGACGGACGGTTCAAGGTGCTGCATGCCATCCGTCCGGTGCGTGGCAGGCCAACGCCCTCTCGAACACGCCGCTGATGCCGGCTAGGTTCGGGTCGTCCAAAGGAGAATCCGCATGACATTTTCCATCTCCGGCAAGACCGCCATCGTCACCGGCGGCGCCAATGGCATCGGCCTGGCCATCGGACGGCAATTCGCTGACAAGGGCGCAAACGTCATGTTCGCGGATATCGATGAAAAGCGACTGAAAAGCGAGCTGGGTGAACGCGTCGAGGATGGCAATATCCGCTTTTTTGCCGGTGATCTGCGCGAAAAGCTGGCAATCGCCAATCTGCTGTCGGCCACGTTGGATGCGTTTGACGAGGTCAACATCCTGGTCAATGGCGCCCGCCAGGTGGTGCCGTCCAACCCGTTGGACCCGGATGATGACTCGGTAATGTCGCTGCTCAACCAGAACCTGATGCCGGCGCTGCGCCTGAGCCAACTGGTGGCCAAGCGGATGATCCGGCAATCCGATGAAGACAGCGAGGGGCTGGCCGGCTCGATCATCAATCTTAGTTCGATCGCGGCGCGCCGCACACATCCCGACCTGCTCGGCTATTCAGTCAGTTCGGCGGCGCTGGATCAGATGACCCGGTCGCTGGCGGTGGCCCTGGCGCCAAACCGGATTCGGGTGAACGCGGTCGCCTTTGGATCGGTCATGAGCGCCTCTCTGAAATCGGCACTCAAGGACCATCGCGAATACCGTCAGGACATCGAGGCGCATACGCCGCTGGCGCGGGTCGCCGCGCCGCGCGAACTGGCGGATACGGTGCAGTTTCTGGCGTCGGACGCTTCGGCTTTCATGACCGGGCAGATTATCACGGTGGATGGTGGGCGCACCCTGCTGGATCCGGTGGCGGCACCGGCGCATTAGGCGCAGGGCGGTTCGGCGGGCCAGTGCCAGGGAAAAGGAGCAGTTGGGCATGAGCGACAAGATGACAGAGGAAAAGGAACAGGCCGCCGCCTGGTTCCGCCAGTTGCGCGACGAGATCGTTGCCGCCTTTCTGCAACTTGAGGACAGTCACACAAGCGGCCCCCTGTCCGAGCAGGCACCCGGGCGGTTCGACATCCGCGAGACCCGGCGCGCCGGCGAAGACGGCGGCGATGCCGGCGGCGGGTTGATGAGCGTGATGCGCGGCGGTCGCGTGTTTGAAAAGGTCGGGGTCAATGTCTCGACCGTCTACGGCACGCTGGGCGAACGGGCGCAGGCGGCAATGGCGGCGCGCAAGAGCATTCCGGGCATCAAGCAGGACCCGCGGTTCTGGGCGTCGGGGATCAGCCTGGTGGCGCATATGCAGAACCCCCATGCCCCCGCCGTGCACATGAATACCCGCATGTTCTGGACGCCGCATGCCTGGTGGTTTGGCGGCGGGTCCGATCTGAACCCCTGTATCGAATATGCCGAGGACACCGCCCATTTCCACGCCACGCAAAAGGCCCATCTGGACCCGCATGGCGCGGCGCATTACCCGCGACTCAAGGACTGGGCCGACACGTATTTCTATGTGCCCCACCGGGGCCGGGCGCGTGGCGTTGGCGGCATTTTCATGGATGACTATTGTACCGATGACTGGGTCGCGGATTTCGCCCTGACCCAGGATATCGGCCGGGCCTTTCTGCCGGCCTTTGTGCCGCTGGTGGAAAAACGCCGGGTGCAGCCCTGGAGCGCCGCCGACAAGGACACGCAGCTGATCCATCGCGGTCTTTATGCCGAATACAACCTGGTTTATGACCGGGGCACCAAATTCGGGCTGGAAACCGGTCACGATCCCGACGCCGTTCTGATGAGCCTGCCGCCGCTGGCCAAGTGGGTCTGAGCCGAACGGCGGCGTCCGGATCGCGCCGGGGTGATGCAGGCGGGGCTGGATTGTCCCTGCAAATGCGTCAAAAGCTTGAATTTCCCTGCCGGACTCCCTTGATATCTGGTAACCCTGATGCAAGTGGCCGCGCGTGTTCTGCGGCCCCGGAGACCGAAACGAGATGAGTACCGACCCTTATGCCGCCCTCGGCCTGACCCGCGATGCGACGGCCGCCGAGATCAAGAAAGCCTATCGCAAGATCGCGCGGGACGACCACCCCGACCTCAAACCCGACGACGCCCGCGCCGAGGCGCGGTTCAAGGCGGCGTCGGCGGCCTATGATCTGCTCAAGGACCCGGAAACGCGCGCCCGGTTCGACCGCGGCGAGATCGACGCCACCGGCGCCGAACGCCAGCAGCAGCGGCACTATTACCGCGATTTTGCCGAAACTGCCGAAAACCCGTTTCATGCCGGTGCGCGGCCCCGGGATTTCGGTGATGCGGCGGATATTTTTGCCGAGTTCTTTCGGGGCCGCGGTCAGCCCGGCGGCGGCGGTTTTCAGGGCGGTTTCGGCGCGCGCGGGGCGGATGCGCAATTTTCGCTAGAGGTGGATTTCCTGACTGCCGTCAAAGGCGGCAAGACCCGCATCACTCTGCCGGACGGCCAGTCGCTGGGCGTGAATATTCCCCGCGGCACCGCCGACGGGCAGACCATTCGTCTGCGCGGCAAGGGCAGCCCGGGTCTGGGTGGCGGGGCGCCCGGCGATGCGCTGGTGAAACTGACAGTCCGGCCGCATCCGCAGTTCCGGCGCGAGGGCAACGATATTCTGGTGACGCTGCCGATCACGCTGGACGAGGCGGTCCTGGGCGCCAAGGTCTCGGCGCCGACCATCGACGGATCGGTCAGTCTGACCATTCCCAAAGGCGCCAGCAGCGGTCAGGTCTTGCGCCTGCGCGGGCGCGGCGTGCAGCCGTCGGGCAAAGGCGTGCGCGGCGATCAGCGCGTCGAGCTGTCGATTGTCAGCCCCCCGCGCATCGACGAGGATCTGGCCGAGTTCATGCGCAACTGGCGCAAGACTCATAGCTATGACCCCCGCAAGGGCATGTAGCCGGGGCATTGTACCATTCCGGGAACGTAGGTGATCGCCGCCATGCCCGGGCCGCCTCGGGTTGCGGCGGGACCGCTAAGGGCGCGTCCGGGCGCTGTCGGGCAGGCGCCCGGAAAATTTGATCCGGTAACATCGATCCGGTGATCTTTATCAGTCCGGCGGCGGCGGAACCGCCGGTCCTCTGCCCCATTGGTTTGCGCGTCTTTCAGCGCCGTTTCATGGCCTCAAGCAATGCCGAGCCCAGTGCACCGGTGCCGCCCGCCTCTTTGCCTGTCTTTGCCGGTCCAGTCTTTGAAGGGCCGGGCTTGCCGCGCCGGGGCGGCTTGCCGGGTTTGCCGCGCGGACCGGCGTCGCGCTCGGCCTTGTCCTGTCGCGCCGATGCCCCGCCATCCTTGCGCATGCTCAGCCCGATGCGCTTGCGGGGGATGTCCACCTCGGTCACCCGCACCCGAACCACGTCGCCGGCCTTGACGACCTCATGCGGGTCCTTGACGAACCGGTCCGCCAACTGGCTGACATGCACCAGACCGTCCTGGTGCACGCCGATATCGACAAAGGCGCCAAAGGCCGCGACATTGGTCACCGTGCCTTCAAGAGACATCCCCGGCTTGAGATCCTTGATGTCCTCGACCCCGTCGGCAAATACCGCCGTCTTAAAGCTGGGACGCGGATCGCGGCCGGGTTTTTCCAGTTCGGCAAGGATGTCGCGCACCGTCGGCAGGCCAAAGCTGTCATTCACAAAGTCCTCGGGTTGCAGGCGCCGCAGAGCCGCCGGATCGGTCATCAGCGCGCGCAGGTCGCGCCCGCAGGCCGCCACGATGCGCCGCGCCACCCCATAGGCCTCGGGGTGGACCGCCGAGGCATCCAGCGGTTCGTCGCCATCGCGGATGCGCAGAAACCCGGCACATTGTTCAAAGGCGCGGGGGCCCAGTCGGGCGACGTCCAATAGCTGTTTGCGCGCGCGAAACGCACCCTTTGCGTCGCGATGCGCCACGATCGCCTCGGCCAGGCCTGGCCCCAGTCCCGACACGTGCGACAACAGCGGGGCCGAGGCGGTGTTCAGGTCCACGCCGACGGCATTCACAGCGTCCTCGACCACCGCTTCCAGGGATTTTCCCAGCCGGTGCTGATCGACATCGTGCTGATACTGGCCGACGCCGATGGCCTTGGGTTCGATCTTGACCAGTTCGGCCAGCGGATCCTGCAATCGCCGCGCGATCGACACCGCGCCGCGCAGCGATACGTCGAGATCGGGAAATTCGCGCGCCGCCAGTTCCGAGGCGGAATAGACCGAGGCGCCGGCTTCGCTGACCACGACCTTGGCCGGGGCCTTTTCGCCCTTGGGCAACAGCGCCAATGTGTCGGCAACCAACCGTTCGGTTTCGCGGCTGGCGGTGCCGTTCCCGATGGCGATCAACTCGACCCCGTGCTGACCGATCAGACGCAGGATGGCCGATTGCGCGCCGCGCAGGTCGTTTTTCGGCTGGAACGGGTACAAGGTGTCTGTGGCGACCACCTTGCCGGTGGCATCCACCACCGCCGCCTTGACGCCGGTGCGGATGCCCGGATCCAGCCCCAGGGTCGGGCGCGGACCGGCCGGCGCCGCCAGCAGAAGGTCCTTGAGATTGCGCGCAAAGACGGCAATCGCTTCGTCATGGGCCCGGCTGCGCAGATCGCCGAACAGATCCATCATCATCGTGGTGGCCAGCTTGACCCGCCAGGTCCAGCCTGCTGCCGCGCGCAGCCATGTGTCGCCGGGGCCGGTGCCGGTGATGCCCACATGGCGCAGGACAATCGCCTCGGCGCGGGCGGCTCCGGTGTCCGGATCGGGGGCGATGTCGACGGTGACAATGCCCTCTTTCGAGGCCCGCAGCATCGCCAGGGCGCGGTGCGAGGGCACTTTGGACCATGGCTCGCGGTGGTCGAAATAGTCCGAGAACTTGGCGCCGGCCGCTTCCTGCCCCGGGATCACCGTGGCGGTCAGCAACGCCTCGGCATGCATGAATTCGCGCAGATCGCCCAGCAATGCCGCGTTCTCGCACAGCCGTTCGGCCAGGATGTCGCGCGCCCCGGTCAGCGCGGTTTTCGTGTCTGGCACCGCATCCGTGACATAGGCCGCCGCCAGGGTCTCGGGATCGGCCGCGCGGTCGGCCAGGATCGCTTCGAGCAACGGTTCCAGCCCGTTTTCCCGGGCGATTATCGCCTTGCTGCGCCGCTTGGGCTTGAAAGGCAGATAGATGTCTTCCAGTTCGGCCTTGGTTTCCGCCTTGGCTATGGCGCGGGCCAGATCATCGGTCAGCTTGCCCTGCTGCCGGATCGAGTCCAGGATCGTGGTCCGCCGGGCCTCGCGTTCGCGCAGATAGGTCAGCCGGTCGGACAGGGTGCGCAGCTGCGTGTCGTCCAGCCCGCCCGTGGCCTCTTTGCGGTAACGGGCGACAAAGGGAACGGTCGCCCCTTCGTCCAGCAGCGTGATCGCCGCGTTGACCTGATCGGGGCGGGCCGCGATCTCTGCCGCGATGGTTTGCGAAATGCGCCGAGCGGTTTCCAATGACACCTCCTGTCGATGGTCGGGACGCATGTCATAGCCGCGCACCCCGCCGCCGCCAAGAAAAACCTCGCGCGTGCCGCCATCGTTGTTCGGACGGAAAAGGCTTTGCAGCAGCGCATGCCGGGCCTAGTCTGGCCCGGTGCACCGGGCCGGTGCGCACCGAGACCGGAAAAATGGAGACGCCGATGGGGGATTTTGCCGTCGAAGGGGCGGAACTGAAGCGCATGATCAAGGTCGCGCGGCAACAGCCGGTGCCCTTTGCGTTCAATCCGGGCAAGAATGATTCCGAGCACTATCTGGCGATGCACCGCAAACGTTCGGCGGCACAGCTGGGCAAGGTCGCGAAACAGGATGGGGTGGGCAAAAAGGTCGCCTTTGGCACCGCCGAGATTGATGGCAAATGCCTGAACCTGACCTGCGAACGCAACCTGCCGACGCTGGCCAAGCGGATCAAGAAATACCTGAAATCGCAAAAGATCATGCTGAATGTCCGGGTGCTGGACCCCGAGGGCAATCTGCTGGAAAGCGACGAAGACGATGCCATCCCCGACGATCCGTCGCTGGACGATGCCGCGCCGAAAGACGCTGCGCCCGAACCCGAGGCAACGCCTGCTGAAACGCCGGACGCTGACGGTCCGGATGCCGAGCCGGAGACCGAACCCGATACTGGACCGGATGCAGGGGCCATCGCTGCGCAACTGGCCGCGGATCGGGACCGCATGTCTGCGCTGCCCGAGGATCAGCGGCAAAAGCTGGTTGCGCCGCTGCAGGCGGTCGTGGCTCTGCTGAAATCCGGCGAACTGGCACAGGCCGCCGCCGGGGCCGACAAGATCACCGCGGCGCTGGACAAGCTGTTGGCGGCACAGGGCGCCGATCAGGCTGCCGCCGTGGACACCGCCGCTCTGGCCCAGCGGCTCAAGGCGGCGCATGTCGGGCTGGCCGAAATCGCCAATGCCGACGCGGTGGCCAAGCTGACCCAGGCGATCAAGGTGGCGGCGGAAACCCTGCGCGGGCAGGACGCCGAGACGGCGGCTGGCCAGATCGAACGGATCGAGGCTGCGATGGCACGTTTGACCGGTGCCGGGGCGGCACCGCCCGAGACTGGCGCTTCAGCCGCGCCGCCGCAACCGGACGCGGCTGCGCAAGCCCGCGCCAAGACCGGTATCGCCGAGGGCACGGTCAAGAAACGCGCCTTTCTGGCCACCCGATGGCAAAAGATCCCCGCCGAGATCAAGGCCGAGATCGGCAAGCTGCGCAGCGCCATGCGGGCGGATGTGCCCGAAGAGGAACCGGATGCGCTGGCGGCGGCGATGGAAAAGACCCTGGATACCTTTTGTGCCGACATGCAGGAGGCGCTGGACGATGCCATCAATGCCGGCGATCCCGGCTATACGAAGTCGGTCGGGCTGATCGGGGATTTCAGAACACGGGTGCAGTCGGACAAGTTGATCCAGCACATCAAGGACAATCCGTTCGATGGCGGTGCTGATGTCGAACCGGTGCTGTTGGCCGCGCTGGACGAGATGCAAGATGTGCTTTCGGCCTGACCTTCGTCCGACTTTTCGTGCCTGCGTTTGACACAAGAAAGCGAATACAATGATCCATCTTGCATTTGACATGACCGGAAAGCCCGCCGAGTCGGTTGCGGCATTGCGGCAGGATTTGGCGGTCTGGGCGCCGACCATTGCCTTTGCCGGCAACACCATGAACGTGTCGTGCAATTTCACCCAGTTGAACAATATCCTGCGCGCCTCGGAAATGACGAACCATTTTCAGGCCATCGGCGGCCCGGTGATCGACGCAAACAAGATGGAGGAACTGGTCGACCGGTACGGAACCCGCGAATATCGCGACGCGGTTTTCGCGCGCGACGTGCTGGAGGATGCACGCGAGGAATTGCGCGCGGTAGCCTATCAGGATGTGGCGGGCGGACCCAGCGATGACGATCTGGACGGGCCGCCGGGTACGGCGCTGGCCGATGCGGTCGATGATCATGACGCCATCTGCCTGGGGCGCGATCACAGCGAGGCCAGCAGTCTTGCCGCGCTGGGAGAGGCTCTGGATGCCGGTTCTGCGCAGATGCTCTTTCTCGAAGAGTTCCAGATCGAGTTGCAGGCCGATATCAATCTCTACCTGTCCGATGCAACCGCCGATCCCGATGATTTCCCGCCGAAACTGCGTGCCCGCATCGACGCGATCAAGGCGCAATTCGTGGCAGATTGGGAGCCGATCCTGAAGAAGGCCAAGGAAAAGAAGATCTGCATCTACGGAATTGACTCCGAGGCTGCGCGCGAGTTGGAAGTGCAGCAGGCCGAGATATTTGGCGAACAGCGCGACGTGATGATGAATGCCGTGGTCAAACAGGTGATGGAGCAGGCCATTGCCGACAATCAGGACGATGACGGACACACCGTACCCTATATCGCGGTGGTCGGGGCCAAGCATTCCAACACCCATCCCGGCGGCATTCCCGGCGTGTCGCAGATGTTCGGCATTCCCGCGATCCGCATGCAGGGCGACCGGCTGGTGCTGGACCCCGAGGACCAGACCCAACGCGGCATGCTCAGCCGGGACGAACAGGCCTATGTCGACAAGAAGCTGGCCAAGAGCAACCAATCCGGCGAGTTGAACCCGATGAACGGCGCCGCCATCCGGGCCGCCGCGGTGCAGGAAGCCACCCAGCTGTCGGCGGCGGGCACGCTGCCCTCGGCCGAAGACAGCCTGCTGGAGGAACGTTATCTCGCCCGCGCGGACCGGCTGAACAAGGCCGATATCATGATGGGCAATTTCGACATGAAAAATGCCGAACTGGCCTTTGTCAAACTGCTCTACGATCAGAAACAGGCTTTGCTGGCCGAAATCGCCCGGCTGACCGCCGATATCGATCTGAACATGGCCGCTTTCCAGGGGCAGGTCCCGCCGCCTGCCGACGCCGCCGATCTGACGACCCGGCGGCTTGCCGCGAACGCGGTGAACGCCAACAGCGGCATTGCCCAGCTGACCGAAGTGGTGGACAGCCTGGAATTCGTTGCCGCCCGCATCGCCGGCACCCGCGCCGATGACGAACAGCCCGAACCGAAATCGGTGGCCGAATTCACTGCCGCGCGGGCGATTGCGCGGACCGACAAGGACGATCTGGTGGCGCAGGCGGATCTGGCCAAATCCCAGTGGCAGGCGCTGGAAATGGATATCCGGGCCGGCAACACGGTGGATGTTCTGCAATACCTGGCGGCCGCCCCCTATCTGGCCGATGTCAGGGACGAAAACGGCCGTACCTTGCTGCATATCGCCGCCGAGGCGGAAAACAGCGCCTCGATCACGGCGCTGGCCGCCGCCTATCCGGCGATGGTCGATCAGCCGGATGCCGACGGCAACACGCCGCTGCATCTGGCCTGCAAGATGCGCCATGTCGAGGCCGAGCGTGCGCCCTATTCCGTTGACGATCAGGCGGCAATGGCCCGGCAGGACGCCGCCGTGCAGGCGCTGATGGCGGCGGGGGCCGATATCGACGCGCAGAACGGCGATGGCTCGACGCCGCTGCACCTGACCGCGCTCAGCTATAACACCGACGTGCTGGACCGGCTGTTCGTGGCCAATGCCGACGTGACCCTGACCGACGACCGGGGCTGGACCGCGCTGGACACGTCGATTGCTGCCACCAGCAGCGATATCGAGGCCAAGTTCTATGCCGATGGCAAGGCGCAGGCCGGGCCGGTGATCCCGATCGGGGGCACCGGTTCGACCATCGACATCCTGTGTGCCGCAACCCTGTGTGAAAACCCGGCCCACGCGGCGCAGGTGCGCACCGCCTACGAGGCCGCCTACGCCGAGCCGGCGACGCGTCCGCTGCTGGAACTGATGGCGCTGGACGCGGCACGGCCGCGCAACCCGCCGCTGGGCGGCAACCGGATCATCGTGGCCGATGGGAAAAATGGCGAAAGCCTGATTCAGCGCAAGGACAACGTACGCCCGGCGCAGACCTATAGCGGCGGTTATGATCACGGCACCGGCGTCGTGCATGTGGCCGCAGGCGGATCGGGCGATTTCACCGGGGTGCTGCTGCACGAGCTGACGCACCGGTCGATGCATATGGTCTATGGCGACGATCTGGCCCCCTATAACACCGGCGACGATGTGGCCAAGGGCGCCTATGTCGAGGCGATCGAGGCCGATGTGCGCAGGATGGCCACGATGATCCCGGCCAGTCCGATGGAAGCGCGGGTCAAGGACCGGGTCATGACCCGGATGGACATGTACGCGAACCAGATGGGCGCCGATGGCGGTGATGCGGCGCTGATCCAGGAATTCATCGTCAGCATCCCGCAGTTGATCGCCGAATTCGGCCCCGACGCGGTCGAGGAAATGGTGCCCCGCCTCTATGCGCAATATGAACAGGTCTCGACCGATCTGGCGGCGGCCAAGGCGGATGCCCGGTTCGATGGCGAGCGGGCCAAGGTGGATGACAGCGCCGTGGTGGTCGCCGCCCCAGTCTATGCACCGAACGAGGACGACCTGTGGGTCCGGCCGGACAATGATGCGCTGAAACCGGAAAACCTGATCAAGATGATCCGCACGGAATACTGTGTCGAACACGGCGAGGTCGATGACACGCGCCTGCGCGATGCACCGATGGTCACGCCGGTCGGCACGATGAACCCGATGACCATCGTCTATGATACCAGCATCTACAAACTGCCGGATCAGGCCGCCGTGGACGCGCTGGAGGCCAAGCTGGAAAAGGTTCAGGCGGCGCTTGAGGCGGCTCTGAGCCCGGAATTGCTGACCCTGGCCGTGTCCACCGAGGACATTCGCGACCTGATCACCGAGACGACGGAACTGGCGCATGCTACCGCGTTGAACGACATCGAAAAGGCGCTGAAGGCCAAGACGGACGATTGGCTGTTGCACGCGAAACAGCGGCGCATCGACCACAAGGTGGCCGCGTTGGACGATGGCGCCGGGGCGCCGTTGTCATCGGTGCAACTCGCCGAGGCGGTAGCCATTGCCGCCGAGCGCGATGCTCGTGGCGGGGACGACTACAATATCGACACCAAGGAACATGCCACTGTGGTGGCCAAGCTGAAAAAGTTCCTGGAAAGCCGACCGCCGGGTCAGGAGATCACCAGCGCCGCCGATCAGGACGCCTTTTTGAACGATGCCGTGGCCCGGATGACCGGCGGGCGCAAGCCCGCGATCGAGATCAAGACCGGCCGAAAGCTGTTCGGCACCCGGGATCCGGCGCATGTGTCGATCGGCAAGAAAAAGGCCAAGCGGGCCTGGATCGCGGCCGCCAGGGCTCTGGTGGGTTAGGACGACGGCGGTCCGTTACTGTTTCGCGGACAGGAACTTGCGCTTGATCGCGATCCGTTCGCGCGCCTCTTCCTGTTGAGCCTGTCGAAACGAGGTTTCGACAAAATCGATATGGTCGCGGGCCGCCTTTTCCGCCGCCTGCGGGTCGCCGTCGAAAATGGCGTTGGCGATGTCGCGGTGCTGTTGCAGCAGCTTGCGGCCGGTGCCTTGGATCTGGCGCAGGAACTTGCGGTTGTAGAACACGCCGCGCTTGGTCAGGTCATAGATCGACGCCATCATGTGGATCAGGGTCGAATTGTTGCTGGCATCCACGATCGCGGCGTGAAAATTGATATCCGCGATCTGCGCCGCTTCTGAATCCTGGGCCTCGGCCGCCCGATCCATCTCTTTCAGGATCGCCACCAGAATTTCCTTGTCGGCCGCCGTGGCGCGCTGGGCCGCCAGCCGCGCGGCAAAGGCCTCTTGTTCGCGGCGATATTCGAGATAGTCGTAGAATGCCTGCGGGTGGCGCGCATAGAGATCCAGAAAGGCCGGTGACAGGGCCGTGCCGGTCAGCGGCGCGATGAACGAGCCTTCGCCATGCCGGACATTCAACAGCCCCTCGTCCTCGAGATGCTTGAGCGCATCGCGCAGCTTTGGCCGCGACACTTTCAGCAATTCGGATAGTTCCCGTTCCGAAGGCAGGCGCGTGCCTTCCTTGAGAACACCGTTCACGATCATCGATTCAATCTGATGCACGACCGCCTCGGCGACGGAATCATGGTGGATCGGTTCGAATATCCGGTCCGCGCGCTCCATATTTATGTCTCCCTTTGTGAAGATCTTTCCGCCACGCTGGTACTTTAAATTGTCCTCACGCGAATTCAAGCGCTATGGCGCAAGAATACGAATTTCCGCCCGAACATTCACCGTGAACCAAGAAATATCGCGCTATTTCATGTGTTTTCGGGTGGATTTGCAGGGAAAGCATAGGGGGCGGAGGATGGCCTGATTGGGGATTCGCGCATCCCGAAACGGTCAGTGGTAAATAAAGTTGTTGACTGATCTGCATGGTAAAGTTTATTGACCACAAACATCGCCAAGGCATTTGGCGCTGCTGGTCGCCACCGCGACCGAACAGAGTTTCTGGAGGAGAAGACATGAAAAGAACCCTGACATCGTTGACCGTCGCGGCATCGCTGATGGCGGCGCCGGCGGCCATGGCAGCCGACAAGATGCTGCTGAAAACCCCGATCGCCTTTTCCACGTCGCTGCCGGGGCTGGGCTCGCCCATCCCGCGCGTTGCCGAACAGCTTGACCTGATGTCGGGCGGCACATTGCGGATGAAGGTGTATGAGCCGGGCAAGCTGGTGCCGCCGTTCGAAATTCTCGACGCCGTGTCCTCGGGTAAGATCAATTCCGGCTATACCACCGCCGGTTACTGGGCGGGCAAGATACCCGCCGCGCCGCTGTTTTCCGCCGTGCCCTTTGGGCCCGAGGCGGGCGAATACATGGCATGGCTGTATTACGGCAACGGCATGAGCCTGTATCAGGAGATGTATGATCAGGCCGGATACAACGTAAAGGTTCTGCCCTGCGCCATCATCGCGCCGGAAACCTCGGGCTGGTTCGCCAAGGAGATCAACAGCCCCGAGGATCTGAACGGGCTGAAGATGCGGTTCTTTGGCCTGGGCGGCAAGGTGATGCAGAAGCTGGGCGTCGCCACCTCGCTGCTGCCGGGCGGCGAAATCTTTCCGGCGCTGGAAAAGGGCGCGATCGACGCCACCGAGTTTTCCATGCCTGCCATCGACGCGCGGCTGGGCTTTCACAAGCTGGTCAAGTTCAACTATTTCCCCGGCTGGCATCAGCAGGCCACCGTGTTCGAGCTGTTGATCAACAAGGATGTCTGGAACGAGGCGACCGACCAGCACAAGGCGATCATCGAAAACGCCTGCAAGGCCTCGATGGCTGACAGTTTCGCCGAAGGCGAAGCGATCCAGCACGCGGTGCTGATCGACAATGTCGAAAACAACGGTGTCAGCATCAAGCAGTGGAACGACGAAATGCTGGCCACCTTCCGCAGCACCTGGGACGAGGTGGCCGCCGAAGAGGCCGCAGGCAACGCCTTTTTCGCTCGGGTTCTGGGCGACATGACCGAATTCCGCGACGGCTATTCGGTCTGGAAGGAAAACGCCTTTTTGCCGCGCAAGTAATTTCCGCCTGCGCGCTTCCGGAGGCGGCTTTTNCGCCGAAGAGGCCGCAGGCAACGCCTTTTTCGCTCGGGTTCTGGGCGACATGACCGAATTCCGCGACGGCTATTCGGTCTGGAAGGAAAACGCCTTTTTGCCGCGCAAGTAATTTCCGCCTGCGCGCTTCCGGAGGCGGCTTTTCCCGGTCGCCTCCGCCCCCCCCCCTGATTTTCGTCATTTTCGCCGTTCTGCCGGGCTGATTGCGCCCGACCATGCCACAGCTTGAGGAGGAGCCAATGGCCGACAAGTTCCCAGCACCGAACGAGGACCCCATCGAGGTCTATGAACACCTGCTAGAACACGAGGACCGCGACCGTCAGCCCGCCGCCGTCGCATTGGACAACACTGTCAAGGGCATCGGCAATGTCGTCATGTGGGCCAATATTCTGCTGGTCGGCGCCATCGTGGCGCAGGTGTCGCTGCGCTATCTGCTGAACCAGAACTATCCCAAGCTGGACGAGATCCAGTGGCATTTCTATGGGCTGGTGACGATGATCGGCATTTCCTATGCGCTGGTCACCGACAGCCATGTGCGCGTCGACCTGTTGCATATGCAACTCAGCCGCCGGGCGCAGCGGATCATCGAAGTGATCGGAATTCTGGCGCTGCTGGTGCCGTTCATCTATCTGATGATCGATCAGGGCTATGACTATTTCTATGAAAGCTGGCGCGTCAACGAGCGTTCGGACAGCCCCACCGGTCTGCCCGGCCGCTGGGCGCTCAAGGCGGTGATCCCGATCAGTTTCGTGCTGCTGGCGATGGCCGCTCTGGCGCGGCTGATCCATGATGGCCACGCGCTGCTGGCGAATTTCGAGGAAGAGCGCCAGGGCAAGGGCCTGCGCCTGATCGTCTGGGCGATGATCGCCTTTGCCGTCGTCACCCTGGGGCTGACCTTTCTGGTGGAAACCACCGAGGAAAAACTGGTCATCGCCATGTTCCTGACCTTTATCGCGTTGTTGTTCACCGGCTTTCCGGTGGCCTGGACGCTGGCCGGGGTCGGGGTCGCCTATTGCGGTCTGGCCTATCTGTTTGACAACGGCATGATGAACTGGACCGGGCTCGAGGAAACGCTGACCGGGCTGGATTACCTGACGCTGGGCGCGGTGGTGAACCGGGTCTATGCGACCATGTCCAACGCGGTTCTGGTGGCGCTGCCGATGTTCATCTTTATGGGGCTGATGCTGGATGAATCCGGCGTGGCCGAGCGGCTGATGACCTCGATGCAGCGCCTGTTCGGTACCGTGCGGGGCGGGTTGGCGATCACCGTGACGATGATCGGTATCATTCTGGCCGCCTCGACCGGCATTATCGGGGCCTCTGTCGTGCTGCTGGGCGTGCTGTCGCTGCCCTCGATGATGGAGCAGAAATATTCGCCGTCGCTCGCCGCCGGCGTGGTTTCGGCCTCGGGCACGCTGGGCATCCTGATCCCGCCGTCGATCATGCTGGTGATCATGGCCGACCAGATGGCCCTGTCGGTGGGCGACCTGTTCATGGCGGCGGTGTTTCCGGGTGTGATCATCGGTGCGCTGTACCTGACCTATATCTTTGTGATCGCCCTGATCAAACGCGACGTCGCACCGGTGCCCGAGGGGGCCAAGCGCCCGGACTGGGCGGCAGTCAAGGACGTGCTGATTGCGGTCGTGCCGACGCTGGCGCTGATCCTGGCGGTGCTGGGTTCGATCTTTGCCGGCCTCACCACCCCGACCGAAGCCTCGGGCATCGGGGCGCTGGGCGCGACCCTGCTGGCGCTGGGATACCGCAAGCTGACGCTGAAAAAGCTGGTCAACGTGCTGAAATCGACCTTCAACACAACCGCCTATATCTTTGCGATCTTTCTGGGCGCGACGGTGTTTTCCTATGTGCTGCGCGAACTGGGCGGCGACGCGCTGATCGAAGACATGATCCATGGCGCCGGCTTTGGCCCCAACGGCACCGTCTTCATGATCCTGTTCATCGTCTTCCTGCTGGGCTTTGTGCTGGACTGGATCGAGATCACCCTGATCGTGCTGCCGCTGATGCGTCCGATCGTCAACGGGCTGGGTCTGGACATTCCGGGGTTCGACGCGATCGACGAGCCGGCGCTGGTGTGGTTCGTGATCCTGGTCGCGGTGACCTTGCAGACTTCGTTCCTGACGCCGCCCGTGGGATTTGCCCTGTTCTACCTGAAAGGGGTGTGCCCGCCGGAAATCAAGCTGACGGACATCTATAAAGGTATCATTCCCTTCGTTATCCTGCAGCTGACCGGATTGTTCTTTGTCTTCCTGTGGCCCGCGCTTGCGACCTGGTTGCCCTCGGTCGCCTATTGATCGGAGGAACGGATATGACAGACCAGGACCTGATAAACCGGCTCAAGACCATCTGCGGGCGTCGCCATGTGCTGACCGGCGCCCGCCGCACCAAACCCTTTCGCAAGGGGTTCCGGTCGGGCGAGGGCGATGCGCTGGCGGTGGTGCAGCCCGAAACCCTGCTGCAGCAGTGGCAGGTGCTGCAGGCCTGCGTGGACGCGGACAAGATCGTGATCATGCAGGCCGCCAATACCGGCCTGACCGAAGGGTCGACCCCCAAGGGGCGCTATGACCGCGATGTGGTGCTGATCAACACCCGTCGTATGGACGGCCTGCAGCTGCTGAACGGCGGTGAACAGGTGATCAGCTTTCCCGGCGCGACGCTGTTTGCGCTGGAAAAGCTGCTGGACCCGCTGGGGCGGCAGCCGCATTCGGTGATCGGATCGTCCTGCATCGGGGCGTCGGTCGTGGGCGGGGTCTGCAACAATTCGGGCGGCTCGCTGGTCGAGCGCGGGCCGTCCTATACCGAACTGGCGCTCTATGCCCGGATCAGCGAGGCGGGCGAACTGGAACTGGTCAACCATCTGGGCATCGCGCTGGGCGACAGCCCCGAAGAGATCCTGACGCGGCTGCAGCGGGGCGAATATCGCGCCGCGGATATCGTCACTGACAACCGCAAGGCATCCGACACCGACTATGTCCGCCGGGTGCGCAATGTCGAGGCGGAAACACCGGCCCGGTTCAATGCCGACAAGCACCGTCTTTACGAGGCTGCCGGTTGCGCCGGCAAGCTGGCGGTCTTTGCGGTGCGGCTGGATACCTATCCCAGGAACGCGAGCGAACAGACCTTTTACGTCGGCACCGATAACCCCGGCGAATTGGCGGATCTGCGGCGCGCCATCCTGTCCGGGTTCGACACTCTGCCGGTCTCGGCGGAATACATGCATCGCGAGGTTTTCGACATCGCCGAGGTCTATGGCAAGGACACGGTCGTGATGATCGACAAGCTCGGCACCGATCGGCTGCCGATGTTCTTTGCGCTCAAGGGCGCGGTGGATGCGCGGCTGAACGGCATTCCGGGGCTGCGCAATTTCACCGATCGGTTCATGCAGGCGGTATCGCGGGTCTGGCCGACGGTTCTGCCGCAGCGGATGCGCAGGTTTCGCGACCGCCACGAACATCACCTGATCCTGAAATGCCGCGATGACGGCATCGCCGAGGCGCTTGCCCTGCTGCAGGCAATGTCGGCGGCCGGTGGCCTTGAATTCTTCGAATGCACCCCGCGCGAGGCCAAGATCGCCGGGCTGCACCGTTTTGCCGCGGCCGGGGCGGCGGTGCGCTATATGGCGATCCATGCCGACGAGGTCGAGGACATCCTGGCGCTGGACATCGCCCTGCCGCGCAATACGCGCGACTGGCAAGAAGAATTGCCGGACCATATTTCCGACAAGCTGGTGCACCGGCTCTATTACGGGCATTTCCTGTGCCACGTGCTGCACCAGGACTACATCGTGCGAAAGGGGGCGGACCCCAAGGCACTCAAGACCGAGATGCTGGCCCTGCTGGACCGGCGCGGCGCGGAATACCCCGCCGAGCACAATGTCGGGCATCTCTACGCGGCCAAGCCGGATCTGGCGGATTTCTACAAGTCCATCGACCCGACCAATTCCCTCAATCCGGGCATCGGCAAGATGTCCAGATGCAAACACTATCATTGAGGAGGCCGCAGGTGACAGCCGCTTAATGCCTATCAGAGCTGGCGCGCGCGGGGCCTTGACCCTCAGGCCGCAGGGTTTCTTGCTGCGACATTGGGCTGGCGGCGCATCGCGGAAATCGGGCCGGATCTTCTGGCCCGGCCGGGCGGGCGCGACATTCACTTGAACCGATGCAGCCGCCCGCGGCTGTCTGAGAAAAAGCAACAAAAGCCACCCACCGAGGCAATTTTGGTCGGTAGATTGCAAGCAAAGGAGAACAGGTTTGAAGATCGGAACGCCGAGGGAA
>NZ_JBHUQE010000031.1:0-25472 GCF_042687825.1 Sedimentitalea sediminis | reverse complement strand
TTGACAGGCACCAATACCTTCATTTCATGTCACCTCTTTGTTCGTCGGCTGGCGGCGGAGACAGTTCACCGCCGCCGCCGCCGGAATGATCCGGGATCATTCGGTTGCTTCGTTCAGGGCCCACAGGCTGACCCGGGCGTCATAGACACCGGCGGCAACCTGGTAGGGGGTTCCCTCGACCTGCTGGATATAGCTGATCTTGCGGGCCGCCTGATCGGCGCCCATCCCGGGAATGGGCCACCAGTATTCCACCCAACCGCCGGCCGGAACTTTGCTGGCCAGACACATGTAGACCAGGAATTCATTGCCCTTGCGGTCCTTGATCTCGGTCAGGCTGCGACCGATCAGCTCCGGTTGCACCGGGTGCGCCGCGACCGTCTTGTCGCTGCAGTTCAGGGCAAAGACATAGGTGTCCTTCCAGACAAATTCGCCCTCGCGGTTGTTCAGGCCGTCCAGTCCGGCGCCACCGTCCTGGGCCAGCATCTCTGCTGCTTCGCGGACCTTTTGCACGATCTCTTCGGGCGATGCGCCCCCCGCTGCCTGGGCCATCGGTGCGATACCGATGGTCAGGGCGGCCGCGACGGGCAGGATCGCTTGGGTCAGTTTTCTTGACATCTTGCTATTACTCCGCAGGGGTTTCCGAGGTTGCCGTTGCCGCGTCTTCCTTGCTGCGGCCAAAGATGCTGCTGCGTTCCACCAGGAAGTGCAGCACCAGACCGACGACCACGGCATAGACGGTCGATTTGGGATCAGGCATGGCCAGAACCACGGCCACCACGGCGGCGACACCACGTTCGGTGTTGTTCGTCAGCTGCTCCATGCCGACCATGATGCAGATATAGCCGGTCAGGATCAGCGTCAGCGACAGCGCGATCGGCAGCACCGGCTGGAACAGCGTGACCAGCGGCAGCACGAACAGGGCCAGCAGACCGGTCAGCCAGAACGTGCCGGCGCCGCTGTACATCGAGTCCATCGCCCGCGGGCCGCGGCCATAGCGTTCGGCGACGGTGGCATGCGCGGCCGTCCAGAGCGGACCCGCCAGGCCCGGCCAGGGCGCAAAGAACGCGTGAATGCCGTTACGCAGCGCGGTGACGTGGTGGATGCGGTCGACATCGTCGTTGATCGCTTCGTCCTTGCGCAGGTGGTCGACGCGGTCGATCAGCAGAAAGCCGACGACGATGTCGCCAAAGGCGATGACATAGGCGATCAGCGCGGTGGGCAGGGCGATCAGAAACACGTCCCAGGACGGAAAGCCGACGGTGAAGGGCAGATATTGCCACATCAGGTCGAAATCGGGGTTGGTGATGCCCCATTTGATGTCGGGAATCGGGTACTCGCCCACGACCCAGCCGATGATCATGGCGCCGACCATCGCCGGAACCATGCCGAAATCGGCAATTTTCTTGGCCAGGATGTGCTTTTCCGAGGCGGCCTTGAACGAGACCGAGAACATCAGATAGATGGCCAGCGCGGAGCCTGCGATCAGCGAGATCGGGGTGCCGTCGATCCGGCCGCCTTCCTTGAGTTCGCCAGCCAGTGCGGCAAAACCGGCGCCGATGATGATGCCGTTTTTCAGCGAGTTGGGGATCCAGTCGACCAGTTTCGAGCCCAGGCGCGTGATACCCAGAATGAGAAACACCAGAAAGACCACGAATTGCAGCGCGAACATGGCCTGAATGGCTTCGGGACCGGGTTCGAACCCGCTGAGAAACAGGATCACGACAGGAATGGCGGGGGTGATCCACCCGGGCACCAGCGGCACGCCCAGCAGGGCGGGCAGGGTATAAAGAATGCCGGCAACAAAACAAAAGGCCAGCGCGGCTTCGTAGGGAATGCCGAGATATTTTTCCATCAGCGGGATCATCGCCAGGCCGACGACGAACATGATCAGGGCCTGGACGCTTTCCGCCAGTTCCCAGCGATAGTGCACGAAGGGCAGGCGCACGTGGAACGGGCCCAGCGGCCAATATGGCTGTTCCTCGCCCTCGACTCTCTTGTAGATCTGCATTGATGACTTCCTTTGCTAGCGGTTCACCAGGCCGCCCGGGGGCGGGTGCTCTGCCCGGGCGGGCAGAACACGAACCGATGAACGGTCAGGTTGGACGCGGGCCGTCAGCCCGCGCCGCCGGTATGTGGCGTTACAGCTCCCGGGCGCGGTCGCGCAGCAGGAATTTCTGGATTTTCCCTGTCGAGGTTTTCGGCAGATCGCCGAAGACCACGGTTTTCGGCACCTTGAAACGGGCCATGTTCTGGCGGCAGAATTCCATCAAGGCATCGGCGGCCAGGTCTTCGTTGGGCTTGAGCGCGACAAAGGCGCAGGGCGTTTCGCCCCATTTCTCGTCCGGGCGGGCGACAACCGCGGCTTCCATCACCGAGGGGTGCTTGTAGAGCACGTCCTCGACCTCGACCGAGCTGATATTCTCGCCACCCGAGATGATGATGTCCTTGGAGCGGTCCTTGAGCTCGACATAGCCGTCCGGATGCATCACGCCCAGATCGCCCGAGGCAAACCAGCCGCCCTTAAAGGACTTGCGGGTAGCCGACGAGTTCTTGAGATAGCCGCGCATCACGTTGTTGCCGCGCATGAAAATCTCGCCCATCGTCTGGCCGTCATGGGGCACCGGTTCCAGCGTTTCGGGATCGGCGACCATCAGCCCTTCCAGCGCCAGGTTACGCACGCCCTGCCGGGACTTGAGCTTGGCGATAGCCTCGCCGTCCTTGCTGTTCCACTTTTCCTTCCAGGCGCAGACCACCGAGGGGCCATAGGTTTCGGTCAGACCATAGACATGGGTGACCTCGATCCCCATCGCCTCCATCTTTTCGATGACTGCGGCGGGCGGTGAGGCACCGGCGGTCATCACCTTGACCTGGTGCGAGAAATCCTTGAGTTCGTCAGGCGCGTTGGCCAGCATGTTCAACACGATCGGCGCGCCGCAGAAATGCGTGACCTTTTCGTCGCGCAGCAGTTCATAGATCGGCTCGGCCCGCACCGCGCGCAGACAGATGCAGACGCCGGCATTGGCGGCGATGGTCCAGGGGAAGCACCAGCCGTTGCAATGGAACATCGGCAGGGTCCACAGATAGCGCGAATGCTGTGCCATGCCCCAGGTGACGATGTTCGAGGTGGCGTTCAGCATCGCGCCGCGATGGTGATAGACGACGCCCTTGGGATCGCCGGTCGTGCCCGAGGTGTAGTTCAGGCTGATCGCGTCCCATTCGCTGTCCGGCAGTTTCCATTCGAAGGCGGGATCGCCGGTGGCAATCAGTTCTTCATAGGTGATCTGGGCGATGCGCTTGCCGCCCTCGAAACTGGCATCCTCGATATCGACGACCAGCATGTCCTGGCGGCCCGACATCTTGACCGCGCGGTCCACGACCTCGGCAAACTCGGGATCGACCAGCAGCACCTTGGTTTCCGCGTGGTTCAGGATAAAGGCGATGGCCTCGGCATCCAGCCGCGTGTTGATCGTGTTCAAAACCGCATCCGCCATCGGCACGCCGAAATGCGCCTCGAACATCTCGGGGACGTTGGCCGCAATGATCGACACCGTGTCGTTCTTGCCGACACCGCGCGCCTGCAGCGCGCTGGCCAGCCGGCGGCAGCGCGTATAGGTCTCCTGCCAGTCGCGGCGCACGTCGTTATAGACGACTGCCGGATAGTCCGGATAGATCGCCGCGCTGCGCTCGATGAAGCTGAGCGGCGACAATGCAACATAGTTCGCCGGTGTTTGGCTCAGCCCTTCTTCGAAAATCGATACATCGCTCATATAAAAAGCACCTCCAATCCATCAGTTCCGGAAAACATGCCACGGCAATGTTGTGGAAATTTTCCGCAATTGTATCAAATTGTAATGCCCTCTGGTCGCGTTGCAAATGATTCGCTAGGATGTCGTAAGATCTATGAAAAACAGCAGTTTACGTAGCGGTAACGGAGAGCGATGCGCGTCGAGGATCGGTTCAGCCAGGTCAATATCTTTAATCCCTTGGTCCGCGAGGGTCTTGATCACATGGATCAGGGCATCACGATTTTCGACAGAGATCTCAAGCTGGTGGCGTGGAATCGCCGCTTTCTGGACCTGTTGCGCTTTCCCCCTCGGCTTGCCTTTGAGGGCGCCGATTTCGAATCCTTCATTCGCTATAACGCGGAAAACGGCGAATATGGCGAGGGCGATGCGGATCGGCACGTCGCCGTGCGCGTACAGGAGGCACGGCGTTTTCAGCCGCATGATTTCGAACGCCGCGCGCCCGACGGCACTTTTCTGCGCGTGGTCGGAACGCCTTTGCCCGCCGGCGGGTTTGTCACCGTCTACACGGATGTGACCGAAAATCACAATCGCCAGGAGGAACTGGAACGCCAGGTCGCCGAGCGCACCCGCCGTCTTGCTCTCAGCGAGGCCCGGCTGCAGGTGATCGCCGACGAAGTGCCGGCCGGCATCGCCCATGTCGATACCGACATGCGGATTCTGTATGCCAATCGCCGCTTTGCCGCCGCCTATGGCCGCACGCCGGCCCAGATCATCGGCAAGTCCTGCGACGACGTGTTGCATCCGAACACGATGCGCGAGTCGCGCCGCTTTTTCGAGCCGACCCGGCGCGGCGCTGTTCTGGATTTCGAGATGCGCATTCAGTTGCCCAACGGTAAATACCGTGACATCCGCACTTTTCTGCGCCCCGAGGGGGCGTCGGATGGCGAGGTGAACGGGTTCTATCTGCTGTCTGTGGACGTGACCCGGCGCAAGGCCGCCAACGAGGCCCTGATGCAATCGCACAAGATGGATGCGCTGGGGCGTCTGTCCAGCGGTATCTCTCATGATTTCAACAACCTGCTGGCCATCATCCTGGGCAATCTCGTGCCGCTGTCGGATCATGTCGAAGATGCCGAGCTGCGCAAAGAATATCTGGAGCCGGCGATCGCGGCGGCGCGGCGCGGATCCAGCCTGACGCGTCGGTTGCTGGCGCTGGCCCGCACCGAACCGGTGGACCCGAAGCCGACCCAGGTCGCCAGTTCGATCTCGGAACTGGTCAAGCTGTTGAGATCGTCGCTGCCCAAGACGGTCGAGTTGGAATACCGACGTGAAGACGAGGTCCCGATGGGGTTGATCGACCCCGCGCAACTGGAGATGGCCTTGCTGAACCTGGTGGTGAATGCCCGGGATGCCATATCCGACAAGGGCCGCATCATTTTTACGCTGGACACCTATCGCCTGACCCCGTCCAAGGCGGAAATTCACAAGCTGGCCAGCGGCACCTATCTGCGGATACGTGTCGCCGACAATGGTGTCGGCATTTCCCCGGATCAGCGCGAGCGGATATTCGAACCCTTCTATACCTCGAAACGGGAAAGCGGCGGCACCGGTCTGGGGCTGTCGATGGTGTTCAGCTTTGTGAAACAGTCCAATGGTGCGATCTGGCTGGACAGCGAAAAGGGCCGGGGTGCGCGATTCACGATGCTGCTGCCCGCGCTGTCGCCGGATGCGCAGGTTCAGGCCGAGCGGGCCGATATCGAACCCGTCACAGATCACACCGAGAACCGGGCGCAACTGGTGCTGCTGGTCGAGGATGACGACGAGGTGCGCACCGTCGTGCGCCGGCAACTGGTCGATCTGGGCTATCCGCTGATCGAGGCCGAGAACGCCCAGGCCGCGCTCGAGGTGCTGGACACGGTGCGGGAAATCGACCTGGTGCTCAGCGACATCTCGATGCCGGGCGAGATGGACGGCATCGCGCTGGCAAAGCATCTGCACCGTGCGGCACCCGAGGTCGGCATTGTGCTGATGAGTGGCGAGATGGATGGAACCGAGGCCACGCTGACCGAGGCGAATTGTCCTTTCATAGAAAAACCGTTTGACAGTTCCGATCTGGGCAACGCACTCTTGAAGGCGGTCCGGTTTGAGGCCGAAACTGCACGTAAGCCCAGTTGATGAAAAATCTGATTTATGTCCTCGAAGATGACAGGGACGTTGCGCGGATCATCAGCCGCACTTTGAACAGCCACGGGTTCGCCATCGAGGAATTCCACGCTCTGGCCGAGTTCAACCGGGCCATCGAGGAGAAGCATCCGGATATCGCGCTGATCGATCTGGGGTTGCCCGACGGCGACGGTCTGAGTGTGGTTGCCGATGTCTTGCGCCGCAAATGCATCGCCTCGATCATCGTCACCGGACGTGGCAATCTGACGGACCGCGTGGTCGGCCTGGAACTGGGGGCGGACGACTATATCGTCAAGCCCTTCGAAGCCCGCGAATTGCTGGCCCGCGTGCGCGCCTTGATGCGCCGCCTGAAGACACCGTGCAGCGGGCTCAAGCCGAAAACCGAAGGCAAGGTGGCCGAGTTTGCTGGCTGGGTGGCCGATTTTCCCGCCTGTACATTGACCGACTCGGATGGCAAGTCTCTGGAGCTCAGCGCTGCCGAAACCGAGTTGCTGCGCATTTTCGTCGATGCGGCGGGCCGTGTCCTGAGCCGATCGCAATTGCTGGATGTCCAGAAAAGCGAGATGGAACCCTTTGATCGCAGTATCGATGCGCGGGTGTCCCGTCTGCGCCGCAAACTGCGGGACAATGTCCAGTCGCCCAAGATCATTCGTACGGTCTATGGCGCCGGTTATGTCTTTGCGGCAGACGTGAAATGGCGCGAGCGCTGATGCCGGGGCAGTTGCCTCGCCTGGGACGGCGACAGAGTATGCCCGCAGACCTAAGTCCGAATTGGCCAAGTATCTGATTTATTGAAAATAAAATCTGGAGCGGGCGGCGGGAATCGAACCCGCGTCATTAGCTTGGAAGGCTAAGGTCTTACCACTACACAACGCCCGCTCAACAGGAAGGGGCATATTTCATCGTCAGAAAGAGGTCAAGACCGCCTTTCGCAAATGCCCGCCGCTCTGATGCGCGCCGGGTAGCCAGTGCCGCGATACTACCTTAGGGTGCATTCAGGCAAAGGGATGGACGGTTGCATGACAGATAAGATCGACAAGACGACGCAGGACACCGCCGGGCGCGATACCGCGACCGGGTCCATTGGGGATACCGCCCCGCATGAGGATAAGACCGGCGATTCACTTTTGAAAAAGCGGGAGTTGATAGAGCGGGTGGTCGCGCGTTCCGGTCGGCGCAAAGGAGATGCCCGCGCGGTGATCGAGGCCACGCTGGCGGTGCTCGGCGACACGATTTCCCAGGGCCGTGGCGTCGATCTGCAACCGCTGGGCAAGCTGCATATCAACCGCAGTAAGGCAAAACCGACGCATCGGATCACGGTCTGCAAACTGCGGCAGAAAACCTCTTCCACGCCGGCCAAAGACCCTCTTGCAGACCGGGCCGAGTAGGGGTAGAACCGCGCGGCACGGGTGATTAGCTCAGTGGTAGAGCGCTTCGTTCACATCGAAGATGTCAGGAGTTCAAATCTCTTATCACCCACCATTCTACGCTTTTGAATTCAAACCAAATCCTTGTTATGCAGGCCTATTGCCCGTTCTAAGCTCACAGCTTTGGTTACAATCGGGGTTCGGAAATGGCAGGGCAGATCATGCACTTGCTCAATCGCAAGGGGCGCCATCACGCCTGACCGAGGCGAAGAGGTCGTCGAGCGACAGGTACCGCGCGTCATCCGGCCGCGAGAACACTTCGGATGACATCCGGTCCACATGCGTGCCGCGCGTCACATCCACCTTGTAGCCGCCGATCATATCACGCCCGGCATCGATGTTTTTGGTATTCGTGGGTTTTCTCCCGCGACGGGGTGACGACCGGTCTGCCGCAGGCAGAGGCGACGCTCCAGTGGAGCGTTGTCAGGGAGGAACGAAAGCCTCTCTCTCGACCTCGAAACCCGTCACGGCCCGGGACGGCGTTCCTCGCACTCTCGGATCACTCGGCCGCGAGGTTCCCGGACGGGAATGGGGCGCGCGAGGCGGCCAGCCGATGCGGGGCTTGGGGCCGGATATGCGTGTAGCGGCGCAGCTTTTCCAGTCCTTGTGGCCGGTGACCAGCGGGACCTGTTCGATGGCGAACCCGGCCTCGAAAAGGCGGCTTGTGCCTTCACGGCGCAAATCGTGGAAATGCAGGTCTTTGACACTGACCTCGACGCAGGCGCGCCGGAAGGCGGTTCCGACCGACTCGGAGCTATGGGGAAAGATCCGCCCGTTTGTGAGACCCAGATGCCTGGCCTGCGCCGAAATCAGCGCCCAGGCATCGAACCCGGTGGCGGCGAATAGGGGGATCCGCTGGTGGTTCCGGTCTTGTTGCGCGGGTCCTTGCGGTCGCGGATCAGGAGCATCCGGCGGTCGACGTCGAGATCGGTCCATTCGACGCGGCAGATTTCGTCGAGCCGCATGGCCGTCGCCACGGCGCACTTCACGCTCCGCGTCATCGGTGTCGTCAGGCGTTCGTGGTCATCAAAGCAGCGGAAGAGGCGGTTCAACTCGTCCGTGGTAAGGCGACGGATCGCGCTCTGTGCCCTTGCCGATCAGACCGAGACGCTTGAGCGCAANTTCGACGCGGCAGATTTCGTCGAGCCGCATGGCCGTCGCCACGGCGCACTTCACGCTCCGCGTCATCGGTGTCGTCAGGCGTTCGTGGTCATCAAAGCAGCGGAAGAGGCGGTTCAACTCGTCCGTGGTAAGGCGACGGATCGCGCTCTGTGCCCTTGCCGATCAGACCGAGACGCTTGAGCGCAACGCGCCAGATCGGCGGGCTCCGGAAAAATGTCGAGGCCGTGCACGGCCGCCGCATGGGGGATGATCATCTCGATCACGCCGATATCGATCCCGCGCGTGACCGGACCGGCGCCCTGTTCGGCGCATCTTGCCGTAGTCGATCAGCTTCTGCCGGTCGAAGTCGCCGATCTTCTCCTTGCCCGGATCGCGCCTCGCCCTTGCTCGCGAGCACCGACGCTTGAGCAAAGCTCAAACGTCGTGCGAGTTCCGATGTGGACGGGGTGCCTGTCGAGTAGCGCTTCCTGTCGGATCATGCGCAATCTTCCGATTGCCAACGCCTAAGTCCTCATCCCGCGTGATTGCCTAATCTAAGCGCCCCAAGCAGGCTTGTTGCCACAAAGCACAAAGCCGCGACGCATACGATCGACGGTCCAGCTGGGGTGTCCAGAACGTAAGCGGCTCGCAGGCCAACGAGCACGGATACGCTGCCGATCATAGCCGCGATCAAAGCCATACCTTCGGGCGTTCGGGACAATGGACGCGCGGCGGCGGCCGGGATGATGAGCATTGCGGCGATCAGCAGGACGCCGACGACCTTGATCGCCACGGCAACCGTAATGGCGAGCGAAAGTGTCAACACCAGTTGCTCGCGTTTCGGGTCGATGCCGCTGGCATAGGCCAGTTCGTCATTCAGGGTCGACGTCAGCAGGGCCGACCAGCGCCAGGCAATCAACCCAACGACCAGCGCGGCCCCACCCCAGATCACGACAAGATCACCGCGCGAGACGGCCAGAATATCCCCGAAGAGATAGGCCATCAAATCGATCCGGATCCCTGACAGAAACGACACGGCGACCAGACCGAATGCCAGTGCTGAATGCGCTAAAACGCCTAGGAGCGTGTCCATGGCGTAACCTCTTCCACTGAGCGCAGAGACAGTCAGGGCCATGACGAGTGCGACCGCGATTGCGCCGGGGAAGATGGACATATCGAGCGCCAGCGCTAGTGCGATGCCCAGGATCGCAGCATGGGCCGTGGCATCGCCGAAATACGCCATGCGGCGCCAGACGACGAAACTGCCGAGTGGCGCGGCTGCGAACGCTACGCCGATACCGGCAAGGGTGGCGCGAGTCATGAAATCGTCGAGCATTACTCGGCTGCCTCTGTCTGGTCGTGATGGTGGTGATCGGTCCCGCATGCATCTTCATGGTCGTGCCTGTGGTCGTGGTCATGCCGGTAGAGCGCGAGCGCGCCGCCGGTGCCGGTGCCGAAGAGTGCCTGATATTCCGGCGCGGACGAGACGTGCTCGGGCGTGCCGTGACAACATACGTGACCGTTGATGCAGATCACGCGGTCCGAGGCCGCCATGACGACGTGCAATTCGTGGCTGATCATCAGCACAGCGCACCCGGTTTCGCGCCGCACGTCGTCGATCAGTTGATAGAACGCCGCGGAGCCAGGTTGGTCGAGCCCAGCCGTCGGCTCATCCAGCAACAGGAGCTGTGGTTTTGCCACCAGGGCGCGCGCCAGCAGGACACGTTGCAGTTGCCCGCCTGAAAGCTGCGACATCTGACGGTTTGCAAGTTCGGGGATGCTTGCGCGCGCCAGCGCCGCCGCCTTGTCCGAGCGAGTGGCACCGCCGGGCAACGAAAGAAAACGCGTCACGGTGATAGGGAGCGTCGGATCAACGTGAAGCCGTTGAGGCACATAGCCAAGGGTCAGGCCCGGCGCCGGTGTGATCCGACCGGCACTGGCGGGGGCGGCACCCACGATCGCACGCAAGAGCGTCGTCTTGCCAGAACCGTTAGGGCCGACAATGGTGACGATCTCACCGGGTTCCACGCTCAGGCTGACATCCCGCAAGACCTCGGTCGCGCCGTAGCGAACGCTCAGATGATCGACATTCAGAAGGCTCATGCCTCGGACGCCCCCGCGCAGGACGGGCAGACGCCGAGCGCCTCGACCACGGTTCGTTCGATCTTGAACCCTGTGGCGCGCGCGGCATCGCCGAGAGTTCCGCGTGCCGGGGCCGAATGCGCTTCGGCGACCGCATCGCACTTGCGGCAGATCAGAAAGGCCGGGGAATGGCTGGCGCCGGGATGCGCGCAGGCGATGAAAGCGTTGAGCCGCTCGATCTTGTGCACGAAGCCATTCTCGACAAGAAAATCCAGCGCACGATATGCCACGGGCGGCTGACTACCGAACCCGGCATCGCGCAGGCGGTCCAGCAATTCGTAGGCGCCGAGCGCGCGATGCTCGTGCAGAAGAATTTCAAGCGCCGCACGCCGCACCGGCGTAAAGCGCGCGCCCGTCGTTGCACAATGCGCCTCGGCCTCGGTGATCGCTGTTTCGACACACTGGTCGTGATCATGTGCGTCGAATCCGACGGGCCCAAGCCTTGCCTCGGCCGCTTTCGACTTCTCCTGATGTCCACGACTTGTCATGTTATCTCATTTCCTGTACCCAAGCTTGTAATGTTATACAATCACTTGGAAACGCCAATGTCCAGATACCTGATGCCTCTCTCCGTGACCGCTTCGCTCTTGGCCGGGACCGCCATGGCGGATGTCCCGCGTGTCGCGGTCGATATCGCCCCGGTGCATTCCCTGGTCACGCGCGTGATGGAAGGAGTTGGTACACCGTCGCTGATCGTCCAACAAGGTGCTTCACCGCACGAGTACAGCCTTCGACCGTCGGAGGCGCAAGCGCTGCAAGATGCTGATTTGGTGTTCTGGATTGGCGAAGATTTGACGCCTTGGATGGAGGAGTCCATTGAAACTCTCGCGGACGCTGCTGCTGTCACCACGCTTCTCGATGCCGAGGGCACGGTCCTTCTGGAGTTCCGTGAGGGCGCGCTCTTCGATGCACATTCTCATGGCGATGCGGACCACGCGGACCAAGACGACCGCGATCATGAAGGGCATTCCGAGGACGGACATGACGATTATGACCACGAAAAGCATGTGGATGACGAGACCCACGAGCATGAGGAACACGCCGAAGGCGATGGCCATGATCAGGAAGATCACGCCGAGGCGGATGATCACGGCCATGATCATGCCCACGGCGCACACGATCCCCACGCCTGGCTCTCTCCCGAGAACGCCGCGACCTGGCTGAACGAGATCGCCGGACAACTGTCCGCCGCGGATCCGGAGAATGCCGGAACGTATTTCGCCAATGCTGCGGCCGCCCGCGAGGAGATCGCCACCCTGTCTGCCGAGGTGAACGCGATCCTGGAACCGGTGCGCGACGGTCGGTTCATCGTTTTCCACGACGCCTACCACTACTTCGAGACAGCCTTTGAGTTCCCCGCCTCCGGCGCCATCTCGCTTTCGGACGCGGGCGACCCCAGCCCTGCGCGCATCGCGGAAATTCAAGGCCGCATCGCAGACGAGAACATCCAGTGTGTGCTGTCGGAGCCGCAGTTCAATTCCGGGCTTGTTGCAACCGTCATGGATGGCGCCGATGCAAAAACGTCGGTGCTCGATCCGCTTGGCTCCAACCTTGAGACGGGTGCCAGCCTTTACCCGCAGCTCTTGCGGAACCTTGCGAACTCGCTTGTCGACTGCCTTTCATAACCACGAAGGCGCGGCACCAAGCTGTTCTCGGACAGGTTTGAAATCAGTGCCGCGCCTTCTTCTTTCGTTCTGTTGCCATTTCTCGGTCTAGCCGGGCAAGCAGGCGCCCATCCGCATGTCTTCGTCGATGCGGAAGTCGGTATTGACATCAACGTGTCACGTCTTTCGTCCCTTCATATTGCCTGGACATATGACGAATTCACGACCCTGAACTGCAGCGCCTGTTATTGCTCCGTGTTTTGCTCAGGACCCCGGGTTTCAATATTGCGGATGAACCGGCGTCACGGCTGGACCCGATCACGCAGGAACGTGTGATCCGAGCCCTGACAGAAGTCGCGGAAAGGGGCGGTGTGGCCCTGACGCTTGTCAGGCATGACACCGCCCTGATCCGAAACACGGCCGACACAGTCCTGTCATTTGATGCGGGAGGGTCCACTGACATCTCTCAGAGTATCCCGACTGCCGGAGGACCGAGAGGCCGGTCAGCGTAGGTTCCTCGCGCGGGGCCGAGGCGAGAGAGGTCAGTGCCGATCAGAGATGGTCCCGTGCCGCGGGGCCTATCATCGCGCCTTCGCGGCCGAGGATGCCCACCAGCCAGTCCTGCGCCCAGGTGCGTTCCGCCGCGTCTTTGATGCGACCATAGTCCCGGCCGGTCACGGCGCGCAGTTCGGTGCGGCCATCCGCGACCTCCATGGTCTTGATCTGCTCGCCCCGGTGGTTGTTCAGGCCGTATTGCAGGTTGATCCCCGCCAGCGGCGCGGACAGCAATCGCTTCCAATCATTAGTTTGGAAGCGATCTAGCGAACGTCTTACAAACGAGCTACGGTGTCGGCCATCGCTTGCTTTGCGTTGTCGAGGTATTCTTTCTTTACCTGCACGCGGTGACCGTTAACTGTCTGCTTGCCCACCCGAACCTTCGACATCGGCTGCCCCTTTGCGAAGGCAACGACGCCAGTCGTTCCGAAGTCGCGCATCTCGGTAAATCCATCCCCTTTCGTTGCGAAGGAAAAGATTTCGGGATTACTTTTGATTAGCGCGGCTACGTCCCGTTCAATCGCCGTCAGCACAGCTGCATATGCAGACGCCGCGCCCATGTACTGAGTAAGTCGGTTTTTTATGATGAGGTGGACTTTCGGTAACTCGCGGCCTGCGTTTTTTAATTTCGTAGCGAAGGCAAAAGCCAGATAAATATCTGATGGCAACTTTAGGCCATACACGAGAGAGAAAGCGTTCTGAATCGCCCGCCGAGAGGAATCATCTGCCATCACTGGCAGTACCAGTCGTTCAGCCGAAGCGAGCGCGATTTGAGTGTAGAGCGAAAAGCTTGGGTTGCAGTCGAAAAAAACTACGTCGTATTCATGTTCGATGGGTTCGATGAAATCGTTCAGCCAGTCGATCACCTCTATCCACGGGTTAGAGCCTGGAATTTGGTTATTCGCCAGCGTGTTTACCGCGTTCGATTGCAGTTCGAGCAAGGGGTCGCCGCAAACGAGGTCGATGTTGTCTGGGATGCAGTCGTTGAAGTCGTGTGGATGACTGATGAAATCCGCAGGTGTAAAAGCGGGTGTAGAGTAAGGCGACGGCAGCCGAAGTTGAAAATAGCCGCCGATGCTGCAGCGGGGCACAAGGCCTTGCCGAGCCAGAAGTTTATCGCTGCCCCTGCTGTTCAAACCGCCCAACATCAACTCGGAGAGGTTCGCCTGCGGACATACGTCGATGGCCAAGATCCGCTCGTCCGGGTGTTCTTCAGCGTAAAGGGTGATGCTCTGAAAGGCCAAACTGGTCTTTCCGGTACCGCCTTTGTTGTTCCAGAACGCGTACTTTTTGGTCATTGGTCGTCCTCATTCGATGAAAATGCCTTTCTGGACGATCTATTGTCCGTTTGGGACGCAGTCAAGTCCAAAATGGACAATTCGAGGTCGCGTCGAGACGTTTGAGCGCGACGCGCGCCAGATCGGCGGGCTCCGGAGAGATGTCGAGCCCGTGCACGGCCGCCACATGGGTGATGATCATCTCGATCACGCCGATATCGATCCCGCACGTGACCGGACCGACGCCCTGTTCGGCGCATCTTGCCGTTGTCGATCAGCTTCTGCCGGTCGGGGTGGCCGATCTTCTCCTTGCCCTGATCGCGCCTGAGCGTCGTGAGCCTGGCGGCCTTGCTGCGACGCGGCGGTTTCCCTACCTCGCACATATCGGTTATATGAAGATCGATGAGGTCGCCAATGGTCTGGAGGCGGGAAACGGGCGTGCTTGTAGGCGCCAGCCCCTGATCGACCCGGGTCTCCGCCTGGCGGGCCCAACGATGGGCGTCGTCGCGGCGGAGGAACGTGTCGCTCGCGTGGCGGCCCTTTCGTCTGATCTGGACCCGGTAGGCACCGGAAGGAAGCTTGGTGATGGAGGCCATTTTCGCGTGCGCTGTGTGTGCAATGAGTCGTCGTAGAGGGGCAAATTCGGGGATATCGGGGCGTATTCCAGCGTAGCAGCATCCGCCGCCAACAGTTTGAAGATACACAAAAAATGCAAATAAATCAAAATGCTAGATTGTCCGTTGCCCCTATGATGGATTGGACCGACCGGCATTGCCGGTATTTGCATCGTCTGCTCAGTCGGCAGGCGTTGTTGTATACCGAGATGGTGACGGCGCCGGCATTGGTGCGGGGGCGCGCTCTGCATTTGCTGGACTTTTCGGCTGAGGAACATCCGGTGGCGCTGCAGCTGGGGGGATCGGACCCGGTGGAACTGGCCGAGGCGGCGCGGTTGGGGCGGGCGGCAGGCTATGACGAGATCAACCTCAATGTAGGCTGTCCGTCGGATCGGGTGCAATCCGGCGCTTTTGGCGCGGTTCTGATGCTGCAACCGGGTCTGGTGGCCGATTGTGTCGCGGCGATGTCCGAGGCGGTGGATGTCGAGGTGACGGTGAAATGCCGGATTGGCGTCGATGATCAGGACCCCGAGCAGGCGCTGCCGGACTTTCTGTCGCGCATGACCGCCGCCGGGTGCCAGCGGGTGATCATTCACGCGCGCAAGGCCTGGCTGCAGGGTCTCAGCCCGAAGGAAAACCGCGATATTCCGCCGCTGGACTACGATCTGGTGCTGCGGATGAAACAGCGTTTCCCTGACCTGCACATTTCCATCAATGGCGGCATTGCCAGCCTGTCCGAGGCGCAGGCCTTTTTGCAGGCCGGGCTGGATGGCGTGATGATCGGCCGGGCTGCCTATCACGATCCGGCTGCGGTTCTGGCTGCTGCCGATCCGGTCATTTTCGGGCTGGGTCAGGAGACCGATCCGGCCGAGGCGGTGCGCCTTATGATCCCTTATATCGAGGCGCATATCCAGGCCGGTGGCAAGCTGCATCAGATCACGCGGCACATGCTGGGGCTGTTTGCCGGACGACCGGGCGCACGGGCTTGGCGGCGGCATTTGTCCGAGGGAGCGTGTCGTGCGGATGCCGGCCCCGCGCTGGTGCTGGATGCGCTCAACCTGGTGTCGCCGGACGAACCACGCGCCAAGGCGGTCTGAGCAGGGGCGCAGCGCGTCCGCATGTGAAGGCGTCGATGGGGGGGCAACACTGGCTGGGCTGTCTTTGATCATGGCCCCGCAGCGCCGGCGCCAGCTGTGCGAAGCGCATGGCTTTATTCTGGGGCTGCCGCAGATCCGGGCCGAACCCGAGGCCGCGCCGCCAGGTGTTCCGGACCGGCCGCCGGGTGCTTTTGCTGCTGCGACCGGGGCAGGCCGTGCTTTTACACGGGCTGACGCTGCGCGGCATCGCGCCCTGGCAGGAAGGTGCCCGCACGGATCCGGGTGGCCGTATGATTGCCTGTTTTCGCCGCGAGATTCCGGGCCGCGTGTCAGCCTGGCTGACGGGTCGCTGATCTGGCGTTGGTGGCCTCAGCGCTTCAAACGCGCAGCCCGTCCGCCGCGCCGCTTGGCCAGGCGCGGCGCCCGGTCGGGCAGGTCGGCCATGATCGCCGCGCGATCCTGCGCGCTCATCTTCGACCAGCCGGCGATTTCATCCATCGTGCGGTAACAGCCGGTGCAGATCCGTTCCTCGGGGTGGATCACGCAGATCTGCACGCAGGGCGATTCTATTTCGTCACGTTTCCAGACCTTGTCGCTCATTTTGCGGCCTCGTTCCTGATATGGCGCATCCGGTCCAGCGCTCCTTGCAGGATATAGCTGGCCGCAACATGATCGATCACCTCGGCACGACGTTTTCGCGAGGTATCCGCCTCGAGCAGCGCCTTTTCGGCGGCCACGGTGCTCAGGCGCTCGTCCCAGAACCCGATCGGCAGGTCGGTCAGGCGGCATAGGTTGCGGGCAAAGGCGCGGGTGGACTGGCACCTGGGACCCTCGCTGCCATCCATGTTGCGCGGCAGACCCAACAGGATCGCCCCGGCTTGGCGGTCGGTCGCGATGTCCAGCAGCCGCTCCGCATCCAGGCCGAATTTCCGGCGCCGGATGGTTTCCACCGGGGTCGCCGTCGCGCCCAGCCGGTCCGACACCGCCACGCCGATGGTCTTTTCGCCCAGATCCAACCCGATCAGGGCCTGCATTGGTGGGCAGGCGGCGGCAAAGTCGTCAAACGGGTCGCAGATCATTGCAGTGCCCCGGCCTGCCGCGCCGCGCTGTCTATCTGTTCCAGCGCGTCGGCATCGCCGGCAAAAACCTGACGGCCATTGGCGTGTATCGCCCGCGCCCGTTCGGTTTCGCCCAACACACCCAGGGCAGTGATCAGCCGCGCCCATTCCGCCGGTGTGCCGCCCTCGGTTGCCAGCCGGTCCGACAGGCGCTGAACCATGCCGCGGATCATTTCGGTGCGGTCCGCCGCGTCCATGTCCCCGGCGGCCGCCACATCCGCTGCCGAGGGGCCTGGCGTGGCTGCCGCTGCCTCGGGCAGAACGAAATCGACACCGGCGCGCTGGGCCATCTGCTCGATCTGCGCCCGGACGGGGGGCACCCAGGGAGCATCGGGGGGGCTGTCGCGCAACAGCGCCTCCCAGACCCGAAAGGCAACGTCTGGTCGTCCGGTCTGGCTCATCATCAGACCCCAGTAATAGCGCCCGGGTCCGTGTGCCGGGTCGCGGGTCAGGACCTGTCGCAGTGCGGCCTCGGCCTCGGGCGAGACATAGCCGCCGGCAGCCATCACCATCAGATCGACATAGGTGCCGTAATCGTCGGCGCTGGCGGCATCCCCCTTCAGACGCAACACCTGCGCCTGTGCCCTGTAGGCGGCGGCGAAATCGCCGATGGCGGCCTCGTGCCGGGCCAGCAGAGCCTGCCCCTGCAGGTCGTCCGGCCGGTTGGCCGCGGTTTCGCGCAGCTGCTTGAGCAGTCCCAGATACTCGTCGGTCAACCCCTCTGGCGGCGCCGCCGGGGGCAGGCTGGCCTCGGCCGTGGCCTGATCCGGACGGTCGGCCCGCAGTTCCTCGGCAAACGCGATACGGTCGGCCAGTCCCAGATCGCCGTAACCCGGTGCCCCCAGGCCGCGATACAGCCACAGGCTGCCCGCGGTGGTCAGCGCCGCCAGCAGCAGTGCCGCGATCAGCGACAGCCGCGTCGACTGGCCCTGCCGGCCCTGTGCGGCGCGGATCTGCGCGTCGGTGGCCAGGATCCGGCGCGATACTTCGGTGCGGATGCGGTCGGCGTCGGCTTCTCCGATCACGCCACGCGCCACGTCGCGGTCGACATCCTTGAGCTGGTCGCGATACACCCGCAGATCATAGGCCGCAGCCGGTTCCACGGCCGGGCGCGTGCGCAGCAAGACCAGCCCCAGCATCGTCGCGATCACCAGCGCCATCACCGTCGTAATGATCCAGAATGTCATGCAGCCTCCCGCCTTTGACCCTCATGTAGCCCCGCCCCGGCGCGGAAAAAAGGGACAAAGCGGCACAATCCGCCCGGAGGCGGCGGCAATTTGGGCAGATGTCGCGATTCAGACTGGAAATGCCGCGCCGGGCATCCTTTTATGGCGCAGGTTTGCCCAGAAGCATGGGGAGGCCCGCCGCTCTGCGAATCCAACCGCGTATCCTAACCGGGAGCACTTGATGAAACGCTATTCCGCCTTTGCCATCGCCCGCGAAGCTCTTCGGAACCATACCGGCTGGGACCGGGCCTGGCGGGCGGCCCAGCCCAAACGCCGCTACGATGTGATCATCGTCGGGGCCGGCGGGCATGGGCTGGCGACGGCCTATTACCTGGGCAGGAATTTCGGCATCACCAATGTCGCGATCCTGGAAAAGGGTTGGCTGGGCGGCGGCAATACCGGGCGAAACACCACGATCATCCGCAGCAACTATCTGCAGGACCCGTCGGCGGCGATCTATGAAAAGGCACGCGCGCTCTACGAGACCCTCAGCCAGGAACTGAACTATAACCTGATGTTTTCCCCGCGCGGGGTAATCATGCTGGCCCAGACTCAGCACGAGGTGCGCGGCTATCAGCGCACCGCCCATGCCAACGCGCTGCAGGGGGTCAAGACCGAATTCATCAGCCCCCGGCGGGTCAAGGAACTGGTGCCGATCATCAACCTGTCCGGGCCGCGCTATCCGGTGCTGGGCGGGTTGTGGCAGGATCGCGGCGGCACCGCGCGCCACGACGCCGTGGCCTGGGGCTATGCCCGGGCGTGTTCCGACATGGGCATGGACATCATCCAGAAATGCGAAGTCACCGGCATCCGCCAGGAGGGCGGCAAGGTGACCGGCGTGGACACGACCAAGGGGCCGATCGACTGCCAGAAGCTGGGCGTCGTGGTGGCCGGGCATTCCGGCGTGCTGGCGAACATGGCTGGATTCCGCCTGCCGATCGAATCCGTGGCGCTGCAGGCGCTGGTGTCCGAGCCGATCAAACCCTGCATGGACGTGGTGGTCATGGCCAACACCGTGCACGGCTATATGAGCCAGTCCGACAAGGGCGAGATGGTGATCGGCGGCGGCGCGGACGGCTATAACAACTATACCCAGCGCGGCAGCTTCCATCACATCGAGGAAACCGTGCGGGCGCTGATCGAGACCTTTCCCATGGTCAGCCGTCTCAAGATGCTGCGGCAATGGGGCGGCATCGTGGACATGACCGGCGACCGCTCGCCAATCCTGTCGAAAACCCCGGTCGAGGGCTGTTTCATCAATTGCGGCTGGGGCACCGGCGGGTTCAAGTCGATCCCCGGTTCGGGCTGGGGCATGGCAGAACTGATGGCCAAGGGGCGTTCGCCGTTGACCGACGCGTTTTCGCTGGACCGGTTCCGCGAAGGCCGTTTCATCGACGAAAGCGTGGCGGCAGGGGTGGCGCATTGATGAGTCACTCAGCGACGATATTGACCGGCATGCGGGGCAATTGCGCGGGCCGGGTCGCGATGCCCCGTTTCCGCGCCCGATCCGGGGCGCGCTGATGGCCTATTCCGAACCCATGGCTGAAACCATGCGCGCCGATCTGGGCGTGGAACCGGGCCTGTCGGAAAAGAAGATGTTCGGCGGGCTGTGCTTTCTGCTGCATGGCAACATGGTCTGCGGCGTCATGAAGAACGGGGCCATGTACCGTCCCGGCAAGGCCCGCGAGGCCGCGGCATTGGCTGCGGGGGCTGCGCCACTGGCCTTTACCGGCCGCCGGATGGGCGGCATGGTCGAAATCGATCCCGGCGCCTTTGCCGATGACGCGTTGCGCGCCGAACTGACAGAATTGTCGCTGGCCCATGCCGCCAGCCTGCCGCCAAAAGGATGACCTGATGCTGATCCTCACCTGTCCCTATTGCGGCCTGGCCGCCGACGAAACCGATCTGGCCGCCGGCGGCGAGGCGCATTTGACGCGCCATGGCCCCGGTGCCTCGGATGACGATTTCCACGACTACCTGTTCAGCCGGGAAAACCCGCGCGGGGTGCATTTCGAGCGCTGGCGCCATGTCTATGGCTGCGGCAAGTGGTTCCACGCCGCGCGCGACACCGACACGTTGGAGGTGTTTGGCACCTATCCCGCGCAGACCACCGAGCCGCCGCAGAATATCCGCGACGCGATCACCGCCAAACGCCCGGGCTGGGCCTGGAGGGATCTGTCGTGACCCTGCTGCCGCCGTTCCTTTCCGCCGCCCTTTGCCTGCACGAGGTCCAGCCATGAGCAAACGCCTGCCCACACATGGACGCCTGATCGACCGTTCGAAACGGATCGGGTTCAGTTTCAACGGCAAGAGCCTGGCCGCTCATCCCGGCGACACGCTGGCCTCGGCGCTGCTGGCCAACGACCAGATGATGGTCGGCCGCTCGTTCAAGTATCACCGTCCGCGCGGACTGGTGGCGTCGGGGGCCGAAGAGCCCAACGCGCTGGTCAACATGGGCGCGGGGGCGACGTTCGAACCGAACCAGCGCGCCACCACGACCGAGCTGTTTGACGGTCTGTCGGCGCGCAGCCAGAACCACTGGCCGACGCTGGAATTCGATGTGGGCGCGATCAACAAGCACCTGTCGCGGTTCCTGCCGGCCGGGTTCTACTACAAGATGTTCATGTATCCGCGCGGGTTCTGGAAACATGTCTATGAGCCCTTTATCCGCCAGACAGCGGGTCTGGGCCAGGCGCCCAAGGACCGCGATGCCGATACCTACGAGCATTTCTATGCCCATACCGATGTGCTGGTGATCGGCGGCGGTGTCGCGGGTCTGCTGGCGGCGCGCAGCGCGGCCCAAAGCGGTGCGCGGGTTCTGCTGATGGAACAGACCGCGCATTGGGGCGGGCGTGCCCCGGTCGACGGCGGCCAGGTGGATGGCGTGCCGGTGGTGCAGTTCGTCGATGCGATCGTTGCCGAGTTGCAGGCGATGGACAATGTCACGCTGCGCAGCCGTTGCATGGGCGCGGGTGTCTATGATCACGGCTATGTGCTGGGCTATGAGCGATTGACCGACCATCTGCCGCTGGGGCAGGGGCCGCGGCACCGTCTGTGGCGGATCCGCGCCAGGCAGGTGGTCACCGCCACCGGCGCGATCGAGCGGCCGTTGTCCTTTTCCGGCAATGACGTACCCGGCGTCATGCTGGCCTCGGCGATGCGCGACTATGTGGTCAATTTCGGCGTTGCGCCGGGGCAGCGCGTGGTCATCGCCACCAACAATGACGATGCCTATCGCACCGCGATCTGCCTGAAAGAGGCGGGGCTGGACGTGGCGCGGGTTCTGGATGCGCGCAGCACCGGCGGCGGCGCGCTGATGGAGGAGGCCCGCGCGCTGGGCGTCCGCATCGACTGCGGCCGCGCGATTGCCAAGGTCGGCGGCGGACGGCGGGTCAAAACCGTTCAGATTTGCGCCCAGGACGGGGTCGGCGGCGCGCTGGAAGAGATTGCCTGCGATGCGGTTGCCATGTCCGGCGGCTGGTCGCCGGTGGTGCATCTGTGGTCGCATTGCGGCGGCAAGCTGGTCTGGGACGACGCCCAGGCGCATTTCCGTCCCGATGCCGCCCGTCCGCCCACCGGGGCCGATGGGGCCGGTTTCGTGGTGCCGGCCGGCGCGGCCAATGGCGAACTGGCGCTGCCCGGCCTGCTGGCCGATGCCGCCGAGGCCGGGGCCGCCGCTGCGCGCGCGGCGGGTTTCAAGGTGAAAAAGGTCCAGGTGCCGACGGGCACCGCAACCCCCGAAGCGCCGCTGGAACCGGTCTGGCTGATGCCGCGGGCCGCGCATGTGGGGCTGCGCAGCAAGTCCTGGCTGGATTTCCAGAATGACGTCAAGGTGTCGGATGTGCAACTGGCCGCCCGCGAAGGGTTCGAAAGCGTCGAGCACACCAAGCGTTACACCACGCTGGGCATGGCCACCGATCAGGGCAAGCTGAGCAACATCAACGGTTTGGCGATCCTGTCGGATGCGCTGGGCCAGCCGATTCCGGCCACCGGCACTACGACGTTCCGCCCGCCCTATACGCCGATCTCGATGGGCGCGATCGCCGGCGAGGCCCGCGGCCCGGTATTCCAGCCCCTGCGCAAGACGCCGATGCATGACTGGCATGCCGCACATGGCGCCGACTGGGAGCCGGTCGGTCACTGGCGCCGGCCCTATGCATTCGTGCGCGACGGCGAGACCGTGCATGAGGCGGTGATGCGCGAAGTGCGCAACACCCGGCAGGGCCTGGGTCTGCTGGACGCCTCGACCCTGGGCAAGCTGATCGTCAAGGGGCCGGATGCCGGGCGTTTTCTGGACATGCTCTATACCAACATGATGTCCAACCTGCAGCCGGGCCGCTGCCGCTATGGGCTGATGTGTTCGGAAAACGGCTTTCTGATCGACGATGGCGTGGTGGCGCGCATCGACGATGACACCTGGCTGTGCCACACCACCACCGGCGGGGCCGACCGTATCCATGCGACGATGGAAGAATGGCTGCAGACCGAATGGTGGGACTGGCAGGTCTATGTCGCCAACGTCACCGAGCAATACGCCCAGATCGCGGTTGTCGGCCCCAAGGCGCGTGCGGTTCTGGAAAAGCTGGGCGGCATGGATGTCGGCAAAGAAACGCTGCCCTTCATGGCCTGGGCCGACGGGCGGATCGGCGGGTTCGACTGCCGCGCCTATCGCATCTCGTTCTCGGGCGAGCTAAGCTATGAGATCGCCGTGCCGGCCAGTCAGGGCCTGGCCTTCTGGCAGGCCCTGATCGACGCGGGCGAGGAATTCGGCGTCATGCCCTATGGCACCGAAGCCCTGCACATCATGCGCGCCGAAAAGGGCTTTATCATGATCGGTGATGAAACCGATGGCACTGTCATTCCGCAGGATTTGGGGTTGAACTGGGCGATCAGCAAGAAAAAGGACGACTATCTGGGCAAGCGGGCGCAGCAGCGCAGCCACATGACCGACCCGACCCGCTGGAAACTGGTCGGGCTGGAAACCGTGGACGGGTCGGTGCTGCCCGATGGCGCCTATGCGGTGGGCAACGGTGTCAATGCCAACGGCCAGCGCGTCACCCAGGGGCGGGTCACCTCGACCTATTTCTCGCCGACGCTGGAAAAGGGCATCGCCATGGGGCTGGTTCTGAACGGGCCGGACCGGATGGGCGAGGTGCTCGAATTCCCGGGCACGGACGGCAAGAGCTACGAGGCCCGGATCGTCGATCCGGTCTTTTACGACAAGGATGGGGAGAAACAGAATGTCTGAACCGGTCAGCGCTCTGAACGGGGCCCGCTATGACGGCATCGCCCAAATCCAGGAAATCGGTCTGCAAGGAATGATCACCCTGCGCGGTGATCTGTCGTCCAAGGACCTGAAATCAGCCGCCAGCGCGGTGGCGGGCGTCGCCATGCCCGGCGTCAACGAGGCCAATTGCGAGGATTCCCGCGGGCTGTGCTGGATGTCGCCGGACGAATTGCTGGTGCTTTGTCCCTATGACGTGGCGCAGGCCAATGTCACGCAGTTGCAGCAGGCACTGGCAGATAGCCATGCCCTGGCGGTCAACGTCTCGGATGCCCGCGCGGTCTTTCGCGTCACTGGCCCGGCCGCGCGCGAGGTGATGGCCAAACTGTGCCCGGCCGACCTGTCGCCCGAAACGTTCGGACCCGGCATGTTCCGCCGCAGCCGCCTGGCCCAGGTGCCTGCCGCCTTCTGGATGATGGACGAGCAGAGTTTTCAGATCGTCTGTTTCCGCTCGGTTGCCGACTATGTCTTTTCCCTGCTCAAGGCGGCGGCGCAACCGGGATCCGAGGTCGGATATTTCTGACCCCACCCGCCCGGCCGCCGCGTGCCGGCTCAGGGTTGCAGCAGAAGGGTGCGGAACCGGCCCAGCTCGGCGTCCTGTGTCAGACCGTCGGGATCGATGGCCTCGCCCTCTTCGCCCTGCCACCGGCCATAGAACGCCAACGCCTGCACCAGCGCCTGCATGCGGTCCCGGCGCCGGTCCGGGGCAAGAAACGGCGCATGGGTCGACAGGTACAATGCCGGGCGCCGGGCCGTCAGCCAGGGCAGCAGCGTCGGCAGAATGTCAAACTCGGCGCCTTCGACGTCCAGCTTGACCAGCGATACGCCCGACAGATCGACGGCGTCGGCAAACTGGCCGAACCGCAGGGTCAGCACGTCGGAACCCGCGGACCCCTGCGGGTTCAGCAGGCTGGTGGTGCTGTCGCCTTTTTCGCCGCGAAACCCGGCCATCCGCGCCACGCCGAACTCCTGCGACAGGGCGGCGGCAAAGGCGCTGACATTGTCCAGCCGGTTCAACTCGATGTTCCAGGCCAGCGCACGGAAGGCTTCGGGGTCGGGTTCGAAACACCAGACGTGGCGGGCCTTGCGGGCGCCATACAACACCGTCGGACCGATCCATGCGCCGATATCCAGATAGTCATGCGCCTTATCCAGATGCTCGTCCAGCACCGCAAAGGTGCGCGGCTCCCATCGCCCCGCCGCGGCCTTGTGCCAGAACTTGCTGTGGTAGGGATCCAGCCGAAAAGGCTCGCCGCCCAGTCGTCCGTTGCAATAGCCACGCGCGCGATACATCATTTTCCGGGCTTGTGTCAGCACCGCATCCCTCCGGCCTTGCATTGTTTTGCCGGGCGACCCTTGACCTGACTCATCCTGCGCCGCATGTATCGGACAGAGATTATTCAATACAGCTGGGGGGCCGACAATGGCTTTTGAACTACCTGATCTTCCTTATGCACATGACGCGCTGGCAGCCAAGGGCATGTCGCAGGAAACGCTGGAATATCATCATGACCTGCATCACAAGGCCTATGTCGACAACGGCAACAAGCTGATTGCCGGCACCGAGTGGGACGGCAAGTCGCTGGAAGAGATCATCACCGGCACCTATGATGCGGGCGCCGTGGCGCAGAACGGCATTTTCAACAACATTAGCCAGTTGTGGAACCACAACCAGTTCTGGGAAATGATGGGCCCGGATGCCTCGGCAATGCCCGGCGAGTTGGAAAAGGCGCTGGTCGAGAATTTCGGCAGCGTGGACAAGTTCAAGGAAGAATTCAGCGCCGCCGGTGCTGGCCAGTTCGGCTCCGGCTGGGCCTGGCTGGTCAAGAAAGCCGACGGTTCTCTGGCCGTGACCAAGACCGAAAACGGCGTCAACCCGCTGTGCTTTGGCCAGACCGCTTTGCTGGGCTGCGACGTGTGGGAGCATTCCTATTACATCGATTTCCGCAACAAGCGTCCCGCCTATCTGACCAATTTCCTCGACAACCTGGTCAACTGGGAAAATGTCGCCAGCCGGATGTGACAATGGATGGCAGGCACTCCGGGAGGCCCCGCATTGAATGCGGGGCCTTTCTTATGTGGACGGCTGTCACGTGG
>NZ_JBHUQE010000030.1:0-25747 GCF_042687825.1 Sedimentitalea sediminis | reverse complement strand
AGCCGAACGCGCCATGAGGGCCATCGCGCTCGGTCGCAAGAACTACCTATTCGTCGGATCGCCCGCCGGCGGCCGCGCCGCGGCTGTCGCCTACACCTTGATCGAGACTGCCAAGCTCAACAGTGTCGATCCCCAAACCTGGCTCGCCGATACCATCGCCGGCATCCCGGACTACAAGATCACCCGCGTCAACGACCTGCTCCCCTGGAAATAGCGGTCAGACCGGACGCTTACGGGCGTCGAGCGCAAGGGCGGCAAATACTACCTCCTGCTGCCCAAGGGCGTGAAGCGCATCCCGGCGCATGACGCGGATACCACCCGCGCGGACGCCCTCGTGGCTGCGTGCAAATAGACAGATGGGGCGCAACGGCAGAAATGCTAGGCGAGACGTTGGATCAAGTGATCGCGGCTCTCGCCACCTCCTGTTCCATAAATTCGGATGCCATCAAGTAAAGGAACTGAGAAGGTTGATTGGAAAAGAATTCGAACACAAAAGGCCCGATTGGGCTCTTTAGGATCAAGTCAAATTGCTCCGGCTTGTATCGAGTTATTGAGCCAAAATAGAAAGTGGCGAGATAGATAGTTAAGAGTTGGTTCATTAGAGTCTGCGCCGCAGTCGGTATATAGATGTAGTACTTTCGATATGGCGGGTAGGCTGTCACGCTTCGCCAAAGCCTGGGTCTTACATCGTTACTTAGCTGAGACAACACTTGCGATGGTCGATGCCCATATTGAGTTGTAGCGATGGTTTCCGCTTCAATGATCCGCCTACCGTCGATAGCCTCAGTACAATTAACATTTCGCCACGTCCCGTTCGCTCCAAGATTCTTTGATAGGTCAGTTAATCCATATCCAAGACGGGTAAAATCATCTGCGAAAGCGCGAACTCGAACCCACGTTTCATGGGTTGCAGGGTCTTGCATGTATTCGATCCGATCCAAACTAATGAACCGCTCCTTGATACTGTCAGCTTGGCAATAGATCCGGTGCCCGATCAACACTTGGCTCAGAAAGTCCTGCGAACGCATTCGAAAACTGGTGCTCGGTGCAGTGGGCGTTGGGAGCGCAGCACCAAGGGCGTTCGCAAACATGAGGAACGCACTTACATTCGGGTTCCGGAGTATGTCGATTGAAACATGGCCATGGATCGCCCCAGCAGTAACCGGCAACTGTTCAGACAAGCCGTGCCGCACCATGCCTAAAGCGTTTCCCCCGCGCTGAACAACAAGGGCCTTCGCGAGGTTCAAAAACGAATAGTAAAGGAGCAGTGGCTTCGCGGCACTAACATCTGAATTTTGGGCTGCTGTGAAGAAGTCGCGGCTTTGGGCAAGAAACGCAATTGCCTGTCTGCGAGCAGCAGCATCCGCCAGTTTCTCTAGACTGTGCTGAATGATGTTCCAAGGTTCCGTGGAGAACAAGGTTGAATGAATGCCTTCTCGCGTAGCGCCTTGGTACGTCGGAAAGAATGAGAACGCAGCGGGTCGCTGTCGAATATTGATTACTTCGCCATTCCTTGGATCAACCCATCTCATGTTGCGCTCCCGACCAATTCATCGACCTTCAACTTCACGAAGACGGTCGGTTGCGTCTTCGACATATGGAAAACTCCAAATCGCATCACGCAAAAGAAACTTATGGCTGTTCGTATGCTCGATATAGGTCGAGTTCGCACTTACGACGGCAGCGGGTATCAACGCTGCGCGCATGATGCGGAAATCATCGTCGAACAGCACTGCGGCCAGAAGGTCGAATCCTTGAAGGTCGCGGATTGCTGACAACTGCCGGGACTTATTTCGGCGATGAACACGTCGCCCTTTGATCTGGTACCGCACCCCTGCGCCATCAATGGCGTCAAAGGCCTTTTTCGAGTTGTTTTCTTGCACCCAGCCGAATGCTCTACAGAAATAGTATTCGGCAAGGTCGCCAGTAGGGTTGTTTGCGGATCGCAAAATATCCCGCTGCCGCAGCTCCTCCAGAGCGGCGGTGTGGAGCGCAAGTAATTCCGCGACCGACTTGGTATCGAGCTTGTCCATTTGGGCATTATGGCGACGACGGCGCGCAATTGCGACTCCAACCGTCACGTGCCCGGCAGCGCGCGTCTAAGGCGGGGTTCGCCTTCGCGGGCATGACGCGGATGCCCAAAACATGAAGACGCCCATCAGCGCGCGATTTTTCGGGGGTCGCTGGGCCTGCTTGGTCTAACTTGTCACAGCCCGGTCCTTCTGGCGAAAGACGGTCCACGGCAGTGTCGATCCCAGAGCGCGTGGCTTGGGCGTATAACTCGGTTATCGTGCGTGCCCTACATGCCCAGGGGCGCAACGCAGAACACCGCCTTAGCGCCGCGCTCTGCGCGTCTCTCGCGGTGCTGCCTGGGTGATCGCAGGGGCATCGACGACGAGCACCGCGACAATCGAGGTTAAACCGGGATTCCTTCCGAACCATCGTCGTCGTCCTGCCCGAACGGCGCCTTACCGTCGTCGTCCTCGACCGGCACCTTCGGGTTCTCGTCGGGCGGTTTGTTGACCTCGTCGCGCATACTCTGCGGAACCTGAAGGCCATACTTGATGGCATCGAGGATCAACTTGGTTCGCTTGAGGTCCTGCTTTGCCCTCGTCTTTTCAGGCACCGCGCTCGTCGCTGAACTGAAAAGCACACCGTGACCCTCGGCCTCAAGCAGCGCCTTGAACTCCTTCTGAACCCGCTTGCGCTTCCTATACTCAGGATTGTTGCTTGGTACGTTCGTGTTCCTCATAGGCTAACCTTCTCACCTGGCAGGCAAGTTGGCAAGGGAATCAAGGGCATCGCTTTCGCTCCCAAGGCTGCATGACCGTTTAAACGATGGGCGGGAACGCGGACAGAATGGCATTGTTTGACGATTTCAGGCCGGTCACATAGCGGTCAAAGCAACCCGGAACCCTCCGCTAACCGCTTGAGCACAGGCGCATCCCGCGGTGCCTGTTAATCAATTGGTCGTAGGTTCGATCCCTACCGCCGGAGCCAAAGATTTCAAGGACTTAGCGCTCGCCCGCTAAGTCCTTTTTCTTTTCGAGTACAGAATAAGTACAGCAAACACTGCTCGGATCGGCGCTTTCGGTTTTCGACCAGGTCAGCGAAGCAATCCTACACTTCAGTTCGGGAAGCATGAGCCTAGGAGCCTGACCCTTTCTGTTGCCCGAGCGCGTATGGCAGGAGGAATAGCAACAGGACGAACAAGCTGAGATTTCTTCGCTTCTTCAACTTGTTGTCGGAAGTTCGGCGTACCTACGGTTCGACCGACAAGCCACCAGAATGCGTGCTCAATCAAATTGAATACGCGAAGGGAAACCTGCGCAGTAAGTGCCTTTATCACTTCGATAGCCTTGTCCTGACGCGGAGCACAGAATGCCTCCAAGACCATACTTGCGTAACGGTCTCGCAGATGCTCCTGCTTGGTCTCGTGGAACACAAGGTCGAGGAACGTGGCAGCGACGCCAAGGTTGGTTTCAAAATCAGCGTTCTTCCCGCCAACCACCTCCAGCATCCGCTTGACAGTGCCACGACCGCTGAACCCTTCTGTTTTTGCCTGTGTTAGCAAGGTTTGAGAGTCCATTGACACGTACGTGAAATCGCGGTTCAGGCAATCAACAATGAACTTGGTGTAGTCCTCAATCGAGATCAGCCCCCTGTCCTTTGCTAGAAGCAAGACTGGTTGCAGCCAACTCGCCCCAATTTCAAGCGCCGCAATGGCCCACTGCCTTAGCCCTTGATCCTCCGAAAGGAGCAGCAACTCATTCCCCTCGGCCGCCAAGATGCTATCCCGTGCCGACGCGCCAAACATCTCAGAAATCTCGAGATTCTGGCCGGTTAGGTCAACCTGCGGCACGGCGGTAGCTATCTTGCAGTGAGCAAGAACGTCTTCTCGTTGACGTTTCTTTTCCTCATATGCAGCTCTGTTCTGCTGTGGTGAAATCTCAATGAAGGTTAGGCGTCCGTTCTGCCATGAGGTCATCCCGGTTTGCCGGTCTATGTTATTCTTCGCCTCGATTTCACGCTTTGCGAAAACCTCCAGCGTCGACTGGGTGACGTGCACTTGGCCGCAAACCCTGGAGATCGTACCCCAAAGGTGAAAGTCCGAGATCAAAGCAGCGGTAATCGGGTCGAGCACACAACCATTCTTGGTTCTAGCTTGGATTTCTTTGAGTGCATTGTCGCGCTCGTCGCGGCTACCAATACATACTCGGGGCTGGATGCCCACTCCCGGAAGACCGGCCCAACCGTCGATCACGTCCTTGCCTAGCGCGTTGGCAACAAAGCAGAAAGGCAAGGCATTCGCAGCGTACTTGTCCAAAACGGACTGGTCGCGTTCGTGCGCGGCTTTGGTCACACGTCCCATGTCTTCGAGGGGGTTCTCAGCCTCAAAGTCAAACGTCATGCGTTGCATTCCCGAATTCATCGGGAACCTCTTGTTGAACTCCTCCATTGACTTGTGGAGCAGGTCAAGTGCTCGCGGCTTAATCCACAAGACTTCAAATTCCATGCTCTCAAATTGAGTGCTGATCGTGAACTTCTCGCCAACAGCTTTACCAAGGCAGGCCTTTGCAAACTCACTCGACGGTGAGTGTCGCTCCGCTTCGAAGTTGTGAGCATCGGTCGCTTCGATGCGGGCGCGTCTCACGCCATCCTTCGATCGTGTCTCGAACACGCAGTTTTCTTGTATAGTCGTGGACTTGGGGATCGCGTCCTCCAAGTCGTCGTAGATCAAGATTAGGCCCTGATAGGCCAGATGAATGGCTGGATCATCCCAGTTTGCGATCAGCTCTTGGTACGCTGTGTCGACTCCCCACTTTTTGTTACCGTACTGAACGGCCTTGTTGCAATAAATGCTATCAAAGGAGCGGCATCAAACCGCGACACGTCCAGAAAACTCTGTTGACGGATAGTCATCAAGGTCGCGTAGCTCGAGGCGGCGAAGTTTCGCCGCTTGACGTGCGGTGCGGCATCCCTGTGCGTTGCGCGTCCCCATTGCCGGTGATAGCCCACGCGAGATGCGCCGAAGAGCGCAAAAAATGGTATACAGGCTTGACGATCACTACAGAAAACGCTCGGGCATCGCCTCGTTTCTCGGGGCATGACTTCCGGTCAGACGTCCGCGAGACGTGTGGCGAGAAATTGCGGTCGCGCCGGCGGCGACCAGCCGCGACCGCACGGGTCGCATCTCTCATTTAAATCAAATCTTCATCAGGTACCGACAGACTTCCGTTCGCGCCTTGGTCGAATCCTGCCGGATGCGTTCCACGACCTGCGCCAAGGCTGGTTCGACCTGAGATGCGAAAGGACAGCGACGTGAATGACAAGGCTCTTGCTCTAGGTACGGATTCGTTTACGCCATGGACCGGCACCGAAACCCCAGTACCGGACGATTTCGGTTGGTATGGCGAAGTTCGTTTGCAGTTGGCGGTTCCGGAACTTGCCCGTGGAACGGGCGTATCGGCGTTTTCGCCCGGACTTGCCGAGTGGTGGCTAGATGAGGACCTGCTGAATCTTGGTGATTACGACAAGGGTAGCGGCAAGGGCAAAAACCAGGACGGCGGCGGGGAAGGCGGCGGCAAGGGACGTAACAAAGCCCCGGTTGCCAATGATGATTTTGGATCCGGCTTCAGCGTCTTGTCGGATTCCTTGCTTCATACGCGCGACGTTCTGCAGAACGATTACGATCCTGACCTTGACGCATTCGCCATCACGAGCTTCGATAGCTCTGGAGCCCTCGGACTGCTCTCGCTCGAGGGCGCGGGCGTGTTCCATTATGATCCCAACGGCCAGTTCGACTGGCTCGCGCCGGGCGAAGTTGCCTATGATGAATTCAGCTACGTCATCACCGATGCGGGCGGGCGGCAGAGCACAGCGACCGTGACGATTGAAATTACCGGTGCCGAGACGACAGGCGACACCGGCTCCGGTGACCCGGATGACGGTGCCCCCAACCCGCCGCCTCCAAGCTATGTCGAGGCCATCCTCGTGGATGAGGATGTCAATCGTTTGAACCTCCCCGGCACCCTTGGCAGTTCCAGCTTCGTGACCTTCTCGTTCGCCACTGCGACACCGGACTACTACGAGGCTGGAAGTTCCGCCTATGATGGATTTTCGGAGTTTACCGATGCCCAGAAAGAGGCAACCCGAAATATTTTGACGAGCGTGTCCGATTTCACCGGACTCACGTTTGTCGAAGGGGATGGTAATGATGCGCAGATGGTTTTCGGGACCGCCGATGTGGGGGGGCGCGCTTTCGCCTATTTCCCGACCAAGACCTCGGCCAACAGTCAAGCTGCGGATGTCTGGCTGGACAGCTCGATCAAGGGAATGTCCTACGATCCGGGCACGCAAGCCTTCAAGACGCTGATCCACGAGATCGGTCATGCGCTCGGCCTTTCGCATCCTGATCTGGAGTTCGCGAGCACCACGCGTCAGCACACGGTGATGACCGCCTATGGTCATCCGAGCATGGATGGCGATGTGTCAAGCTACATGCTCTATGACATCGCCGCGCTTCAATACCTTTACGGTGCCAACACGGCGCATGAAGCCGGCGACACGGTATTCGATCACACGATGTTCGAAGGCAAGATCCGGACCGTCTGGGACGGCGGCGGCCACGACGTGATCGATGCTTCGGGCGCGACCTACTCGGTTGTGATCGACCTGAGAGAAGGCGGGTTCAGTTCGATCGACCCGACGGGCACGAACAATGCTGGACTCGCCCATGGCACGGTTATCGAGGATGCCAAGGGGTCGGCATTCGACGATGTCTTGATCGGCAACGGTGCCGACAACACCCTGACTGGGGGCGACGGCGCCGACGTCTTCAAATTCGACCGCAGCTGGGGGGGGGATGTGGTCACGGATTTCGAACAGGGTGCCGACCGCATCGATCTGACGGGGCTCGGCATCTCCTATGCTGACCTCACAATCGAGGACAATGCCGGCGGCGCACTGCTGACCCACGGTAGCGACAGTATTCTGCTGGTCGGAACCGCCATGGCTGACCTTGGCCAGACGGATTTCCTGTTTGCATGACCGTCAGCCGCGGGCCGTGGACCGCACATTCGGTCGCGCCGCAGGAAACTTCCCCGAAGTGATTCGGTTGGCCGATATCAATATTGTCGAGCTTTGTCCAGATAGCTCACATGCGACGCATTGGTCAGTTCTGCGCGGCGACGATTTCCGGGGTCATACCGCACGTGTTTCCGGACTTCCGCCGGGTTCTCGTCGCGCTGGAGTTTCAAGCTCTTAGCAGCAAACTGACAGGCAGAACACCCGTTCGGCTTGGTGCAAGCGACGGGCGTCGGCCTGCGCGCTTGCACGAGACTTGTGGAAAAAATATGCGAATTATGTTATTTAAACGGGCGATGTGACGCGTTTTAGTAACTTCGGCATCGCCCGTTTCACAACTGTTGGACGGCTCTCGGAGTCGGATTAGCCAGTTCAAGAAATCCCGTATTCTCGGTCCTCCGATCCAGTGACCGGAGTCGAAGAGATTATGCAAAAACATGAGGTTGCCGGCCGATCCTTGATTGATGGGCAATGGCGAGCCGCGACCTCCATTTCGACCACAAAAAACTCCGGGGAGGAGAATATTATGTCTGAAGACGCACTCGTCATTTCCGGTCCGATCAATATCGACGAAACCTCTGGCGTACAGGCCGGCACCGATGAAATCCCGGTCGCCAACCTCTCGACCGAGCTCTCGGGCGGTCTCTATACCTATCTCGACAACACCTACCTGACCGGCGGCGAGGCGCTCGGCGATCCGGACAACCTGTCGCTCCTGGCCTCGGCTATCAGCACACCCGACGGTTTCAATAATCTTTCCTGGACGGATGCCGCTGGCGTTACTTACTCCGGCACCGCCAGCACGCTCAAGGCGCTTGATCCCGACAGCGGCACCTACGAAACGGTATCGCTGACCACGGATCCCGCCAATGACAACATCCTCGTCGGCACAACGGCTTCCGGAAACATCGCCTTCATCGCCATCATCGATTCGACCTCGTCGACATCTTCGGATGTGTTCCTGATGAATTTCCTTGCGATGGAACAGACCAATGACATGGATCCCAACGACATCTCGCCGCTGATCGCGAATATCTCGGTTACGTCGAGCCAGGTGTTCGACGACTTCAGCGACGCCCCCTCGGGCGCGAACGACTGGCTGGCATTCGGAGACAGCGCAGGCGGTATCCAGCTGCTCGCGACCAGCACGCCTTATGAAATCGACAGCGACAATGCCGTCGATCCCGACGATCAGGGCGACAACAGCAGCGTCAACAGCAGCACCATCGGCCTTGGCACCAACAAGCAGTCGGTCAAAGTCGGGGACCAGTTGCGTCTGGATCTGGTGACCGGTACGATTACCGGCGCCGCGCTGACCGCCACGCTCACCCACGATGCCGATGCGATCACCTTCGGCCAATACGTGACAGGCGTGAACCAGTTCAAATTCGGCCTCGTGCAGACCGGTGGCAACGCCGGCAACCGGGTCGATGTGAATGTGGACGCATTCTTTGTGGATACCGCTGCACAGGGCGGGACGAGCGATGCCGAGTTCTTCCACAATTCCGTGGAAGACGGGACCAACGAGACGCAGGTCTCCTTCGAGCGTGTCGAAGTGCTCAATTCCAGCGATGTCGTCGTCGCCTTCTGGGATGCCGTCGACGGTTTCGACAACAGTGGCGACACGGCCGTCAATATCACGATCGACGGCATGACCGCGAATGTCGAGAACGTGATCGAGGATTACTCGATCCGGGTATTCTCGACGACCGACATGAACCGGATCGAGATCACCAACGATTCGGGCGGACCGGGAAGCCTCGCCAACAAGACCTTCGATATCGGGGCGATCGAGGTGGGCAACATCGTTGGCGACACCGACCCGTTCCAGATGGACTTCGTCGACGATGCCCCGGCCCAGGATGCCGCGAACGCACCGCTCGAACTGTTCGAGGACGCGCTCTCGATCGGTGGTCTGACCCTGACGGATGGACGGCCCGACAATGATGGCGAGACCGAGGTCACCAGCCTGTCGACCGATCTGAACAATGTCGTGAATCCGGGGCAGGATCTGCCGCTTAGTTTCGGCCTCAAGAATGATGCGGCCGCGCTGGCCGCGCTCGATGCAATCGGACTGACCTCGGGTGGTGTCGCGATCACCCATTCGGTCGCGATCGACGTGAACCCCGCGGGCGACGACGTGCTGACTGCCGCCGCCGGAGGAACCACCATCTACACCGTGACCGTAGCCGAAGACGGCACCGCGACGATCGACCTGGTCAACGCCATGGATCACCCTCAGGGACTACCCAACCAGCCGGACGATGACGAGATCGTCGTCGACTTCACCGGCGTATTGCATGCCGAGGACGCGGAAGGCGACGATGCCACATTCACCGCGCAGGCGCTTGTAGGAAGTTTCGAGGATGACGGCCCGGCGATGACCGCGGGCGCGGCGGCCCCGTCGCTGGAGGTGGATGAGACCGATTTCAGCACGGATGCCAGCGCCAGCTTTGCCGGCGTCTTCAACCCCGATTACGGCGCCGACGGTGCGGCGGCGAGCGATCCTGTGACCTATGCGCTGAGCGTGACCGACGCCAGCAGCGGACTCACCGACACGCTCACCGGCCAGGCGGTGACGCTGTCGGAGGAAGGTGGTGACGTGGTCGGCCGCAACGGCGACGGCGACGAGGTTCTGCGCATCAGCGTCAGCGCCCTGGGCGTGGTCACGCTCGACCAGAGCCGGTCGGTGGTGCATCCCGACGACACCGATCCCGACGATGTCATCGCCATGGCGGCGGGCAAGGTCGCGCTGACCGGCACCGCCGAGGATGGCGACGGCGACACTGACGACCTGGCGGTGGATATCTCGACCTCGTTCAGCTTCCGCGATGACGGCCCGGCGATTTCGCCCGCCATTGCCGACGGAACCGTGGACTTCACTGACGGAGATACCGCCAGCGATACGGGCTTCCTCGATTATGGCAACGACGGTGCCGGGTCGTTCACATTTGTTGGCTACACCGAACAACTGCCCGATGATACGGTGCTCGGCGCCTTTTCCGAAACGCTCTCGGCTGGCGATACGGTCATCACCTATTCGACCGCGGGTAACGGCGACCTGTTCCAGATCACGCTCGATGGAAGCGAACCGGGCGGCTACACATTCGAAGTGCTTCAGGACGCACCGGTCGTGCTGACCGATCTGGGCATCTCTTCAGTCGATGCCGGCGGGCCCAGCGAGACCGAGGTGGTGCCGGCACCGTCCGGAACAATCGTCACCTTCGACGGCTTCCTGTCCAACAACTTCAACGGAGATCCCCTGGTCGAATATGCCGCCGGCAATCAGCCGCCGCCGCCCCTTCCCGACGGCGGTGCGGATGACGATGTCAATATCAGCACGCCGGGGATCGGTCTGAAGGACAACCAGATGGATCCGGGCGAACAGCTGAAGATATCATTTTCGCAAGACATCAGCGGCATCCAGCTGTTGTTCGAGGGCGCCACGGGGCCGGCCAATACATTCGATATCCGGTTCGTCGCCTATGACGACGGCATTCAGGTCGCGGGTGTCGCGTATCTCGACGAGCCCCTTCCGAAGGGCAACTCGGATCTTCTGGTGGACTTCCTTACGGGCGAAGCGTTCGATGTCGAGACAGACCCGCTCGCCGCGGGCGAAGATTTCGACGACGTCTTCGTGTTCATCAACTTCGATGGACCGAAGACCGGCGTCCGGATCAAGGAGGTGTCGCTCTATGAGCAGGTCGCCATCCCAGACTTCAGCATCGACTACACGGTGCGGGCAACCGATGACGACATGGACTATGTCGAAGACAGCTTCACGGTCAATATCGACAGTGATTCCGATGGCTTCATCATGGTCTGAACACCACGCCCCGGCTACCGAAACAGTTGTGGCCGGGGGTGAAGTTCGTCTCAGGCTCTGTTGGGCCTTGCCAAAGAAAGCTGGCTTGGGACGGGCAGAGCGGTTTCGTAGCATCGTCGGAAGGCCGGCGCGATGGCACCGTAGCGAAGCGCGCCTCTCGCCCACGGATTGACGGCGATACCGCCGAGGGCGACCGCGATGCACACCCAGCGCAGCGTGTTCAGATACGGCACCAGCGGCAGGATCGCGGGCTGCGTCTCGGTAAGTACCTGCTGCGCAACCTCGACACCGGCAGCGCCGACCATCGCGACGCCCGCCGCTCCGCCACCCTTCATGGTGCGGCTCTCGGCCAGATCGCCGGGCGGCAGGTCGTAGGTCGCGCGGTCCTGGGGTAATCCCCCCCGATCTTAAGGGGGGATGCGGAAGTCGAATTTTCTCGGCAGGATGAACGAGGAGATTCCGATGAAGAAGACACCTTTCACTAAAGCCCAGATCATGGCTATCCTGCGGCAGATGGAGGGCGGCGTGCCGGTGTCCGAGCTGTGCCGGGAGCACGGCATGAGCAGCGCCACGGTTTACAAGTGGCGCGCCAAGTATGGCGGCATGGACGCCAGCCTTATCAGCGCAATCGGGAAAGAACCTCCGATCTCGCTGATAAACGGCTCGGGTCTGGGCAGGCCGCCCCGAGTTCAAACCCCCGGAAAATCTCCAGCCAGGTGGTCCGACAAAGGGGAGCGGGTCACGGGTCTTGAGAGCCGCGCGGCATTTGGATGCGATGTTGCTCAACGGAACGCGGCACGATAATTGACTTGTTATGCACAATAACGCCCGCTGGGCTGAGGGAGGCCGGGTGTCAGAACCGCCGCCGAAAAAGTCGGAACACATCGCGCAGAATCTCTCGACCAAGATCCTACGCGGTGACATTCTGCCGGGCGAAAAGCTTCGCCAGGATCTGATTGCCCGCGAGTTCGGGGTCAGCCAGGTCACGGTCCGTGAAGCATTGCTGCGATTGTCGTCGCAGGGATTGGCGGTCAGCCTGCCACGCCGGGGAATGTGCGTTGCGCCAATGGACAAAAGCGCCATCGAAGAGTTGAAGGTGATGCGTTGCGCGCTGGAGCCGGTGGCGTTGCAGCGGTCCGTTCCCAATCTGACGGAGGAACAGATCGCGCAAATCGAACAGGCGCATGACGCCTGCAATGCCGCTGAAACCTCGGAGGCATGGGAAGACGCGAACCGGCGCTTTCACACGGCCATCATTTCCGGTTGCCCCATGCCGCGCCTTGTGGCCGAGATCGGCAATCTGCAACTGCTCTATGCCTGGCACTTCAACAAGCGCCACACGGCCCGGTGGAAGCGGCGCAATGATCCGGACCATGCGGCCATCCTGGCGGCGATCAAGGACCGGGATCCCGACCGTGCCCGCGCGGTCATGCAGCGCCATCTGGCCCGCCTGCCCTGAGTACGCCGCGGCGCTGCGACCAAGTCCGGATCAACCCGGTTTGCGCGCGATGATCCACACCGGGTGATACGTCAACGGTACGCCCGCGGCCGTCCCGAAATGCCGGACATACCGGTTCGTGAACCGCGCCAGAGTGGACTTGGTCCACGGCTTTCCCGCGCGGCCGTTCACACCGGTTTTCCGCAGATGTTCCAGCACCTGGCGCGGGGTCGCAAAATGCACCTGCTGGACCTTTTCTGCGGCCAGGACGACTTCCATTTGCCGATCGACAGCCGCCGCCAAATCCTCGGAGCGGCACAGGCCCGGCGCTTTGGCAGAGGACCCGATCCGCGCCAGTTCGCGGTATTGCAGTGGCCCGAAACCGGAAACCGCCAGCCATCCCCCCGGAGCGAGCGCCGCCGCCGCCTTGCTTAGCAACAGCGACGGGTCATGCAACCACTGGATCATCGAAGCCGAGGCCACCAGGCCAAGCGGTTCGGGCCAGTCAATATCCGTTGCATCGCCCAAAAGAAAGGCAGCCCCCGCCGCGCGTGCGGTCAAGCGGGCTTCGGGGGCCAGATCGTTGAGATGCAACGTCCCAAAGCCAAAGTCCCGGCACAGCCGGCGCGTCAGGTGGCCGGTGCCGCAACCCAGTTCCAGCGCATTGGCAAAGCGGCGCGGCGCGCCGCAGCCTTGCAGGTCGCTGACCAGCCGTTCGGCGATCCGGGCCTGCTGGCCGGCCTCATCGTGATAGGACCGAAAGCTGCGGCTAAAACTGCGTTGCACCCGGTCGGTCAGCGCCGCGCTCATGCGAGCCACTCCGCCCAGCGTTGTCCGGGCCGAAACGGCACATGCCCGCCCGGAATACACCTGACGGCATCCGGCCGCCGGCGCCAGGCCGCTATTTGCGCGTGGGTGGGAACGATCCGGTCGCGGTCGGGGATCCAGACGCGGTCAAAGGTGGTTTCCGGGGCGGGTCCACGATCGATCACAGCGTATAGTTCCGCCCGCGCCGCGCCGATATCGATCGCAGGTATCGGCCCGCGCTGACCGGCCCGGCGGCAAAACCTTGCAAAGCTGTCTGCACAAAGATGTTCGGCAGTGGCCCGGACGGTGTCCGGCGCGATACCATGTTCTGTATCGGCCGGAAAAAGCGTACCGCTGACGGCGACCAGCCGGTTGGGCCGAACCCCCACCCTTTCCAGCCAATGGGCAGCCGAAGCCACGCCAAAGGAAAAGCTCAGCAGATCGACCCGGTCGTACTGCGCCAGTTCCGGCAGTGGGTCGTCCAGCGATGTATAGTCGTCCACCAGCAGGACATCGCAGACACCTGTCAGTCCACGGAACGGACCGGCGCCAAGCGCCCAGCCGCCAAAGACCAGGATCAGGTCCGACCGGCCGGTGCGGTGCAACCAGTGGCGGTTCATCGGGCGCCCCCCGCCAGGTCGGTCATGGCCGCTGTCACGCGGCTCAGTTCATCGGGGCAGATGATATAAGGCGGCATGCAGTAGATGTTGCGCCCAAAAGGGCGCAGCCAGACGCCGGTTTCCGGTGCCCGCCGATGGGCGATGGCCGGATCAACCCGGTCCTTCATTTCGATCACGCCGATTGCGCCCAGCACCCGGACATCGGCAACGCCGGGCAGTCGGCGCGCCGGGCCGAGTTGCTGCCAAAGCTGGTCGGCAATCCGGGCGACCGCGTTGCGCCAGTCGCCTCGGGCCAGTTGATCCAGGCTGGCCACGCCGGCGGCGCAGGCCAGAGGATTGGCCATATAGGTTGGCCCGTGCATGAGAACCCCGGCCTCGCTCTCGCCAATCCCCCGTGCCACCGGCTCGGTCGCGATGGTCGCGGCCAGCGTGATATGGCCGCCGGTCAGAGCCTTGCCCAGGCACAGGATGTCCGGCTCGACACCCGCATGATCCATCGCGAACATCTCGCCCGTGCGCCCAAAGCCGGTAGCGATCTCGTCCAGGATCAACAGCACGCCATGCGCGTCGCACAGCGCGCGCGCCCCCCGCAGCCAGGCCGGATGATAGAAATACATGCCCCCCGCCCCCTGCACCACGGGTTCCAGAATCACCGCCGCGATCCGCGCGCCCTTGGCTGCAAGCAGCCGTTCCAGAGCGCCCAGCCCGTTGTCGGCCGCATCCTCGGTCCAGTCCCCGCCAAACGGGATCGGCGGGCGCGGCAGGAAATGCTGGATCGAGAGGGCGCCGCGAAACAGACCATGCATGCCGTTGACGGGATCGCAGACGCTCATCGCCTTCCATGTATCGCCATGATATCCGCCCCGGATCGTCGCGAATTCTGTCCGTTCGGCGCGCCCCATGGCGATCTGGTACTGCACCGCCATTTTCAGCGCGACCTCGATCGCAACCGAGCCGCTGTCACTGAAGAAAATCCGGTCCAGACCGGTCGGCAGAAAACCGATCAGCCTGCGGCCCAGAGCGATGGCCGGTTCGTGGGTCAGGCCGCCGAACATCACGTGCGGCATCTGCGCCAGTTGCGCCTGCATCGCCGCGATGATGGCCGGGTGACGGTGCCCGTGCACCGTGCACCACCAGGACGACATGGCGTCGATCATCCGGGTGCCGTCATCGCGGATCAGCCAGACCCCCGTGGTTTCGCTGATCAGATGCATCGCGCCGGGATCCAGCACGTTGGTATAGGGATGCCACAGGTGGCGGGCGTCAAACTCCAGCGGGGTCACAGGAAACTCCGGATTGTCCGGACATCGATCGCGTCAAAGGCCGCGGTCAGGGCTGGCCCCGTCAGCGGCTCGATCTGCGGCAGCCGCCCAAGGTGCCGCACCTGACACATTTCGGCAACCGACTGCTCAACGTCCGGGGCACGATCCCCGACAAATACTACGCCGGCAACGGCGCAGCCTGCGCCGCGCAGCGCGCTCAGCGAAAGGGCAGTATGGTTGATCGTTCCCAGTGCGGTGCGGGCAACCAGTATGACAGGCGCCCGCCACCGGACAAAAAGATCAAGAAAGAAGGACCGGCGGTTCAGCGGCACCATGACCCCGCCGGCGCCTTCGACGACCAGCGGCCCCCTGACCGACGGCAGCGTCAGACGGGCCAGATCGATCTCGACCCCCATATCTTCGGCAGACAGATGCGGCGAGGCCGGCATGGCCAGGCGATAGGCTTCGGGCAGTACCGGGGGCCCGGTCAGGTTCCGCACCGTTTCGCCGTCCGTGGTCTCTGCCAGACCGGACTGCACCGGTTTCCAATAGCTGGCACCCAGCGCAGCCGTCAGACCAGCCGCAAAGACGGTTTTGCCGACACCGGTGTCGGTGCCCGTGACGATCAGCGCGTTCATGCGGCAGCGCTCTGCAGATCGGCGAGGGTCTGGAACAGGGCCGTGATTTCGGAATTGTCGACATTTCCGGTGATCGATACCCGCAGCCGCGACGTGCCGCGCGGGACGGTCGGCGGGCGAATGCCCCGCACATCGAACCCCTCAGCCTGAAGCGCGGCAGCCGTCGCCATCGTGCGGACGTCATCGCCCAGAATGACCGGAATGATCTGGCTGCACAGCGCCTTTTGCGCGATGCCATGGTGCCGCGCGGCGTCATGGGCATGGCGAATACGCTGGCGCGCGGCCTGCGCCAGGTTCCGGTTGGATTGCAGCAAATCAAGCGCCGCGCTTGCCAGGGCTGCCGTGAACGGCGCCGGGGCTGTCGCATAGACAAAGGGGCGCGCGCGGTTGATCAGGGTTTCGATCATCACCTGTGGCCCGCAGATCAGGCCACCGGACACGCCCAGCCCCTTGCCGCAGGTGTGCAGCGTCACCAGTTCCGCATCCAGCCCGTGCGCCCGCCCCCTGCCCCGGGGTCCGTAAACGCCGGTGGCATGGGCTTCGTCCACGACCAGCACGGCATCCCATTCGCGGGCCAACGCGGACAGTTCCTGAAGCGGTGCGAAATCCCCCTGCATCGAATAGACGCTTTCCACCGCGATCCAGATTTGACCTGAACCGCCGGCCGCGCGCCACGTTGCAGCGGCGCGCCGGGCGTCACCCGGGTCGTTGTGGCGGAACGCATGCGTCTGAGCCCGGCCTGCCCGCATGCCCTCATGCGCGCTGGCATGTACCAGCACATCGTGCAGCACCAGATCCTCTGCCGCCGGCAGAGCCGAAAAGATCGCCTGGTTGGCCTGAAACCCGCCCCCCATGAACAAAGCGGCCTCGGCCCCGAAAAACGCCGCCGCCTTCTGTTCCAGCGCCTCGTGTTCCGGATGGTTGCCCCGCAACAGGCGCGACCCGCCCGAACCCAGAGGCACGCCACGGTCCAGCGCCTGCTGCGCCGCCTGCCCCAACAGTTGTGAACCGGCCAGGCCCAGATAGTCGTTGGACGCGAAATCCAACCCTTGCCGGGGCGACAGCACCCGACGGCGGTGCCGGCTGTCCAGCGTATCCAGCAGGGCGCCCAGACGGTCGACCGCGTTCATTCCGCGGCGTCCGCGAGGGTCTGCTCCTCTGGACGTTCGGCCTCAAGACCAAGCTTGGCCAGCAGAACCGCATCACGATCTTCCTCCGGGTTTTCCGCCGTCAGAAGGGTTTCGCCGACAAAGATCGAATTTGCGCCGGCCAGAAAGCACATGGCCTGCATTTCATCGCTCATCTCGCTGCGCCCGGCGGACAAGCGAACATAGGAGCGCGGCATCAGGATACGGGCGGTGGCGATTGTCCGCACAAAGGCGATGGGGTCAATCGGCCGGGCATCCGCCAGCGGTGTGTTCGCCTGCGGCATCAGCATGTTGATCGGCACCGAGTCCGGTGGCGGCGCCATGTTGGCCAGCGTCACCAGCATGTCGACCCGGTCGCCGACCGCCTCTCCCATGCCAAGGATACCGCCCGAGCAGACCTTGATTCCGGCCGCCTGGACGCGGTTCATCGTGTCGATCCGGTCGGCAAAGCGGCGGGTGGTGATGACCTTGGAATAATATCGCTCGGACGTATCGATATTGTGGTTGTAATAGTCCAGCCCGGCATCGCGCAGCTGAACGACCTGACCGTCATCCAGCATGCCCAGGGTCATGCAGCTTTCCATGCCCAGCGCCTTGACGCCCTGGACCATGGCCACCAGCGCATCCATGTCCCGGGCTTTGGGTTCGCGCCAGGCCGCCCCCATGCAAAACCGGGTGGCACCGCCATCGCGGGCCTTGCGCGCCTCGGTCAGAACGCGCTGAACCTCGATCAGTTTGGTGGCAGGCAGATCCGACCCGTTGCGGGCCGATTGCGAACAATAGGCACAGTCTTCGGCGCAGCCGCCGGTCTTGATGGACAACAGCCTGGAGGTCTGAATCCGGTTGGGATCAAAGTTTTCGCGATGCACCGTCTGTGCACGATAGAGCAAATCCATCACGGGCAGATCATGCACGGCCTGTGCGGCGTCGCGGGTCCAGCGGATATTTTTGACATTCATTTTATCGATATTTTCCTGATTTACGCTCCCCGTTTCTTTTTTGTTATCGATAAACTTAAAAAACGCAACACACTTCGCGCGAAAACTACACCATCGGGGGAAAACCACCAATCGCTTGCCTGAGTTTGCGGCACTGTCCCCGGTATGGCGGTCAAGTTATCGATATAAGACGCCATTCAGGCGTGACCTCGTCGGCGGCAAGGGGGGGTGGTCCCTGCACCGCCGGACCGGATGCTGGGGCTTATGACTCGCCACCCGCAATGCGGCAGCCGTCGACTGCCTTATGCGGCTTGACCGATCCGGCCGATGGCCTGGCGCCAAAAGCGTGCCATCAGAAACAGCCCGGCACAGGCCAAACCAAAGACCAGCCCCAGCCAGACACCGGCCCCCCGCATTTCGAGAACGAAACCCAGAATATACGAGCTGGGAATGCCCACCCCCCAATAGGACAGGGCGGCCACCATCATCGGCACCTTTGTGTCCTGCACGCCGCGCAGCAGTCCCAGCGCGATTGCCTGCGCGCCGTCCACCAGTTGAAACAGCGCCGCGATGGCCAGCAGACCGACACCGATCCCCAGGATGTCCTGACGCTGCGGGTTATCGGCCTCCATGAACAGCGACAGAATCGGTTCCGGCAGCGCCAGGAACAGCAGGATGGACAGCAGCGCAAATCCCAGTGACAGGGCGGTGACCGCCTTGGCTCCGCGGACCATATGCCCCCGGTCCTGCCGGCCATAGGCATTGCCGGCGCGAATGGTGGCCACGTTGCTGAGCCCCAGATGCACCATGAATGTGCACGAGGCCACCGACACCACGATGCCATGCGCCGCCAATGGCAAAGTACCCAGCCACCCCATCATCAGGGCTGAGGCCGAGAACAGGCTGACCTCGCTGACCGTGGTCAGCCCGATCGGCACGCCCAGCCGGAAAACCCGCCCCATCATCTCCCAATCGGGCCGCCAGAGACGCTGAAACATACTGTGCTGCGGCAGCGCCAGAACCGAATAGGTCACCACCGCCGCCAAGGAAATCAACTGGGTCAGAATCGAGGCGATCGCCGCTCCGGTAATGCCCAGCTGCGGCGCCCCCCAGTTGCCAAAGATCAGCACGTAATTGGCCAGGGCATTGCTGAGCGCCGCGGCAATGGTGATCCACAGCACGATCTGGGTGCGCTCCAGGGCCGCCAGATAGGATTTCAGCACCATCACCACCAGGGCCGGAAACAACCCCCAGCCCGCCAGTTGCAAATAACGCGCGCCCAGGGCCGACACCTCCTCGGTCTGCCCCAGCATCTGCAGGATCGGTCCGGCCCAGATCATCAGAGGCATGGCCGCCAGCGCATAGGCCAGCGACAGCCACAGGCCCATGCGCGTGATCCGCCGCACGCTGGTCTCGTCGCCGGATCCGTCCGCCGCCGCGACCATCGGCATGACCGCCAGCGCAAAACCGGCTCCCAGAATGAAAAGAACAAAGAAATAGCTGCCGGCCAGCGTCACCGCCGCCAGTTCGGCGACCCCGTACCAGCCCAGCATCACCGTATCGGTCAGGGTGATCGCAAATTGCGCCAGATGTCCGCCGATCAGGGGCAACCCCAGAATCAGGATAGCTCTGAGATGAGCGGAATATGACATCGGCAGGCTCATCCCCCCAGCACTAGGCAGAAAAACCTTTCCCCGCAAGGCCGCAGCGGGCGTCCAGCGGCCAGGTACGACCTCGACCCGGATGAACCGCCTTTACGGCTCCGGACTTGGCCCGAAAGAAACTGTCGCGACTGTGAATGGCAGGCCGGTTTGGTCGGGCGCGCCGGCGCGAAAAGCGCCGAGTACTCCAGCAAAACGACCAAATTTTGGGCAACCCTGCTCAATTCCGGCTTTTCTCCAATTCGGGCTTTGCTGTCCTTTGCGCGGAAACGCAAATTTAAGACCTGCGCGCAATATTCGATTCCAAATTGACAATATCTGACTTGCATCGGGCGGCATGCCCAGACCGCACTGGTAAAAAACGTTTCTGGGATCTACGGGCAAGATATGGAAAAATCATATAACACTCTGATTGTTAGCAATTATTCCAATTCGACATCACAGGCGGAACCCGACAACCCGGCCCGCATAATGCTGCAGCACAGCACCATACTTGAACGCGACAAAACCCGCGACAACCATTGCGCCATTCTGTCACTTCGGCGCGCAGAGCGGGCCTTTGTCCGACACCATACACTTTTCTACTTTGGTCGGCGCTCGCTTCAAAACTAAAGACCAGTTTCGCCATTATCGCATAGTCGAAAACGGCACAATCAAAGTTATCGGGGAAAATTCATGCGCCTTGTTCGTTGCATTCTCAGCTTATTGGCATCGTTATCGTTAGCCACACAGGTCCAGGCCGAGAGTTTCAGCGCCTGTGACACCCTGACCACGCTAAAGGAAATTGCGGCAAATCTGGATGCAGGCCTGCCCGCCCAGCAAAATGCCAGGACCAAATCCCGACTCGATCACATCGCAGTTCATATTCGCAACGGCAATTTCGACAAGCCACCTGAGGCAGCAGATCTCGCGTTTTTGCGGGGATTTACAGCGAGACTGGCGGCACGAGTGCAGGCGGCCGCTGCGAAACCTGATCAGGAACAACCTGGAAAGGTCCGCGCCGTGTCGCAGGGACTCAGCCGGATCGACGCAATCGAAGTGAACCTGAAATGCCGCAAACCGGACGAGATAGCCGGCGTGCCCGGTGCATCAAAAGAACGCTCGGGAGCCGCCGACCAGGCCAGCGATAAATCCTTTCTCGAGCGACTCGGCGACCCGGATGACGAGTCTGCGGCGCCGATCCTGATCGCATTGGCTGTTATCGCCGGATCGACTTCGTTGTCGATCTATCACTTCGTCTTCAAGACCGACCGCCGGCGCTATGAACGTCGCTCTTGTCACACCCCGGTGCTGATCACCTACAACGACCAATGCACGGTTTCCTATATTCTGGACATCGGTTGCGGCGGCACCAAGATCGAGGCCCCCAAGAACGCGGTGCCCGAAGAATGGCTCGACCTGTATTTCTGTGGCAACCGGATCCGGGCCAAGGCGGTCTGGCGGAACCAGTTTTTCATCGGCTTCAAGTTCGAGCAGCCGGTGGCCAACAGCATCGTCGAAGACGTGGTCAGCGGCAGCGTCAAGAGCCCCAGAACGGACGGGATCGAAAAGAACGCCAGTTCGTGCTATTCCCCCGGCTGCCACCTGACCTGCCCGCGGCACGTTCCGACCACCATCTCGCAACAGGGGACTGACAAGTCTGCCTAGCGCAGCCGCGAACCAATGCGCCGGCCCCCTGCCCGATGAAAGGCAGCAGCGACACGCGAGCTGGTTTTCGGCCCGGCATCCGACACCCGCGGCGTTATTGATGCTGGCCGGAGTGCGCGCCCCGAGAATTTTCGCCCCGGCGCCACCGCCATAGGCAATTGATCGTCTTGCAAAATTCGGGGGTACCGACTGCCATCCGGTGCTGGCTTCCCGGCATCTGCGCCCAAGACAGGCAAGCCAACTGTCGCGCCGCGCGCGCGTTCAAAGGTCCAGACCGATCAGCCCGAGATCATCGGCCCTGGCCCATTGGTACAGTGTCGTCGGCCCAGCGTCATCCGGTCCAGGTTCATGCGGACAGAAAACGGGGCGCCGCAATGTGCGGCGCCCCAACGAACGGCCAATCGACCCTTTATCTGGCGCGCGTATTCGGGTGCAACGCCGTACCCAAAATGTGATCCGACCGGTGGATCACATGGTGGGCCTGGCCAACGATGAGCGGATCGGGCGAGCCGACGATGTCCATATCCTTGTCGGGGTAATCCAACGAAGCCAGGAAGTGCCGCATGCAGTTCAGCCGGGCGCGTTTCTTGTCATTGGACTTGATGACCGTCCAGGGCGCGTCTGCGGTATCGGTGTAAAAGAACATTGCCTCTTTGGCTTCGGTATAATCGTCCCATTTGGACAAGGACGCCTTGTCGATGGGGCTCAGCTTCCAACGCTTGAGCGGATCGGTTTCACGACTGTCGAACCGGCGCTTCTGTTCCGGCTGCGTGACCGAGAACCAGTATTTGTACATGCGAATTCCGGAACGGACCAGCATGCGCTCAAGTTCCGGGGTCTGCCGCATGAACTCCAGGTATTCGGCGGGATCGCAAAAGCCCATGACCCGCTCGACACCGGCCCGGTTATACCAGGACCGGTCAAAAAACACCATTTCACCTTGTGTCGGAAGATGCGTCACATAACGCTGGAAATACCATTGACCGCGTTCCTCGTCGGTGGGCTTGTTCAGCGCGACCACCCGGGCCGCCCGCGGGTTCAGATGCTCGGTGAACCGCTTGATCGTTCCCCCTTTGCCGGCCGCGTCACGCCCTTCGAACAACAGCACGAATTTCTGATTGGTCTCCTGCCCCCATAATTGCACCTTCAGCAGCTCGGCCTGCAACCGGGCCTTGTCGGCCTCGTAGCTGCGTCGGCTCAGCTTGCGTGTATAGGGATACTTGCCGCTTTCGAAAGCCCGGCGCACCTGTTCGGGGCTGGGCGCGCTGGCCGGGCTGACCACGGCTTGTTCGGCAGATGGACCATCCACAGGGACAGCAGGCGGCGCATCCGTTTTGGTGGGCGCAACTGGCTGTGCCGCAGCAGGGTTGGCTCGTGCGGCTGGCGCGGGCTTGGATGCAGGGGGGGTGGTCATAGAGGCAGATCCTTTCTGGGCTGGGTGATTGCGCCCTGCCTAGCATCGCCCCCGCACCGCCGCCTTGATCCGGGTCAAAAACTGTTTCTGTTAAGGAATTTCTTGCCATGTGATGCCGCCGTACCCTCCACGGGCGCAGCCGCACCGCAATCACGTGTTCGACGGGTTTCTCAGGCGGACACGGGCATCCGGTCCCCTAGGGTCGCACAGAAATATCCCGGCGCGCCGTGTCAGAAAGGCCCGCCAGTTCTTTTCAGGAAGCTGGCCGATGCGGATATCGTGTTCTCTGAGCATTACCGGGTTCAGGTCGGCGATCCTCACACCCTTGTTGCCAGGCTGGGCCGCCAGATGATCCACCAATAACTGCTGCAGCGATTTCCTGCCCGCCTTGTTTTTGCATGCGACCTTTGCCGCAGGTTCGAGGCCGTGAAACTGGTCACATGCGGCGCGAAACCGTGGGGGGGTCGATTGTTCGCCCATGCCGCATACAAAGGCCCCCTGCTCGCGCAGATAATCCACGACATGGGCAAAGTCGGAATCCGAACTGACGATCAGAAACCGGCGCACCTGTTTTGTCAGCGCCAGATCGACCGCGTCGATGGCCAGTCGGATATCGGCCGAGTTCTTGCCGCTTGCCGTATGCACCACTCCAAAGCCGGCCTGTTCGGTCCAGCCGCCAATGACACAAGCATTGCCATAGACGCGCCGAAAACGCACCTCGCCCATGCTCCGTGCCTGCGCCAGAACGGCAGCGGAGTGGCCGGCTGTCAGGTTTTCGCCGTCCACCAGCACCGCAATCGCAAGCGTGTGAACAGCCCTGCTGGAGATGAACTGCGGAAGGGTCATGACGCATTCCTCGGCTTTGCCTGCAGCCTGTCCGGCATTTGTGGCAACAGAATGAAAACCCGGTGACCGCCCGCGCCCCTGCCGGCCACCTTGGCCCTTTCCCATTGTTGGACGCACTGTCATAATGGGACAAAACAACAACAGAGCAGCGGTATGACAGACCTCCTGACCGGGGCAGCCCCCACCGATTACGACGCTTCCTCGATCGAAGTTCTGGAAGGGCTGGAACCGGTGCGCAAGCGCCCCGGCATGTATATCGGCGGCACCGACGAACGCGCGCTGCACCACCTTGTGGCCGAAGTCCTGGACAATTCCATGGACGAGGCGGTGGCCGGGCACGCCAACCGGATCGAGGTGGAACTGCACGAGGACTACGCCATCACCATCCGCGATAATGGCCGCGGCATTCCCATCGATCCGCACCCGAAATTCCCCGACAAATCCGCACTCGAAGTCATCCTGTGCACCCTGCATGCGGGCGGCAAGTTCTCGGGCAAGGCCTATGAAACCTCGGGGGGGCTGCACGGAGTCGGCGCCTCGGTGGTCAACGCGCTGTCGGATTCGATGGTGGTGCAGGTCGCCCGCGACAAGACGCTGTATGAACAGCGGTTCTCGCGCGGGTTGCCGCTGGGGCCGATCGAAAAGATCGGCCAGGCCCCCAACCGGCGTGGCACCACGGTAACCTTTCACGCCGACGAGCAGATCTTTGGTCACCACCGGTTCAAACCCGCCCGCCTGTTCAAATCGATCCGCTCCAAGGCCTATCTGTTTTCCGGCGTCGAGATCCGCTGGAAATCGGCCATCGACGACGGCGAGACCCCGACCCAGGCCAGCTTTCACTTTCCCGGCGGGTTGTCGGATTATCTGACCGAAACCCTGGGCACGGCCAGCACCTATGCCGAGAAACCGTTTTCCGGCACCGTCGATTTTCGCGAGAAATTCAACACCCCGGGCAAGGTCGAATGGGCGATCAACTGGACCCCCAGCCGCGACGGGTTCATCCAGTCCTATTGCAATACCGTGCCCACGCCCGAGGGTGGCACCCATGTCGCCGGGTTCTGGGCGGCGATCCTCAAGGGGATCAAGGCCTATGGCGAACTGGTCAGCAACCGCAAGGCGGCCCAGATCACCCGCGACGATCTGGTGACCGGCGGCTGCGCGCTGGTCAGCTGTTTCATCCGCGAGCCGGAATTCGTCGGCCAGACCAAGGACCGGCTGGCCACGGTCGAGGCACAGCGCCTTGTGGAAAACGCGGTGCGCGACCATTTCGACAACTGGCTGGCCGCTGACACCAAATCCGCCGGGGCGATCCTCGATTTCCTGGTGCTGCGCGCCGAGGAACGCCTGCGCCGCCGTCAGGAAAAGGAAACCGCCCGCAAATCCGCCACCAAGAAACTGCGCCTGCCCGGCAAGCTGACCGATTGTTCGCAGAACGCCCGCGAAGGCACCGAACTGTTCATCGTCGAAGGGGATTCAGCGGGAGGGTCCGCCAAGATGGCCCGCAACCGCAAGACCCAGGCCCTGCTGCCCCTGCGCGGCAAGATCCTGAACGTGCTGGGCGCGGCCAGTTCGAAACTGGGCAGCAACGCCGAGATCAACGACCTGACCCAGGCGCTGGGGGTCGGGCTGGGCAGCAAGTTCAACGTCGATGATCTGCGCTATGACAAGGTTATCATCATGACCGACGCCGATGTCGACGGCGCCCATATCGCGGCGCTCTTGATGACGTTTTTCTTTACCCAGATGCGCCCGATGATCGACGCGGGTCACCTCTATCTGGCCTGCCCGCCGCTGTTTCGCCTGACCCAGGGCGCGCGCCGCATCTATTGCACGGACGAGGCGGAAAAGGACGCGCTGCTGCAAAAGGGACTGGGCGGCAAGGGCAAGATCGACGTTTCCCGCTTCAAGGGCCTGGGCGAGATGGACGCCAAGGATCTCAAGGAAACCACCATGGATCCGGCCAGCCGCAAGCTGATCCGGGTGACCATTGACGAGGACGAGCCGGGCGAGACCGGCGATCTTGTGGAACGTCTGATGGGCAAGAAACCCGAGTTGCGGTTCCAGTATATTCAGGAGAATGCGCGGTTCGTGGAGGAGTTGGATGTTTGAGGGGACTGACAATTGAAAAAGATTGTCGTTGAACGAGATCCAACAATCGATGTTGGCAATACGTCAATCACAACGGACGATCTTGTTGCCATTCTAAGAATCCACGCCGATGAACATGAAATAACTGCACGAGTAGGCGATTTTTACGAACACGAGAGATATGAGTTTGATTCATTTTTGGACATTGAAAAACATCAATCTCTCTTAGGAACCCCTCTAACGATAAAAATATCAGATGTCACTGTAAGCATGGGCGAATCTGGCACTCACATTAGCTACAATAATGGCCTTGTTGCACAAATCGGTT
>NZ_JBHUQE010000003.1:0-295970 GCF_042687825.1 Sedimentitalea sediminis | reverse complement strand
TACTGGCTTTGAAACTTAATGAGTCCAGAACCTAAGACAGCTGTGGTTTTCTCGTTCGGGCGGCCCAGGCCGCTGATGGACGATTGCCTCTGCGCCTTGCAGTCAGAAATCCGGCATCCATTTCCGTGAAGGCGCCTCGCGCTGCAAAGTTGCAAATCTGCAAAGAGCCGGATCGGTTCTTTGTGGTACCGCTGCCTGCAGCACCACGGGATATCCCGGTTTCAGATACCGGGGGCGACTGACCCGAACGACCGAAATTCAAGCGATTTCCCATTGCCCACTTGCGGCTCTCACGCCGTTCGGGACAGGCTGGCGCGCCACGCGCCGAATACATCGGCCCGTTCCCCCCAGATTGGCCAGATCAGCCGAAAACGCGAACAAGAACTGGTCAGGGACAAAACCCGAAGAATGAGCCGAAGTGGCGTGACGCGCGCTGAATGGGTCGACGATACGGGTTCGGTATGTGGGAACGAATGTGAGAACGATCATGTTCACCCGAAAGCATGCCCGCCCATAAGAATGCGTTCTTACGTCCGGCGCTTGCGATGGCGATATGGCGAATACGCAGGAGCCGCACGCCGAAATCCGAAGACTGGCGATCCATTACTTGAATTGCCTTTTCACGGGTCCAACCTAAAAGCCCGGACGCGCAGAACAGCATGATCCGGCGCGACCATCCCGAACGCAGACACGGTCGGCTAGGGTTCTTAGCCGTAAAGGGGACACAGCAATCGTCTGATCGGTGTTTCACCGCATTCGTCCGAGGCGGCCGTTCCGCCACGAGTCAACCTGACGAAAATCGAGTGGGATCTCCTCCCCCCTCTTGCCGAACAGGCCGCGCGGTGTGGTGCGTGTGGATGATCGGCACCTTCTGGAGCCTCAGAACCGGCTCGCCATGGTGCGGTCTGCCGGCGCGTTTTGGCCCCTGCACCACCGCCTTCAATCGAGTCAATCAATGGGTCAAGGCAGGCGTCTGCATTGAGGCCATTGAAACGCTTTCGGAAAACCTCATGACGGAATGCAATGCATCGCCGCCGCGATCATCCGGACGCATCAGCAGGCGGCGAGGACAAATGCAGCAAGTCCAACCCTTGGCCGTTCTCGCGGTGGAATGAGCACCACGATCAACGCGATGGATCACAACCGCCCCCCGCCGCTGGCGATCACGCTGTCACCTGACCCGGGCCTCGGGCAAGGCCGCGGCCGCGGGGCTGCCCGGGAAAGCCGGAACACACACCCTGCAATTGCCTGACTGGCGGGCCTCCCGGCCCTGCATCCGCGCGGATCGATGCATTCGGCAGGTGGGCGAAATCCTGAGCCGATGCGATCGGCCGCGCCGGACTCCGCCCACCCAAACCTCACTGGTGGCCGAACTTTCGGATTTCACCCGAAACCAGCCGCGCGCTGTAGGATGCCAGTTCCTTGCGCACGACTTTCATCAGGAAATACAGACAGAAGATATTGACCACCGCCATCGCGAAGATCGCGGCGTCCGAGAAGTCGATCACGGGGCCGAGATTGGCCGCGGCACCGATCACGACAAAGACGCAGAAGATCAGTTTGAAGACAAGCTCGGTCGTTTTCCCTTCGCCAAACAGATAGGTCCAGGCCTTGAGGCCGTAATAGGACCAAGAAATCATGGTGGAAAAGGCGAACAGAACCACCGCCACAGCCAGCACATAGGGAAACCAGCCGATCGCAGACGCAAAGGCCGCAGAGGTCAGTTCGACACCGGAGTTTCCGTCAACGGTGGCAATCTGGCTGCCGTTCAGAACATAATTTCCGGTTGCCGGATCGATGATCAACTGTCCGGAGATGGTGATGACCAAGGCCGTCATCGTACAGATCACCACGGTGTCGATCAGCGGTTCCAGCAGCGACACGAAACCTTCCGTAATCGGCTCCTTGGTCCGGACCGCCGAATGGGCGATCGCGGCTGATCCGACACCGGCCTCGTTGGAAAATGCCGCGCGCTTGAAACCCTGGATCAGGGCGCCGACCATGCCACCGGCGACACCCAGTCCGGTAAAGGCCCCGGCAAAGATCTGTCCGAACGCCCAGAGGATCTGATCATAGTTCACCAGCAGGATGACCAGGGCCGCACCGACATAGAGAATGCCCATGAAAGGCACCACCTTTTCGGTCACCCGCGCAATCGACTTGACCCCGCCGACGATGACCAGAAACACGACCGCGGCAAAGATCAGGCCGGTGATCCAGCCCGGAAAATCTCCGACGATGCCGGAAATCTGGGCATGCGCCTGGTTCGCCTGGAACATGTTGCCGCCGCCCAGCGCCCCGAGGATGCAGAACACCGAGAACATCACGGCCAGGATCTTGCCTCCGGGCAGACCAAGCTCGGAAAACCCCTTGGAAATATAGTACATCGGGCCGCCGGAAACCGTCCCGTCCTCATATTCATTGCGGTATTTGACGCCCAGCGTGCATTCGGTGAATTTCGAAGCCATGCCCAAAAGCCCGGCCAGGATCATCCAGAACGTGGCCCCGGGCCCGCCTATGCCGACCGCCACAGCGACACCGGCAATATTGCCCAGCCCGACGGTGCCGGACAGCGCGGTCGCCAGCGCCTGGAAATGGCTGACCTCGCCGGCATCATTGGGATCCGAATAGTCGCCCTTGACCAGGGAAATCGCGTGGCCAAAGAACCGGACCTGCACAAAGCCGAAATACAACGTGAACACGGTGGCGGCGATGACCAGCCAAAGCACGATCCAGGGAAAGGCAGTGCCGGGCAGCGGCGCAAAGATCAAGCTGACGAACGGGCCGGTCAGGTTGGAAAAGGCCTCGTTGACCTTTTGATCCAGGGTCAGCGCCTCTTGGGCCTGGCCCGGAGTTGCCAGCGCGGCGGCGGCAAGCAGGGACAGCGCCCCATTGACTAGGTTTTTCATGACATGTTCCTCTATCCGACCACGGTGACGGGTACGCTGGCCTGCATCACCAGATTGGCTGTTGCGCTGCCGAAAATCCGTTTGGACAGACTGTTTTCGCTCGACCGCGCGACGATGATCTGTTCGGCCCCTTCGTCGCGGGACACGGCATCAAGCGTATCGGCGACATTACCGTGCCGGACCACACCGCGTGCGGTGAGACCGGCCTCGACCAGGCCCTTGACGGCCGGTTCGACGACGCGCGCCTTGGCGGTCGAGATCTCTTCGTCGCGCCGCTTGTGACGTTGCGCATTCTCTTCGGGGGTCTGGAAAGAATAGGGCGACCATTCGATGACATAGACGACCAGCAATTCGCAATCGCCGATCAGCCTTGCCAGCTTGGCGGCATGCTCCAGCGCGCGTTCGCCGGAACTGTGACCATCCAGGCCGATGACCAGTTTGGTTGTCATTTGGGTATTTCCTCCTGTCCGCACGCGCAGTCGAAAATCGAGTCGAAGGCCGGGAAAGGCTGATCCCCGTGGATGTATCGGGCCAGCGTCCAATTCGGGATGCGCGAATCCTTTTTGTTACCTTTCAAACGCTACAATAGGTCGCAGTTTTACTAAGCTGGCAAGAATTTCAGACAATTTGTTAAGAATTTGGCAAAATTTTGTCGGGCCGCAACTCCGGCCTGACATCGCCGCCGCTGCCCATCGCCCCTATTCAAGGGGTGCTGGACAGCGAAGCGATACCGCGACAAAGCGGCCTGTACAGCGGCGTGCTCAGTCGCGCGGGTCTTTTTCCGATTTGTCCGCCGCATCCGGGTCGGCCTGGCCGATGCCCCGGAACACAAAGCGGAAAGGCAGCGCCCAGGCCACGCCCAGCACGATATAGATCAGCAGTTCGACCAGGATCGGCGGGCGATCGAGCATGTTCATGATGCTCACCGCCACGATGATGTACAGCGGCAGCCCCACCAGCAGGATCACCAGCGACCAGCGCCGGCGGGCCTTGTAGCTGAGGCCGGGTTTTCCGTTATCCGCCATGTCAGTCGGCAAACGGGTCGGTGACCAGAATCGTGTCGTCCCGCTCGGGCGAGGTCGACAACAGCGCCACCGGGCAGTCGATCAGTTCCTCGACGCGGCGCACATATTTGATCGCCGCCGCCGGCAGGTCGGCCCAGCTGCGGGCGCCCTCGGTGCTTTCGGACCAGCCGGGCATTTCCTCGTAGATGGGAATGCAACGCGTTTGCTGGTCGGCGGCGGTGGGCAGATAATCCAGCCGCTTGCCGTCCAGCTCGTAGCCGATGCAGATTTTCAGCGTCTGGAACCCGTCCAGAACGTCGAGCTTGGTCAGCGAAATGCCGTTGACGCCGCTGGTGGCGCAGGTCTGGCGCACCAGTACCGCATCGAACCAGCCGCAGCGACGCTTGCGCCCGGTGACAGTGCCGAATTCATGACCACGCTCGCCCAGACGCTGACCATCTGCGTCGTCCAGTTCGGTCGGGAACGGACCCTCGCCGACGCGGGTGGTATAGGCCTTGACGATTCCCAGCACGAAATCCACCGCGCCGGGGCCGATGCCGACCCCCGTGGCCGCCTGTCCGGCGATCACGTTGGAGGACGTCACGAACGGATAGGTGCCGAAATCGATATCCAGCAGGGCGCCCTGCGCGCCTTCGAACAGGATGCGTTTGCCGGCCTTGCGCTTTTCGTTCAGCACCTTCCAGACCGGCGCCGCATAGGGCAGGATCCGTGGCCCGATTTCGGTCAGCTGTTCCAGCAGAACGTCGCGGTCGATCGGGTCGATGCCCAACCCCTTGCGCAAGGGGTCGTGATGCTGCAGCGCCCGGTCGACGCGCGCCGCCAGCGTTGCGGGGTCGGCCAAGTCGGCCACCCGGACCGAGCGGCGCCCGACCTTGTCCTCATAGGCCGGGCCAATGCCGCGCCCGGTGGTGCCGATCTTGGTCCCGGTACGCGCGGCCTCTTCGCGGGCGCGGTCCAGTTCGCCGTGGATCGGCAGGATCAACGGCGTGTTCTCGGCGATCATCAGGGTCTCGGGGTTGATCGTCACCCCCTGGGCCCGGATCGACTCGATTTCATCGATCAGGTGCCAGGGGTCCAGCACCACGCCATTGCCGATGACCGACAGCTTGCCGCCGCGCACGACGCCCGAAGGCAGCGCATTCAGTTTAAAGACTTCGCCGTCGATGACCAGCGTGTGCCCGGCATTGTGGCCGCCCTGGAACCGGGCGATGACATCGGCGCGCTCGCTCAGCCAGTCCACGATCTTGCCCTTCCCTTCGTCGCCCCACTGGGCGCCGACCACCACCACATTGGCCATATCCGGTCCTTCTTTGCATTTGTAAAACCCGCGCCGGTATAGCGGCGACGGGGCGGCAGCGAAACCTCAATTTCACCTGTCCTTCTGCGGCCCGCCCGCGCGCCCCGGCACCGCGTCCAAATGCACGGGCGCCCCATGCGGAGTCGTCAGATAGGCCTGCCGCCAGGCCTCGCGCATCCGCACGGCTTCGTGCCGCGGGGCGCTGCCGCTCTGGTCCAGCAGCGCTTCCAGCGTTTCCAGCCAGGCGTTGAAATAGTCGTCGCCGCCGTTCAGTTCGCGCTGCAGCCCGTGCTCGGCCAGCGTGGCGCCGAACCGGGCCGCCCAATCGGGCCAGGTAAAGCGCCCGCATTCGTTCAGATGCACCGTCAGCGCGAAAAGTTGGGCATGCCAGGGCTGCTCAAAGACCGGTTCCGGCGCGCCCATCACAGCGGTTCCAGATAGGATTGCCACAGGTCCAGCACCACCTGATCAGCGGGATGTTCCGGCGCCGTCCACAGGGACGCGGCCGAGAACACCACGGCATAGAGCGGCTCGGGCGCCTCGCCCAGACCATGCGCATTGCTGTCCGGCAGAACATGGCTGCCGTGCAGCCGCAGGATATAGCCCTGAGCGCCGGCGGCATAGGCCGGCAGGCGGGTATGCCCGCCGGCGACGTGGCGGTTGCCGGCCGGGCGCCGGGCGCGTACCGCCTGCCCCACCGAGAACCGGGCCGGCCGGATGCCGGGGCGGTCAGCCGCGCCGCCCCGGGCCAGCACCGCAGCGACACGATCCGCCATCAGGCATCGATCAGATAGCGGATGAAGCCCCTCACCGCCATCTGCCTGCCGCAGATCGTCCGGTGTCAGAACGCCGGTCTGCACCAGCAGATCGGCCAGGGCCGCGATCCACTTTTCGAAATACGAGAATCGGGCATAGTCGCGTGGCGACAGGCATTCACGCGCGTGGCGCGAGGTGTCGATATTCCATTGCCCCAGGCTGCCGGCGGCCAGGGTCAGCGCCAGCGCACGGGCTTGCCAGTCGGCCTGCAGTCGCGGGATGCCCTGCGGTTCGGGCTGTATCGGGCCATCGCCGAACCGCCCGCCCATGTCATGCACCCGGCTCATTCGGGTATCCGGGGCAGACCGGTTCCGATCATGCTGTCCCGGGTGACCAGCGCCGCCAGTTCCGCCCGCCCGAACCCCTCGGTGCCGGCGGGGCGCATCGGCAGCACCAGATAGCGGATTTCCGCGGTCGAATCCCAGACCCGCACGGCGGTTTCAGGCGGCAGCGCCACACCGAATTCGGCCAGTACCCGGCGCGGTTCACGCACCGCGCGGGCGCGGTAGGCGTCGGATTTGTACCAGCCCGGAGGAATGCCCAGCAGCGGCCACGGATAACAGCTGCACAGGGTGCAGACGACCATGTTGTGCACCTCGGGCGTGTTTTCGACCACGACGATATGTTCGCCCTGCCGCCCGTAATAGCCCAGATCGGCCACGACTGCCGTGGCATCCCGCATCAGGGCCGCGTGAAAACCGGGATCGGTCCAGGCACGCGCCACGACATCGGCACCATTTTGCGGGCCGATGCGGGCCTGATAGGTATCGATGATCACATCCAGCGCCGCCGGATCGACCAGCCCCTTGCGCGTCAGGATAGTTTCCAGCGCCCGCACCCGCAGGGCCGGCTCGGGCGGCAACAGCGCGTGCGGGTGATCGGGATCGGATTGATCATGCGGCATGGACCGAGAATGGCAAGACAGGCGCGGCAATGTCCAGCCCCCACATCCTCCCTTGCCCCTGTCGGCAATCTTGCCTACATAGCGCCCGGTAGCACAGTCGCAAATGTTCCACGCCGCAGGTTTCCATGGAAAATGTCATTCTGATCGTCCACCTCGTTCTGGCCCTTGGCCTGATCGGTGTCGTGCTGTTGCAGCGCTCCGAAGGCGGCGGTCTGGGCATGGGCGGCGGTGGCGCCATGACCGGGCGGGCGGCGGCCACGGCCCTGGGCAAATTGACCTGGATCCTGGCGATCGCCTTTATCTGCACCTCGATTACCCTGACGATCCTGGCGGCACAAAAGGCCGCCGGTACCTCGGTAATCGACCGTCTGGGCGGCTCGGCCCCCGAGGCCGAACAGAGCGAGCCGGCCCTGCCCAGCGGTGAAGACCTGTTGCCGCCGGCGCTGGATGATACGGCGCCGCTGGTGCCCAAGGCTGACTGAGCCAGCCCGCACGGGTCGTAGACCCCACAATACCTTGACCGAACGGAAAGAATCGCAACAGCATCTTGCGGTTCTCTTGCACCCAGGACGCGAATCCTATAAGGGTGAAATCCCGTGATGCACCGGTTTTCGACGCCGGACAGGCAATAATAACGACACCCGCACGGGGGCAGCAGACAGCATGGCACGTTTTATCTTTATCACCGGCGGCGTTGTATCGTCCCTGGGCAAGGGGCTGGCCTCGGCGGCCCTGGGGGCGCTGTTGCAGGCGCGTGGCTTTTCGGTTCGCCTGCGCAAGCTGGATCCCTATCTGAACGTCGATCCCGGCACCATGAGCCCGTTTGAACATGGCGAGGTTTTCGTCACTGATGACGGGGCCGAAACAGATCTGGATCTGGGCCATTACGAACGGTTCACCGGGGTGGCCGCGCGCAGCACCGACAGCGTCAGTTCCGGTCGCATCTATTCCACAGTGCTGGAAAAGGAGCGGCGCGGCGACTATCTGGGCAAGACAATCCAGGTCATTCCGCACGTCACCAATGAAATCAAGGATTTCATAGCCATCGGCGAGGACGAGGTCGATTTCATGCTGTGCGAGATCGGCGGCACGGTCGGCGATATCGAGGGGCTGCCGTTCTTCGAGGCGATCCGTCAGTTCAGCCAGGACAAGCCGCGTGGACAGTGCATTTTCATGCATCTGACGCTGCTGCCCTATATCAAGGCCAGCGGCGAGCTGAAGACCAAGCCGACCCAGCACAGCGTCAAGGAGCTGCGCTCGATCGGGCTGGCGCCGGACATCCTGGTCTGCCGCTCCGAAGGGCCGATCCCGGCCAAGGAACGCGAGAAACTGGCGCTGTTCTGCAACGTGCGCCCCGACGCGGTGATCGCCGCCCAGGACCTGGCCTCGATCTACGAAGCCCCCCTGGCCTATCACCGCGAGGGGCTGGACCAGGCGGTGCTGGACGCCTTTCGGATCACGCCCGCGCCGAAACCGAACCTGGCCCGCTGGGAAGACGTGGCCGACCGCATTTATAATCCCGAAGGCGAGGTCAAGGTCGCCATCGTCGGCAAATACACCCAGCTCGAAGATGCCTATAAATCCATCGCCGAGGCGCTGACCCATGGCGGCATGGCGAACCGGGTCAAGGTCAGTGTCGAATGGGTCGATGCCGAGATTTTCGACCACGAGGATCCGGCGCCCTGGCTCGAAGGGTTTCACGCCATTCTGGTTCCGGGCGGCTTTGGCGAGCGCGGCACCGAGGGCAAGATCAAGGCCGCGGAATTCGCCCGCACCCGCAAGGTGCCCTATTTGGGCATCTGCCTGGGCATGCAGATGGCGGTGATCGAGGCCGCGCGCAATGTTGCCGGCATGAAGACCGCCGGCAGCGAGGAATTCGACCACGAGGCTGGCAAGAAACGGTTCGAACCGGTGGTCTATCACCTCAAGGAATGGGTACAGGGCAGCCGCAAGGTCGAACGCAAAGTCGGTGACGACAAGGGCGGCACCATGCGCCTGGGGGCCTACAATGCGGCCCTGGACGAGGGCTCGCACGTGGCGCGGATCTATGGCAGCACGCATATCGAGGAACGCCACCGGCACCGCTATGAGGTGGATATCAAATACCGCGAACAGCTCGAGGAATTCGGCCTGAAATTCTCGGGCATGTCGCCCGATGGCCGCCTGCCCGAGATCGTCGAGTGGCAGGATCATCCCTGGTTCATCGGCGTTCAGTTCCACCCCGAACTGAAATCCAAACCTTTTGCACCGCATCCGCTGTTTGCCGATTTCGTGCGCGCCGCCAAGGAAAGCTCGCGGCTGGTCTGACTCCTTTCAACGCGGCCAGCGGCGCGGACCGGGCGCGCCCTGCGCGCATCTGGCATCAGCGCCACGCAACCCCAGAAGCCAGCTTAATCACTTACTATCAATGCCCTACACCACACCCCGAAAGCGCAACATCAACCACTGCGCGCCAATAGCGGGCAGGCAAATGCCCGCGCCCCGTGCCGCGCGTCTTTGCCGATTCGTCAATGCCTCCGGCGCCGCGGCGGGCATGTTTCCGCCCGCGTCCCTGCGCAGTGCCAAACTCGCTTTTGCAAGGGTGCCCCTTGCCGTGATCGCCGACAGGAAGCACTTGGCGCAGGCCGGTATCCGGCGTAAACTTGGCCCATGTTGAGCAAGCTTTTTGCCGCGTTTCGCGCCGATGCCACGGACGATCTGCCCGACCCCGATGCCGAACTGGCGCTGGGGGCGTTGCTGGTGCGCGTGGCGATGTCAGACAAGGATTATCAGGTCGAGGAGATCAGTCTGATCGACCGCATCCTGGCACGGCTGTTCCAGCACAACGCCATCGAGGCCGCCAAGATTCGCGCCACCTGCGAAAAGCTGCACGCCGCCGCCCCCGAGACCGATACCTTTGCCAAGCTGATCCGCGAGACAACCGGATTGCAGGAACGTCTGGCCGCGCTGGACGCCATGTGGGAGGTGGTTCTGGCCGACGGTGTGCCCAAAGAGGCGGAGTTGCGGGTTCTGGAAAGTGCCCGCAAGGCGATGGGGCTGAGCTATCTGGAAAGCACCGCCGCCCGCGAACGCGCCGAGGAAAAGCGCCCGCCGGTTTCCTAGTTGGCGACGCCGGCGCCAGCGCCTATACCTCTGCCCATGTTTGGTGACTTTCTGAAACGGCTGACGCAGCCGGACCCTGCCCCGCTGGCCGATGACGATGCCCGCCTCGCCCTGACCGCCCTTCTGGTGCGGATCGCGCGCGCGGACAACGACTATGCCACCGCCGAGATCGACCGCATCGACCGCCTGATCTCGCGGCGTTACGGACTGTCGCCCTTTCAGGCCGCAGCGTTGCGCGGACAGGCCGAAGTGCTTGAGGCCGAAGCTCCCGACACCGTGCGCTTTACCCGCGCGATCAAGGATGCCGTGCCCTACGAGGACCGCCGCGCGGTGGTGCAGACCCTGTGGAGCGTGGTCTTGGCCGATGGCGAACGCAGCCAGGAAGAGGATGCGCTGCTGCGCCTGGTCGCCAATCTCTTGGGGGTCAATGACCGCGACAGCGCCCTGGCCCGGCAAAGGGCCGCGCAGGAATGATCGCCACGCTGGGCATGTATGACATGCCCGCGCTGCGTCCGGCCAATGATCGCTTTTGGGGGCTGATCCGCGCCCGGCTGGGCGTCGGGCCCGACCGGCTGAACCGCGACATCGACCCCTGGCAGGCCTGGCAATCGCCTGACCTGGTACTGGCGCAGACCTGCGGCATGCCCTATCGCACCCGCCTGCACCCGGTCGTGCGACTGGTGGGCACGCCGGATTACGGCCTGCCGGGCTGTCCGCCGGGGTACTATTGTTCGGTACTGGTGGCGCGGGCTGATGCCCCGGGCGACACCGAGCGCGACTTCGCGGGCGGCGTCTTCGCCTATAATGAGGCTCTGTCACAATCGGGATGGGCGGCGCCAATGACTCATTTTGCCGCCTTGGGCCTGCGTTTCCGATCCCATCTGCGGACCGGTTCGCATGCCCTTTCGGCCCGGGCCGTGGCAGAGGGGCACGCCGATCTGGCCGGGCTGGACGCGCAGACCTGGCGGCTGCTGCAACAGCAGGATCCGGTGGCGCGGCGATTGCGCCCTGTGGGACAGACCTGCCCGACACCGGGCCTGCCCTATATCACCGCGCGCCGCCGCGACCCCGCAACCATCGCCGCCGCGATCCGCGCCGCAATCGTCGATCTGGCACCCGAGGACCGTGCGGTGCTGCACCTGAATGGGTTGATCGAGATCGACGCAACCGCCTATCTGGCCATTCCCACCCCGCCGGCCCCCTGACGGAATCCGGGTTCCCTCTGGTCAATTCGGCGGAATCCGCCGCCGATTTGCCGTTTTGCAAGTTGCAATGCGCCAGAATTTCATCCCTATTACCTGCCGAACACTGCCATTACATGACCGGACCCATCGTGCAAGACAGCCCAGCCGTCATCGAAATCAAGGACCTGCATAAGAGCTATGGCCAGCTTGAAGTGCTCAAGGGGGTCGACATCCATGCCTGCCGCGGCGACGTGGTTTCGCTGATCGGCTCCTCGGGATCGGGCAAATCGACGCTGTTGCGCTGCGCCAATCTGCTGGAGGACAGCCAGCAGGGCGACATATTGTTCAAGGGCGAGCCGGTGCATTGGAAAGGGTCCGGCCATGGCCGCCGGCCGGGCGATGCGAAACAGGTGCTGCGGATCCGCACCAACCTGTCGATGGTGTTCCAGCAATTCAACCTGTGGGCGCATATGACGATCCTGCAGAATGTCATGGAGGCGCCGATCACGGTGCTGGGCCGCGACAAGGCCGAAGTCGAGAAATCGGCGCGCGCCTATCTGGAAAAGGTCGGCATCGGCGACAAATGCGATGTCTACCCGGCCCAGATGTCCGGCGGCCAGCAACAGCGGGCCGCGATTGCGCGCGCCCTGTGCATGGAGCCCGAGGCGCNGGCCGAAGTCGAGAAATCGGCGCGCGCCTATCTGGAAAAGGTCGGCATCGGCGACAAATGCGATGTCTACCCGGCCCAGATGTCCGGCGGCCAGCAACAGCGGGCCGCGATTGCGCGCGCCCTGTGCATGGAGCCCGAGGCGCTGCTGTTTGACGAACCCACCTCGGCGCTGGATCCAGAGCTGGAACAGGAAGTCGTCAAGGTCATCAAGGATCTGGCCAACGAGGGCCGCACCATGCTGATCGTCACCCATGACATGAAACTGGCCGCCGATGTCAGCGATCACGTGGTGTTCCTGCATCAGGGCCTGATCGAGGAACAGGGGCCGCCCGAAACGCTGTTCGGCGCGCCCAAATCGGAACGGTTGCGCGGGTTCCTGTCGGCCACCCACGCGGCTTAATAACAAGAAAACCAAGGGAGAAATCGTATGAAAAACCTGATCCTGGGCACCGCCGCCCTGGCGCTGAGCGCCGGACTTGCCTTTGCCGACGGCCATGGCAAGACCATTCGCATGGGCACCGAGGGCGCCTATCCTCCGTATAATTTCATCAACGATGCCGGTGATGTCGACGGGTTCGAGCGTGAAGTCGGCGACGAACTGTGCAAGCGCGCTGAACTGACCTGTGAATGGGTCAAAAACGACTGGGATTCGATCATTCCGAACCTGGTGTCAGGCAATTACGACACGATCATGGCCGGGATGAGCATCACCGACGAGCGCGACGAGGTCATCGACTTTACCCAGAATTACTATCCGCCCACCGCGTCGGCCTATGTCTCGGCGACCCCGGATCTGGATGTGACATCTGCGATTGTCGCGGCCCAGACCGCGACCCTGCAGGCGGGCTATATCGCCGAAAGCGGCGCCATCCTGGTCGAATTCGCAACGCCGGAGGAAACTGTTGCGGCGGTGCGCAACGGCGAGGCGGATGCGGTGTTTGCCGACAAGGATTATCTGGTGCCGCTGGTCGATGAATCCGGCGGCGAACTGGCCTTTGTCGGCGAGGACGTGCCGCTGGGCCGCGGCATCGGCATCGGCCTGCGCGAAAGCGACGCCGAGCTGCGGGCCAAGTTCGATGCGGCCATCACCTCGATGAAAGAGGACGGATCGCTGAACACCCTGCTGATCAAGTGGTTCGGCGAAAGCATCACCACCTACTGAACCCGGCCAAACGGGTCCGCCGTCCAGGGCGGACCCCTGCCGCCATTTGCCCAGACCGCCCGCAGGGGCCTATTCAGCCGGCGCGTATCCAGACATGTTTTCATTCTGCACCGACCCTGACACGCTGGGAACTCTTCGCTGGTTCGCCTGCTATCTTACGACCGGCGTGCATATTTCGTTCTATGTCGCCTTTCTCAAGGTGCTGCTGCTTTTGGCGATCACGGCGCCCGTCGCCCTGGGATTCGGGTTTCTGGGGGCGATGGCGGCGCGGTCGCGCATCACGCCGCTGCGCTGGATCGGCAAAACCTATATCGCGCTGGTGCGGGGCGTGCCGGACATCGCGTTTTTCCTGTTCTTCGTGATCGCGCTGGATCAGGCGTTTGAGTTCATGCGCCACCGCGTCCTGTGCCCGGACTGGGATCAACCGATCCGGCAGGGGTCGGATTTCGTGGTCTGCACCGCCGCCAAACTACCGCTGAGTACCGCACCGCAATGGGTACACGAGACCTATGGCTTCTTCTTGGCGGTGATGACCTTTGCGATTGTGTTTGGCGCTTTTGCCGCCAATGTGCTGTTTGGCGGCATGCGCGCGGTACCCCGCGCCCAGCTGGAAACCGCCGAGGCCTATGGCATGTCGCATCGCCAGACCTTTTGGCGGGTGCTGGTGCCGCAGATGTGGGTCTATGCGCTGCCGGGGCTGTCGAACCTGTGGATGGTGCTGATCAAGGCAACGCCACTGCTGTTCCTGCTGGGCATCGAGGACATTGTCTATTGGGCGCGGGAACTGGGCGGCACCAAGACGACGAAATTCACCGACTATCCGCATGGTGACTGGCGGATGTGGTATTTCCTGTTCCTGCTGATCTTCTATCTCGGGTTCACACGGGTGTCGGAACTGACGCTGGATCGGCTGATGGTGCGCCTGACCCACGGGCAGGCGACGGCGGGCGGCGAAGCCCAGCGAAAGGCGGCAATGTAATGAGCTGCTGGCAAACCATTCAGGACTATGGGCTGCGCTCTCTGGGCATCGGCGAGCGGCTGCTGCCGCGCGAAGGATTCACCCTGTGCGAACAGTTCACGCTGATCGGCTCGGGCATGATCTGGAACATCTATTTCGGCATCATGGCGCTGATCACCGGATTTTTCCTGGCCACAACGCTGGCGGTCGCCAAAGGGTCAAGCAGCCGCTGGGCGCGCAAGCCGGCGGAATGGTTCATATTCATCTTTCGCGGCTCGCCGCTGTTCATCCAGTTCTTCTTTGCCTATTTCCTGTTTCTCAGCCTCAAAAGCGTCAGCCCGTTGTTTGACGCCTTTACTGCTGCCTGGCTGGGGGCGCTGATCGTGCTGTTCCTGAACACGGCGGCCTATACCGGCGAGATCTTTTATGGTGCCCTACTGTCGATCCCCAAGGGCGACACCGAGGCCGCCGATGCCTATGGCATGACCGGATGGCCGCGCTTTCGCCGGATCGTCTGGCCAACCATGTTGCGGCTGGCCTGGCCGGCCTATACCAACGAGGCGATCTTTCTGTTCCATGCCACAACCCTGGTGTTCTTTTCCGGCTTTCCGGCCTGGCAGCAACGCGGCGACGCGCTGTATTATGCCAGCTATTTCGCCGACAAGACGTTCAACCCCTTTGTCCCCTATCCGATTCTGGCCGGCTATTTCATCCTTTTCACCCTGATCGTGGTCACCGTTTTTGGCCTGATCGGCCGGCACCTGAACCGCCATCTGCCCCAGGAACAGCGCAGCCGCATGCGCCTGCGCCTGAACCTGTTACGGTGAAGGCCCGACACGACGCCTGCGTATCCGCGATTTGATCATAACAGGATCGTCCGACCCAACTTCCGAATCGCTTCGGTCACCGAAACTTGCTGCACGGATACCCGAACACCGCGCGTGTCCGGCATATTGATGCGCCACCTAAGAACCAGGTCTCAAGTGCAGAAGATTGGTATCGCTGGGTTTTGCAAGAATGCACCTCGGAACGCGTCAGGGATTCCGGCAACATACGGCGCGGCGCGTCAGCGCCCTTGATCTGGCGATGTCACTGCGGTATCCTGAATTTGATCAAATTAATGGTGAAACATGAAAATCGGCATCCTACAAACTGGCCATTCGCCGGAGAACATGATCGAGGCAATGGGAGATTACGACCAGATCTTCAAGACGATGCTGGCCGGCCACGACTTTGAGTTCGTCACCTATCCGGTGGTCGACAACCGGTTTCCCGACGGTGCCGAGGCCGCCGAAGGCTGGCTGATCACGGGGTCGAAACACGGCGCCTATGAGGATCACCCCTGGATTCCGCCGCTTGAAGATCTGGTGCGCGACATCGTGGCGAAGAAGCTGCCGCTTGTCGGGATCTGTTTCGGCCATCAGATCATCGCCCAGGCCCTGGGCGGCAAGGTCGAAAAATTCCCCGGCGGCTGGTCGGTGGGTCCGACCCAGTATCAAACCGGCAAGGACACCGTTACGCTGAACGCCTGGCATCAGGATCAGGTCACCGAACTGCCCGAGAGCGCCCGGGTTCTGGGCAGCAATGCATTCTGCAAGAATGCCATCCTGGCCTATGGCGACACCGTCTGGACGGTGCAGCCGCATCCCGAGTTCAGCGCCGACTTTGTCGATGGCTTGATCCGCACCCGCGGCCGCGGCCTGGTGCCCGACGCGATCCTGGATGCCGCCGCCGCTCAGCTGGCGACCCCCAACAACAACCGCGACATGGCCGATCACATCGCCGCCTTCTTCAAGAACGGGTCGCTGCAATGACCGACTGGCTTCCCACATGCCCGGCGGCGGCGCAGAGCTATCTCGAAGGCCGGCGGCTGGACGAGGTGGAATGCATCATCTCGGACCTGCCCGGCATTGCACGCGGCAAGGCCGTGCCGGCCAGCAAGTTCGCCAAGCAGGAATATTTCCACCTGCCCGACAGTATCTTTTATCAGACCATCACCGGCGATTGGGGCGAGGCCGCGGGCGAGGACGGGTTCATCGAAAAGGACATGATCCTGCGCCCCGACATGTCCACCGCGTCCGCCGCCCCCTGGACCGGTGACTGGACGCTGCAGGTGATCCATGACGCCTTTGACCGAAAGGGCAACCCGGTGCCCTGCTCGCCGCGCAACGTGTTGAGGCGGGTGGTCGAACTGTATCGCGCGCAGGGCTGGAAACCGGTCGTGGCCCCCGAGATGGAGTTCTATCTGGTGGCCCGCAACATCGATCCGGCCAAGGAAATCCAGCCGATGATGGGCCGGTCGGGCCGTCCGTCCGCTGCCAGGCAGGCCTATTCGATGACTGCGGTGGACGAGTTTGGCCCGGTGATCGACGACATATATGACTTTGCCGAGGCGCAGGGCTTCGAAATCGACGGCATCACCCAGGAGGGCGGCGCCGGCCAGCTGGAGATCAACCTGCGACATGGCGATCCGGTCAAGCTGGCGGACGAAGTGTTCTATTTCAAGCGGCTGATCCGCGAGGCGGCGCTGCGGCACGACTGTTTCGCCACCTTCATGGCCAAACCCATCGCGGACGAGCCGGGCAGCGCCATGCATATTCACCATTCGGTGCTGGACATCGAAACCGGGCGCAACATCTTTGCCGGACCGCAGGGCGGCGAAACCGATGCCTTTTTTCATTTCATCGGCGGATTGCAGCATCATCTGCCCGCCGCAATCGCGGTGATGGCGCCCTATGTGAACAGCTATCGCCGCTATACCCGCGACCACGCGGCACCGGTCAACCTGGAATGGGGCCGGGACAACCGCACCACCGGCATCCGCATTCCCCTGTCCGACCCCGAGGCCCGGCGGGTGGAAAACCGGCTGGCCGGGATGGATTGCAACCCCTATCTGGGCATCGCCGCCTCGCTGGCCTGCGGCTATCTGGGCATGATGCAGGAACAGCGCCCGGGCAAACAGTTCAAGGGCGATGCCTATGAGGGCCAGACGGATATTCCCCGGGTGATGGGCGAGGCGCTGGATCTGTTCGAAAGCGCCCCGGAACTGCACCAGGTTCTGGGAGCGGAATTCGCCCGGGTCTACAGCATCGTGAAACGGGCCGAATACGAAGAGTTCCTGCAGGTGATCTCGCCCTGGGAGCGGGAACATCTTCTGTTGAACGTCTGAGGCCGAGCCGGCCGGCACCCGGCAGCGGGGGCGCGCGCCGATAGCGGAGGGTGCGATGAACCTGCTGTTTTCCAACGATATTCAGGGCCGGCATCCAGACAGCTGGTATGCCGCGACGGCCAACCTGCTGGATGAATTCGCGCCTTTGCGCGGCGATACCCGGGCCGATGTCTGCGTGGTGGGGGCCGGCTATACCGGCCTGTCCGCCGCGCTGCACCTGGCCCAGGCCGGAATGGATGTGGTGCTGCTGGATGCTCACCGCATCGGGTTCGGCGCCTCGGGACGCAATGGCGGACAATTGGGCAGCGGCCAGCGGATGGATCAGGACGGGCTCGAAGCTCTGATGGGCGAGGCCGAGGCAGGCAAGCTCTGGCGACTGGCCCAGGACGCCAAGGCGCTGGTCAAGGGACTGATCGCGCGCCACGATATCGACTGCGACCTGAAACCCGGCGTCGCCCATACCGCATGCAGCGCCCGCGAAGTGGCCGGCCTGCATGGCTATGCCGAACATCTGCAGGCCCGCTATGGCTATGACAGGATCGAGACGCTGGACCGCGACGCGTGCCGGACGCTGTGCCCCTCGCCCGCCTATGCTGGCGGCACGGTGGATTGGGGGGCGGCGCATCTGCACCCGTTGAACTACGCGCTGGGTCTGGGCCGGGCAGCGGCGGCGGCCGGCGTGCGGATATACGAGAACAGCCATGTGCATCACATCGAGCGCGGCCCTCGCGCCACGGTGCAGACCGACCGCGGCCGGGTGGTTGCGGATCATGTCCTGCTGGCCGGAAACGGCTATCTGGGCAATCTCAACCGCCGGGTGGCGGCACGGGTCATGCCGATCAACAATTTCATCGTCGCCACCGAACCGCTGGGCGACCAGGCAGATCAGGTGCTGCGGCGCGACATTGCGGTGGCCGACAGCAAATTCGTGGTGAACTATTTTCGCCTCAGCGCCGATGGTCGGCTGCTGTTCGGCGGCGGCGAAAGCTATGGCTATCGATTTCCGGCCGATATCGCCGCTGTTGTGCGCAAACCGATGACACAGATCTTCCCGCATCTGGCGGATGTCCGCATCGACTATGCCTGGGGAGGTACGCTGGCGATCTCGATGCGGCGGATGCCGTACCTGGCGCGGCTGGCGCCCAACATGCTGTCAGCTTCGGGCTATTCCGGGCATGGGGTCGGCACGGCCACGCATGCCGGTCAGTTGATGGCGCTGGCGATCCTGGGACAGGCGGATGGGTTCGACACCATGGCGCGGGTGCCGGCCCCGGCCTTTCCCGGCGGCGCGATGCTGCGCACGCCGCTGCTGGCGCTGGCGATGACCTGGTATGCCATGCGCGACCGGCTGGGCATCTGATCGCGTCCACGCCAATCGGCGACATTCGGCAGACTGCCGCAAGGTAATTTTGCGGACCTATTGGCACATCTCCGCATCTGTTTTATTATTTTCAAAGGTTAGTTTAAGGAAATTGAAATATGACCTTGCCACCGAATGTCCATGACGCCGAACCCATTCCGGCCGGGGCGCGCCGGGCGATCGACGCGCTGCTGCAATCGGGCGACCTGTTCCGTTATACCGCGCCGCAGGATGCGCCGGTGACACTGCTGGAAGGCGAGTTCGCCCGCCTGATCGGCAGCAAGTACGCACTGGCCGTGTCGTCCTGTTCGGCGGCACTTTTTCTGTCGCTCAAGGCCCTGGGCCTGCCGCGCGATGCCCGGGTTCTGATTCCCGGCTTCACCTTTGCCGCCGTGCCGTCCTCGGTGATGCATGCCGATTGCCTGCCGGTTCTGTGCGAGGTCGGCGAAAATTATCGCGTGGATATCGCCGACTTTACCGCCAAATTGGACAGTGTTCAGGCGGTCATCATCAGCCACATGCGCGGCCATACCAGCGACATGGACGCGATCATGTCCTTGTGCGATGCCCGCGGCATTCCGGTGATCGAGGATGCGGCGCATTCGCTGGGCACAACCTGGAACGGACGCAACATCGGCACCATCGGCCGGGCCGGCTGTTTCTCGTTCCAGTCCTACAAGATGATCAATGCCGGCGAAGGCGGCATCCTGATCACCGACGACGCCGACCTGGTGGCCCGGGCGGTGATCATGTCGGGCGCCTATGAGCACAACTGGCAAAAACACAAAGGCCCCGATGGGGACAATTCAGCCGAGCTGGAACAGGCTTTTGCCCGCTGGCAGAACCGGTTGCCCTTGTACAATCTGCGCATGAGCAACCTGTCCGCGGCGGTGATCCGCCCGCAATTGCCGGAACTGGCGCGGCGGGTCCGCGACGGGCTGCGCAATCACGATTATGTCGCCGACCGGCTGAACGGGTCGCCGTTCATCGACGTGCCACCGCCCCTGCCGCCGGAACGGCGCGCGCCGGATTCCATTCAGTTCAATCTGATAGGGATGAGTGACGCCGAAACCGACGCCTTTGCTGCGGCCGCCGAAGCGCGTGGCGTCAAGGTGCAGGTGTTCGGGCAAAGTCAGGACAATGCCCGCGCCTTTTGGAACTGGCGGTTCATACCGGTCCTGCCGGAACTGCCGGCCACGCGCGCCATGCTGATGCGGGCCTGTGACGTGCGCCTGCCGGTACGCCTGAGCCGGGACGAACTGAACGTGATCGCGGATATCCTGCTGGCGGCCGTCGGTGAGGCCATGCAACCGGTTCCGGCCTTCGGAACCTGACACCTTCTGACGTTTTACGGCCCGCAGCATCGACCGATCCGATGGATCGCAGACCCCGCGGGCATTGCGGCCCGGTGCGCGTCAGACAGGCATCCGGTGCCGCGCCGGCTATTTGAGCTTGGCGAGTTTGGCCTGCAATGCCGCCAACTGGCTTTTGATCGCCTCAAGATCCTCCGGCGCATCTTCGGCGCTTTCGCCTTCGGATTTGTCCGGCACTTTCCACGCCCCCGGCATGCCACCGGTCATCGCCTTGAGAAACGCCTCTTGCTGGGCCTTCATCGCCTCGAACCCGGGCATCTTGGACATCGGGTTCATTGCCGACATGTTTTCCATCATCTTGGCCTGGTTTTCGCGCAGCATGTCGAACGAGCTTTGCAGGAATTGCGGCATCATCCCGCCGCCGGGCACCATGTAGCTGCGCACCAGATCGTTTAGAACCGTCACTGGCAGCACATTTTCACCGCGGCTTTCATGTTCGGCGATGATCTGCAGCAGGTATTGCCGCGTCAGGTCATCGCCGGATTTCAGATCGACGATCTGCACCTCTCGGCCTTTGCGGATGAACCCGGCAATGTCGTCCAGCGTGACATAATCGCTGGTCTCGGTGTTGTAGAGACGCCGGCTGGCGTACCTCTTGATCAGAAGGGGTTTTTCCTGTTCTGCCATCTTAATTTCCTCCCGAAACATGATGCGTTGCAGCATAGACTATGCGAGCGCAGCAGGAATTGAAAGCCTTGGTAAATACCACGCCCCGGCGCGGTCACGGCGAGCAACAGACCGCCGCCGTCCATCCGTCCAGACATCCGCTAATACCCGGCCGTATCTAGGTTCGAAAAGCGGCGTGCAAACAAAAAAAATGGGCAGGTCTTTCGACCTGCCCCCGTCTTTGCGCCGTTTGGGAGGAGATAGCGCAAATTCGGTCATTGGTGCCTTACTTGGCAGCAGCCTTCTTGGCGGCCGAAGTCACCTCGTTGGTGGCTTTTTTGACAGCGGCGGTTGCATCTTCGGTGATGTCTTTGCCAGCAGCCATCAGCAGCTCGACGGTGTCCATCTGAACTTTCTTGGCAACTTCAGCGAAGGCAGCCATGTTCTCGGCGGCAACTTCGGCAGCAGCCGATGCGAAGTCGGTGACCGACTTGGCATAGTCGGCAGGCTCTGCTTTGGCTTTCGACATCTCGGCCAGTTTGGCGATGGTGTCTTTGGTCCATTTGCTGGAGATCTCGGTGGATTTCTCAGCAGCTTCCAGAGCAACGCCCGACAGTTTCTCGTTCAGGGTCGCTTGGGTCTTGAAGGCCTCTTCAAAGGCTTTGGTGTCAACCGGGAAGGAACCCATGACATCTTTGACGACGGCGGTGAAATCTTGTGCTTTAGCCATTTGCTTTTTCCTCGTTTTCCGATCCGGGCCAGCCCCGTGTTTCGGTGATGAGGAGAATATGCATGCTGCGACGCGGCATTTCAAGTAATTTTTGCTGCGCCGCAGCATATTTTTAAAAACCTAGGATTTTCCGAGGGTTGGCTTCATGTTCACATAGGTTCCGGGGGCTGGCGCAAGCACAGGGTGAGTCGAATCGCCCGGTTCGCGGGCCGGAACCTGCTTGCCCGAACGCGCTTTGAGCCAGGTCTGCCAGCGCGGCCACCACGATCCGTCGTGACGCTCTGCCGATTTCAGCCAGTCCGCATGATCCAGTGACAGATCGTCATTGATATAGTGCCCGTACTTGTTCTTGCTGGGCGGGTTGACGATGCCGGCGATATGACCGGATTCGGAGACGATAAAGGTCTTGTTCTTGGACCCCATCATCTGCACGCCCCGGTAACAATCCTTCCAGGCGGCAATGTGATCCGCCTCGCAGGCAATCGAGCACAGCGGCACATCGACATCCTTGACGCTCAGCTTTTCGCCAAACAGTTCGAACCCCTCGCCGGCGAACTGGTTGGCCTGACACAGTCCGCGCAAATACTGTTTGGACATCTTGGCCGGCAGGTTCGTTCCGTCGCCGTTCCAATACAGCAGATCGAAAGCCGGCGGCGCCTCGCCCATCATGTAGCTGCGGATCGCCGGCGAATAGACCAGATCGTTGGAGCGCAGGAAGCTGAAGGTCCGGGACATGATAAAGGACTGCAGAACGCCCTTTTCCTCGACCTCGGATTCGATCCCGTCCAGAAAGTCGTCGGTCAGGAACGGCGTGAACTCGCCCTGATCGCTGAAATCCGTCAGCGCGGTGAAAAAGGTTGCCGACTTGATCGACTTGTCACCACGTTTCTTCAGCAGCGCCGCGGTCAGGGCCAGCGTGGTGCCGGCGATGCAATAGCCGATGGTGTTGACCTGCTTGACCTTGCAGATCGCCTTGGCTTCGCGAATGGCCGTCAGATAGCCCTCTTCTATATAGTCCTCCATGCCGATATCGGCATAGCTGGCATCCGGGTTGATCCAGCTGACCACGAATAGGGTATAACCCTGATCCGTGATCCATTTGATCAGGCTGTTCTGCTCCTTGAGATCAAGGATGTAGAACTTATTGATCCAGGGCGGGAAAACCACCATCGGGATCTCGTGAACTTTTTCGGTGGTGGGCTTGTACTGGATCAGCTCGATCATCTTGTTGCGATACACCACCTCGCCCGGCGTCGTGGCGATGTTGCGGCCCAGCTCAAACGCCTTTTCATCGGCCAGACGCACAACCAGTTCGCCATTGTTTGCCTCGAGATCCGAGATCAGGTTCTCAAGGCCCTTGACCAGCGATCTGCCGTCGGTTTCCAGCGCTTTTTCCAGCGCGTCCGGATTGGTCGCCAAAAAGTTGGTCGGCGCCATCATGTCGACGATCTGGTTCGCAAAATAGGACAGCCGCTGCTTCTCCTTGCTGTCCATGTCCTCGACGCTGTCCACGGCGCGTTTGATCGCCTCGGAGTTGATCTGGTATTGCTGCTTGAGGAAGTTGAAATAGGGATGACTGTTCCAGAGCGGATTGGCGAAACGGCGATCCTTTGGACCGGTGTCCTCGGGCGCCTCCAGACGCCCCTTGGCCAGGGTCTCCTGCACCTCGGCAAAATGCTTAACCGACTCTCCCCAATAGGCGATCTGCTGTTCAATCAGTTTGCTGGGATTCTGGATCGCCTCGGTCCAATACGCCGTTGCTGCCTTAGCAAACAACTCCGGCTTCGGGCTGGCCAGCGCTGCGTTCGGGGCGCTCTTTTTCGACATGACCTCGACCAGGCGCTTGGACAGGCTTTCTATCTTGTTCAGATTTTCTTTTAGGCGCTCAACGTTTTCGCCTGACAGTTCCGATACACTGTCTTGGGGAGTTGTCATTTTTATGAATTCCTCGTAATCTTGCTGCTATGCAGAATATCGTCGCCGGTTTCGGGGGGCAAAGCGACGGTTGGTCCGATCCTCAGGATCGAAAATGAACGGATGGAGTCCCGAAATGCGCTACATGATGACCTACGACCTGATGGAAACGGCGCGCAACACCAACCAATGGATGGGCGCCTCTGCCCTTGCCTTGGCATCGTACCCGATTTTCAGCATGATTCCAAACCCCGCACTCAACTGGATGGCGGCTTGGGGCGAAGTGACGGAGCGCACGTTTTCACGCATGGTGGCGAAGCCAGACTGGGGCATCCGCACCTTTACCTGCACGGATGGCAAGGACCATCTGGTGAATATCGAGACCGTCGTCGAGCGTCCGTTCGGCGATCTGATCAGCTTTTCCGTGCCCGGCCGCGAGACAAAGGAACGCAAGGTTCTCTTGGTTGCGCCGATGTCGGGACACTATGCCACACTCATGCGCAGCACGGTGAAATCCCTGCTGGTCGATTGCGATGTCTACACGACCGACTGGCACAACGCCCGCGACATCCCGGTTTCGGCCGGCAAGTTCGACATCGAGGATTATACCCTTTACCTGGTCGATTTCATGCGCGCCCTGGGTCCCGACATTCACGTCATCGCGGTCTGTCAGCCGGCGCCGCTGACCCTGGCGGCAACCGCCTATCTGGCCGAGCAGGACCCGGACGCGCAGCCGCGCAGCCTGACCCTGATCGGCGGCCCGGTCGATCCGGACGCCACCCCGACCGACGTCACCGATTTCGGCCGGCGCGTTACCATGGGTCAGCTTGAGGAAACCATGATTCAGCGCGTCGGGTTCAAATATCCCGGTGTCGGGCGCATGGTCTATCCCGGCCTGCTGCAACTGCAGTCGTTCATGTCGATGAATGCGGAACGCCACGGCATGGCGTTCTACGATCAGATTCTGCGGGTGGCGCGCGGCGAAGCCTCGGATCACGATGCGCACAACCGGTTCTACGACGAATATCTGGCGGTCATGGACATGCCGGCCGAGTTCTACCTGTCCACCGTCGAACGCATCTTCAAGCAGCGCGAGATCGCACGGAACGAATTTGTCGTCGACGGACACAAGGTCGATATCGGCAAGATCACCAAGGTCGCCGTCAAGACCGTCGAAGGCGCCAAGGACGATATCTCGGCCCCCGGCCAGTGTATCGCCGCGCTGGATCTGTGCACCGGCCTGCCCGACAGCATGAAGGCCAGCCATGTCGAGCCCGGCGCCGGCCATTACGGCATCTTTGCCGGCAAGTCCTGGCGCGACAATATCCGCCCGCTGGTGTTTGAATTCATGAACGCCAACAGCGGCAAGGCGCGCGGCAAGAAAGCCGCCAACACCAACGTCGCGGCCGAATAAGGCCGCCGTTAGATGGCGGACCCGGCGACTATCGGATTTGCCTGCGAATGCGGGCAAATCCGTGGGCACATCTCGCCGGCCGGCCCCAGGGCCGGGACGCATCTGATCTGCCATTGCCGCGATTGCCGCGCGGCGGAACTGTATCTGAACCAGCCGGATCCGGGCCCCGAGGGGGTCGATCTGTATCAGACCACACCCGACACGGTGCATGTGGACAGCGGCGCGGAACATCTGGCCGTGCTGCGCTTGGGGCCAAAGGGGCCGCTGCGCTGGTATGCCGGTTGCTGCAAGGTGCCGCTGTTCAACACGCTGGCCCGACCGGGCCTGCCCTTTGCCGCCGTGCGTGTGGCGCGACTTGACGATGCCGCCAAACTGGGGCCGATCCAGGCGCATTGCTTCATCCCGCAACCGGGCGGTGCGTCCAAACACCGCGGCGCTGGCCGGCTGGCCTGGAACCTGTTGACCCGCATGGGCGCGGCGCGCCTGTCGGGCCGCTGGCGGCAAACGCCGTTCTTTGACGCGGCCAGCGGCGCACCGGTGGCCCCCATACACCTGCTCAGCAAGGAAGAGCGCGCCAAGCTTTACTGATCACCGCCTGGCCATGGGTGACGCCGTGCCCCGAAAGGGTGGGAAATCGGCATAGCGCGCGCGCCGCTGATCCGTCGTTTCATCGGGCGTCTGCCCGGCGACCAGCAACCGGCCCCGGGGCGCGATATAGCTGTCGATGCGCCGCAGCGGCTGTGGCCGCCAGGCCAGGTTAAAGGCGCAGAGCCTGGGAAAGAACCAGATCTCGGAATAATCCAGATGGTCGTGCAGCCACCAGGCCAGGTCACGCCAGTCGCGCCCCCGCGCGTATTGATCGGCAAACCACGGAATGACCAGCGACGCCCCGGCAATGCGCGCTTCTCCGGTGCCGCGATCCCAGATATGGCATTCCAGCGGGTGTTCGTTGCGCGCGCAGTTCAGACGGTTCTCGTTGCCGAACCGGTTCAGCGCCGCCGAGCGATAGCCCGACCGCACGGCCACCCGGCCAAAGGTCTCTTCCAGCGGGTCCATCAGGGTTTCGCAAAAGGCCCGCCCGGTCTCGATCGCCAGATCCGGATTGTCGGGAATGTTCTGCAGCGTGTGAAAATTGCCGATTTCGGAATACAGGAAATCGCGCATGAAGAAATGCCGCGACAGGCGCACCCGGCCCAGATTTTCAAGGCCGCGCATGCTGGCCGGGCGGCGCATCAGCTGTAGCCGTTCCAGCGAAATGCGCCCTCGGGCGACAGTGGTGAAAAGGGGTTGAACGCGACCTCCCAGATGCTGCCATCCGGCGCCCGGAAATAGCCGTGATGCCCGCCCCAGAACACGTCGCTGGCCGGTTTCAGGATGTCGGCACCGGCCGCCTTTGCGGCGGCCAGCACCGTCGCGACCTCTGATTTTTCCCGGCAGTTATAGCCGAGGGTCACCGCCCCCTGGCCGAGCGTGTCTGCCGGCACCCCGATATCCTCGGCCAGATTATTCAGTGGATACAGTCCCAGCGTCTGACCGATCAGGTCAAAGGCGATCACCCCGTCCGGCGTTTCGACCCTCTGCCAGCCCAGCGCCTCGTAAAAAACCGCGGCCCTGGCCGGGTCCGCGACCCCCAGCGTGATCAGGCTGATTCTTTGATCCATGTCCTGCCTCCGATCGGCCGGCGCAAATGACGCGCCCCAAGTTGTAAGTTCAGCCCGCGCCGGTGTGGCCGGACAGAATGTCGGCAACCGCCGCCTCGATCAGCTCCAGGCAGGGGCCGTCCGAGAACCGGTGATCGGCATCCTTGACCAGCGTCAGGCGCATGTCGGGACAGGTGGCGTGCCCCAGCAGGCGCAGCGCGGTTTCTGTGCTGACCGCAGTGTCGGCGGTGCCCTGCAGGCAGCGCACCGGAAAGGGCAGCGCCAGCGGCGCGCGCAATACCAATTGCCGCCGCCCGTCCTCGATCATGCGTCTGGTGATGATATAGGGTTCCATATAGTCCGAAGGCAGTTCCACATGACCTACCGTCTCCAGCGCCTGTTTCTGCGCCGGGGTGAAATTTGCCCAATAGCCATCCTCGGTGAAATCCGGCGCGGCGGCGATGGTGACCATGCCGACGATCCGCTCGGGGATCGCGCGGGCCAGCAACAGCGCCTGCCAGCCGCCCATGGACGAGCCGACCAGCAACAGCGGCCCCTGGGTCAGGGCGCTGACGGCGGCCAGGCTGTCCTCGGCCCAGTCGCCGATACAGCCATCCTTGAACCGGCCGCTGCTTTCGCCATGTCCGGAATAGTCGAAACGCAAAAAGGCCTGACCGCGCGCCCGCGCCCAGGTTTCCAGATGCACCGCCTTGGTGCCCTGCATGTCCGATTTCAATCCGCCTAAAAACACGATGCAGGGTCCGGCGCCGGGGCTGTAGTGATAGGCGATGCGCCGTCCCTGCGGACTGTCCAGATATGTGGCTTCGGTCATGTCGTCTCCTTGATTTGCGCCGATCATGCACGCCGGGGCCAAAGCTGCAATTACCGATCCGCGCAGCCGGTGAAAAGCCTGACGCCGCAACACCCGACGAACGGCGGGATTGAACTGCCACCTGGGCCCATCTAGACCGGAGGCATCGCAATGCAGGCAGGCCATGCTCAGGCTCTTCAGATACACCGCCATCGCAATCGTCATCCTGATCGTGATGGTCGCAACGGCGTGGGGCGCGCTGGCCCTGTGGTTCCGCCTGCCCGGCCCGGAGACCTGGCGGATGGCCGTCAGCGGCGGCTTTGGCCTGTTCGGTGCTGCCATCGTGCTGGCACAGTTCGGCGCGCGCCGCATCGGTGCTCTGGGCCTGTTCGCACTGGTCTTTGCCGGCCTGCTGACCTGGTGGCTGTCGATCCCCCCCCCGGCCACGGGCAACTGGTCGCCCGATGTCGCCCGCCAGGTCACCGGCCGGATCGACGGCGATCTGCTGACGTTGACCAATATCCGGGAATTCGACTGGCGCAGCGATGACGACTATTCCGTCAACTGGACGACGCGCCGCTACGATCTGAGTCAGCTGCAATCAGTGGACATGTTCCTGTCCTATTGGGCGGGACCGGCCATGGCGCATTTCATCGTCAGTTTCGGCTTTGCCGAAGGTCAGTACCTAGCCTGGTCGGTCGAGGTGCGGCGCGAGGTCGGCGGGGGGTTCTCGCCAATCGCCGATTTCTTCAAGACCAATACGCTGGTCATCATTGCCAGTGTCGAGCAGGATGTGGTCGGTGTGCGCAGCAACGTCCGGGGCGAGGATGTGCAGCTGTTTCGTCTGTCCGTGCCCATGGAAATGGCCCGTGCCCTGCTGAGGGAGTATGTGCGCGATGCCAATGCCCTGGCAGCGCAACCCGAATTCTACAACTCGATCAGCACCAATTGCACCACGGTCGTACTCAGGATGATGGATGCCATCGGCAACGGCCTGCCGTTGGATTGGCGGCTGCTGGCGAACGGTTATCTGCCGGACTATGCCTATGAGCGTGGCGCGCTGGACAGGCGCCATACGATGGCCGAACTGCGCGCTCTGGGCCGGATCGCGCCCCAGGCCAGGGCCGTCGGGCTGGTCTCAGGATTTTCTCAGGCCATCCGCGCGGGTGTTCCGGTCCCAGCCCGCTAGGCGGGCGCAGCCGCATCAGATCAGTCGGGCACCAGAACATGCAGGACGGGAACCCCGTCCAGCACCTCGATCAGGGTCGATTGATTGCGCGGCTCCTTGTAGTGATCGGCCTTCAGACTTTTGCCGATCAGTTGCACGACTTCGGGCGACCCGGCGAATTTGGAATGCGTGCCCGAGGTCGAATCCTCGATCAGGCTGAGATCGATGACCGTCACCCCCAGCGGTGCCAACGTCTGTGCATCCGCCGCACCGACCCGCGTCACACCACCGGAAATGCGTCGGGCAAAACCCAGTGCCTTGTCGTCCTTTGACACGAAGATATAGAAATTCCGGTCCTTCTCGGCCAGATGCTCAAGCTGCGACTTGAACAGGTCCAGGTCGATGTCCGGCGATGCCAGCATGACGTTGTCCAGTCGGCTCTTGGCATCGTACTTGCCGGCGATGCTGGCCTGAACGATCGCCTCGACGGTCAGCATCGACCCCATGGAATGTGCGAACAGATCAAAGCCAGACGCGTTGGTCCTGCTCAAAACGCTGGCAGTTTCCAGCAAACGCGGACGGGCCGTCAGGGCACTGTTCAGGTCATAGACATAGAGGGTCGCCTTGGCGGCCGAGGCCCAGGAGAACAACACCGGCACCCCGGTGAAATTGGTATCCTCGACAAATTGCGCCATGCGCAGGATCGAGTCGCTGACCGTGTTGTTGTAGCCATGCACGAACAGCAAAACCTTGCGGTCCCGCGGCGGCAGCTTGGCCAGTTCGCGGTTGATGTTCGCCACAAAGGCATTGCTGGTCCCGTAGACCGTCGGTTCGACCACGGCAAATTCGGACTGCGGGTCGGGTGGCAGCCGCTTTGGACGCTCCAACTGCCCCGGCTGGTGGTTCGGCGGGATCGACACGACCACCGAGGCAAATCCCAGTTCTGGTGCCCGGTCCCTGGAATAAAAAACGGCCGTGACTTCAGAGGCTTCGCGCGTTGTGGCGATAAAGACCTTGCGTTTCACAGCCTCGCGCTGCTGGGCGACAGGCGTCTCGGCATTGTCGATGCCGACCAGGTCAGGATCGCGGCCGCAGGAGACAACGAGGCTGCATACCGCAAGACAGGCCAATAGACGAACTGGCGCAGATTTCATCTCGAAAAACTCCCGGTTCGATACCGATCAAAATGCATCGTCGCATCTAGCCGCAAAGAAAAGGGACTGTCCATATTGGCAAGTTCCCGATGGCGCGGGACTTTGCGCCGACCAGAAAGGGTGCCCGCTGTTTCGCAAGTGTGACAGGTCGCAACGACCGTATTCAGCGCCCGCGTTCAGCGGTTGACTTGGCCAAGGAGCCTCGCCAAACAGACCTTTGTACATAACCCGCAACCGGGCGTTCAGTGGGCGCCAAACCGACGAGGAGGCCGACATGGCTCAAATCTCTCTCACTTTTCCCGATGGCAATGCACGCAGCTACGAGGCCGGCATCACCGCCGCCCAGGTCGCCGCTGACATTTCCAACTCGCTGGCCAAAAAGGCGATCAGCGCCACCGTCAACGGCCGCCACTGGGATCTGGCCTGGCCGATCGAGGCCGATGCCAGCATCGCCATTCACACGATGAAAGACGAGGCCCAGGCCAACGAGCTGGTGCGTCACGACCTGGCCCATATCATGGCCCGCGCCGTGCAGGAAATCTGGCCCGCCACCAAGGTGACCATCGGCCCGGTGATCGAAAACGGCTGGTACTACGATTTCGACCGCGCCGAACCGTTCACCCCCGAGGATCTGGGGCTGATCGAAAAGAAGATGAAAGAGATCATCAACAAGCGCGAGCCAGTGACCACCGAGGTCTGGGAGCGCGAACGGGCGATCGAATTCTACAAGGCCAACAACGAGCCGTACAAGGTCGAGCTGATCGACGCCATTCCCGGCGACGAGCCTCTGCGCATGTACTGGCACGGCCACTGGCAGGATCTGTGCCGCGGGCCGCATCTGCAGCATACCGGCCAGGTGCCCGGCGACGCGTTCAAGCTGATGAGCATCGCCGGGGCCTATTGGCGCGGCGACAGCGACCGCGCCATGCTGCAGCGCATCTATGGCGTGGCCTTTACCGGCAAGGAAAAGCTGCGGGCCTATCTGAACATGCTGGAAGAGGCCGCCAAGCGCGACCACCGCAAGCTGGGCCGCGAGATGGACCTGTTCCACATGCAGGAAGAGGCGCCGGGCCAGGTGTTCTGGCATCCGGCCGGCTGGACCGTCTATACCTCGCTGCAGGATTACATGCGCCGCCAGCAGCGCCGGCACGGCTATGTCGAGGTGAACACCCCGCAGGTCGTCGACCGCAAGCTGTGGGAAGCCTCGGGGCACTGGGAGAAATACCAGGAGAACATGTTCATCGTCGAAGTCGACGAGGAACATGCCCGCGAAAAGTCGATCAACGCGCTGAAGCCGATGAACTGTCCCTGCCACGTGCAGATCTACAATCACGGGCTGAAATCCTATCGCGACCTGCCCCTGCGCATGGCCGAGTTCGGCTCGTGCAACCGCTACGAACCCTCGGGCGCGCTGCACGGGCTGATGCGGGTGCGCGGCTTTACCCAGGACGACGCGCATATTTTTTGCACCGAGGATCAGATCAAGGACGAAACTGCGCGGTTCATCCAGATGCTGTCGGCGGTCTATCGCGATCTCGGGTTCGAGAGTTTCGACATCAAGTTCTCGACCCGTCCCGAGGTGCGCGCCGGCTCGGATGAAATCTGGGACAAGGCCGAGGCCGCGCTGGAGGCGGCAATCCGCACCGTGACCGACGATTTCGAACTGGATCCCGGCGAAGGCGCATTCTATGGGCCGAAACTGGACTTCAAGCTGACCGACGCGATCGGCCGCGAATGGCAGTTGGGCACGTTCCAGGCCGATTTCGTGCTGCCCGAACGTCTGGACGCCACCTATATCGGCGCCGATGGGGCCAAGCACCGGCCGGTCATGCTGCACCGGGCGATCCTGGGCAGTTTCGAACGCTTCATCGGCATCCTGATCGAACAGCATGCCGGCAAGCTGCCATTCTGGATGGCGCCCAGGCAGGTGGTCGTGGCCTCGATCACGTCAGAGGCCGACGACTATGTGCACGAGGTCGTGGCTGAATTGCAGGCCGCCGGCGTACGTGCCGAGGCCGATATCCGCAACGAAAAGATCAATTACAAGGTGCGTGAGCATTCGGTGGGCAAGGTTCCGGTGATCCTGGCCGTCGGACAGCGCGAGGTCGAAGAGCGCACCGTGTCGCTGCGCCGGCTGGGCGAAAAGCGTACCAGCGTGCAGCCCCTGGCCGAGGTGACCGCCACCCTGAGCCGCGAAGCGACGGCACCGGATCTGTTGGCGTAACATTTGTCCCTTGCGGATGTAACAATCCGGCTCCGCCACAGGGGCCGGATTGAAACATTTGACAAAAAGCGGGTGATTTAGGACCCTGATTGCCTGTCCGGCCGTAACACTGCCTGACGGGGACGTGAAACACGGGCTCGTGACTTCACCGCACGCCCGGCAGCACGTACCTTTTCGGTAATGCGAACCGTAACCAGCCATCGTTCAACAGGAGTTTTCTGATGTCCCACACCGCCAAGTCCCTGGCCGTCGCCAGCGCCGTTGCTGCCGCTCTGGCCGCTACCGCCACGACGGTCAGCGCCCAGTCCAAAGAGAAATGCTATGGTGTTTCCCTTGCCGGCCAGAACGACTGTGCCGCCGGTCCCGGTACGACCTGCGCCGGTACATCGACGGTCGATTATCAAGGCAACGCCTGGTCGCTGGTCGAAGCCGGAACCTGCGAGAGCATGGATTTGCCGGCAACCGCCGACGGCACACCGCGCAAGGGTTCGCTGACCGCGCTGGACCGCGACATCCCGGCCTGAGCCAACGCATTGGCGGGCCGATCCCGGCCCGCCGTCTCCGCTCTGAACCGACAGGTCCGCCATGAAGGATTCCGCGCACAGCTACAGGTCGCTGCCCGCCCTGCCCGGCGTCGGTTACAAACCCCAGCATTTCGCGGCGCTGCGCGCGGCCCCCGATCCGGTGGCCTGGCTGGAAATCCATGCCGAGAACTATATGGGCGATGGCGGCCGGCCGCTGGCCCAGCTGCGCGCCCTGGCCGAAGAATTCGCCATATCGGTTCATGGCGTCGGCCTGTCCATCGGCGGCGAAGGCCCGCTGGACGGCGATCACCTGGCGCGGCTGGAACACCTGATTGGCTGGCTGAACCCGGCCAGCTTTTCCGAACATCTGGCCTGGTCCAGCCACGGCGCGGCGTTTCTGAACGACCTGTTGCCCCTGCCCTATACCAACGCCACCCTGACCCGCGTGGCCGCGCATATCGATCAGGTACAGACCACCCTGGGCCGGCGCATGCTGCTGGAAAACCCGTCCAGCTATCTGGCGTTTCAGGACAGCAGCTGGGCGGAAACCGACTTTCTGGCCGAACTGGTCCGGCGCACCGGCTGCGGTCTGTTGCTGGACGTGAACAATGTATTCGTCTCGGCCACCAACCTTGCGACACAACCGCAGGACTATATTGACGCCTTTGCCTTGCAGCATGTCGGCGAGATCCACGTGGGCGGGCATGACAAGGACAGCGACGAACACGGCGCGCCGCTGCTGATCGACAGTCATGGCCATCCCGTGGCCGATCCGGTCTGGGCACTGTTGGACTACACGCTGGCGCGCAGCGGCGCCAAGCCGGTTCTGGTGGAATGGGACAATGACGTGCCCGACTGGCCGGTTCTGCGTGACGAAGCCGCCCGCGCGGCCCGTGCCCTTGATCGCGTGGCCGCATGAAAGTATCCCAGGACCTTTTCGCCGCCGCCCTGATGGACCCGGCACGTCCGGCCCCGGCGGGGCTGGTCGATGGCCGCAAACAGGCCGCGCAGGCCCGGTTCGACGTCTATCGCAACAACGTCACGGTTTCTCTGACCGAGGCGCTGCAGACCGGCTTTCCGATCCTGACCAAGCTGTTGGGCCGGCAGAACATGGCAACGCTGGCGCGTCAGTTCCTGCGCGCGCATCCGCCGCGATCGCCGTTGCTGATGCATTACGGGCAGGCCCTGCCCGACTATCTGGCCGGATTGCCGCAACTGGCGCATCTGGGTTATCTACCCGATGTCGCGCGGCTGGAACTGGCCCTGCGCCGCTCCTATCACGCCGCTGACAGTCGCGCCATCGCGCCCGACTGCCTGGCAAGCACCGCGCCGGACGTCTTGATGCGCAGCACCGTGACGCTGGCCCCGGCGCTGCAGGTGCTGCGCTCGGACTGGCCGCTCTTTGACATCTGGCGGTTCAACACCCAGCCGGATGCGCCGAAACCGGCGCATGTGGCGCAGGATGTGGTGATCACCCGTCCCGAATTCGACCCGGAACCGCATCTGCTGCCGCCGGGGGGGGCAGCCCTGATCGCGGCGCTCGGCGCCGGATCGACCCTGACGGCGGCGTTGGACGACGCCCAGGCCAAAGCCGCCGATTTCGACCTGACCGCAACGCTGTCGCTGCTGCTGGCCGGACAGGCACTGACCTCACTCCAGACGAAAGACTGACCCATGAACACCCTGATTTCCCTGCACAATGCCCTTTTTGACCGCCTCGAGCGGGTGTCCGGGATTGTCCTGCCGACGCTGGCGCGGTTCACCTTTGCCACGGTCATGCTGATCTATTTCTGGAAATCGGCGGCGACGAAACTGGGCGGCGGAATATTCGGGCTGTTCTCGCCCTCGGACGGCGCCTATGTCCAGATTTTTCCCCGTGCCATGGAGGCCGTGGGCTATGACAGCTCGCAGCTGGGCGTGTTCCACTGGCTGGTCGCCATGGCCGGAACCTATGCCGAATTCATCCTGCCAGCGCTGATCGTGCTGGGCCTGTTCAGCCGCCTGGCCGCGCTGGGCATGATCGGTTTCGTCATTGTTCAGTCCGCCACCGACATCGTCGGGCATGGCGCCACCGATGCCAAGACCCTGGGCGCGTGGTTTGATGGCGTGCCCGACAGCGTGATCCTGGACCAGCGCCTGCTGTGGGTCACGGTCCTGCTGATCATCGTCATCAAGGGCGCCGGGCCGCTGTCGCTGGACCGGTACCTGGGCCGCCTGTCCTGACCGCTGCGCCCGGGGGCACAGCCGCCATCGGGTCAGAAATGCGCCTTTTCCTCGTCCGGTTTGCCCGCCGCCACGGCCAGCAGACCGGCCACCCCGGCAAAGGCGATCGGGAACATGGTGAAGACGTTGAAGCCAAAGGCGTGATACATCCCCGCCGCGGACAGGAGCAGCAGAATGCCGCCCCAAAGGGCCCGTGCCCGCGCCATCGCACCGCCGGCGATGGCCAGCATCGGCGCGATCACCGACGTCGCCCGGATCAGATCGACATCGGCGACCTGCACGGCCAGTCCGTCAATCTCGCCCCACTGCTCGATTGCCGCCGTATAGCCATAGCTGAAAAACCCGATCACCATGCCGACGACCCCGGCAATCACTCCTAATACCAGTGCGGCGTTGCGCATATGCGTTCTCCTGTTGACCGCTTGGACATAGGCACCGGATCAGGCCCCGCCAAGGGCCGCCTGCACGTCCTTGCCAAAGCCCAGAAACAATTCCCCCTCAACCTGTATCAGAGGTCTTTTCATCAGCGTCGGGTGATCGCGCATCAGTTCCAGAGGCGCGCGGGCGCGCTGATCCGCATCCAACCCGCGCCAGGTGGTCGAGCGCCGGTTGAGCAGCGCGTCGCCGAACCGCTCGTGCGCTGCGCGCATCACATCCGGCGGCACACCCTGTGCGCGGATATCGACAAAACTCGCATTTGTAAGCTTTTTCAGGGCCTTGCGACATGTATCGCAGTTTTTTAGACCATAGATGATCATGCAGAACTCCGTTTCCAGATGGGAAATTATCGGTGATTTGCCGGCGATGCAGCCCCTTTTTCTTGATTTTTCACCGCGTCATGCGATCCTAGGTCGCAGTACAACCTTCCATTGTGTGACCGTTCCACTCAATTGGCCCGGACGCAGGATCGAAGATCGTGCTGGCACGGGCCTCGCGATTTCGGGGCGGAAAGAAAAGTAGAAGGAGACACGGGAAATGCCGACTGGCACCGTGAAATGGTTTAACACGACAAAAGGCTACGGATTCATCGCCCCTGACACCGGCGGCAAAGACGTCTTTGTACATATTTCGGCCGTAGAGCGGTCGGGCCTCACCGGCCTGGCGGACAATCAAAAGGTCAATTATGATCTGGAAGAGGGCCGGGACGGCCGGGAAATGGCCGGAAATCTCAAGCTGTTGTAACCACATTCCCTGCCGCGCCCGGTTCGGTGTCTGACTTGAACCGGGTCTGCACAAGGGGACGCAGATAAAAAGACAGGGCGTCGGCCAGATCGGCCGACCGACATTCGGATGCCTGCCGCGCCCGCGCGGCGGCGGGTGTCAGTTGCTGCAGCGACTGGGAAAACGAGTGGGCTGACACGGGCCGCGTGATACCGGAACGGAACGGATCGCCGCGCCGTTGAACGCAGCATCGTGATGCCATGGAACATCGCTCGCCAGAGCGACATCGGTGTCGATCTGCTTTTGTCAATCTCTGTACAGGTTAGGATGTCCGGGCGACGGCGCGGAATATTCGGCGACCCTCGGTTTCGTTCCGTTGTCGCAGCGCGAACGATTTCCCGTCCCTGCACCGCTTGACGCAACACCCGTCAGGCCGCCGAAATATCATGCTAAAAAATTCAGCCCACCACTCACGACAGGCATAGTCACCAATGCGTGAATTCTTTCGCCTATCTCGAGTCGTGTCCAGACCAGAAAGGTCGAAAACTGACCTTATCCCTCATTAAATTGTGCTTTATCAGCTTGGTTTCACTTAATAATTGCTTTGAGAACCCATCCGCACAACCCCCGAGAGAACTCCGGTTCCACCGGGAAAAGCAGCCGCTCGCACAGAGCCGGGCCAGTGGCCGATCCGGCGGCGCGGGTGCACGGCCTAGCGGATCACAGCTTCGAATTCCCGCCATTCCCGAGCCGACATACCAGAGTTTTCCTGAGTCACAGTCTCGCCCGCCAGCATCCGGCGCAGACATTCGACCATCTGGGCCGACATCGACACGGCGCCCATGCGGTAATCCTCGAATGCGCGATAGGCCGCCGGCACCCAATCGGCCACCATCTCGCAGATCGCCTCTGCATAGACGCGGATCTCGTATTGCGCATGGGCGTCCGCGCGCAGCCGCAGAAAGTGGAACAGATTGTGCAGGTCCACTTTCCAGTACCATTGCGTGTAGATATTGGCCGGCAGGTTCATCCGCGCCAGTTCACGGGCGAGACCGACACCATCCTCATCGATCATCGTCTCGTAATTGTCGTAACAGCGCGCCGAGTCCGCCTTGAGGATCTGCAGAACCCGATCGGCATCCGCGCCCTGCAACACGTCGCCCCGGCCCTGATTGTTTACCACGGACTGCGCGTTGATGTTTTCCGGCGCTGGAATATAGAACTCGCGGTCCAGAATCGAATAGCGGGCCGAGTATTCGTTGACATTGGCGGTGCGGTGGCGAATCCACTGCCGCGCCACGAAAACCGGCAGCTTTACATGCAGCTTGATCTCGCACATTTCAAACGGGGTCGAATGCCAGTGCCGCATCAGGTACCGGATCAGGCCCTCGTCATTCTGCACGCTCTTGGTGCCCTTGCCATAGCTGACCCGTGCCGCCTGGCAGATCGCCGCATCGTCGCCCATATAGTCGATCACACGCACGAATCCGTGGTCCAGCACCGGCCGCGCCTGATACAGGTGCTGCTCCATCCCCGGCGCAACCACGCGCAGAGTCGGCTGCGGGTCGGCGCGCAGTTCCTCGATTTCGGCCTGTTGTTCAGACGACAGCGGCATAGGCGTTCCTTTCCCCGGCAGAATCTGTTGTGCCACTTACTATATCTTGGGTTGCAGCCCACGGAAACTGCCATATCGTGGCCGCGCCCGGCTACTGAATTCTCGTTTTGCGTGTATTTGCGTTGACTTTCTTTACCGAACCGGGGACGCTGGCGGAAAAAAATCGGCGCGAGGGGCAAGGAACATGCAGAGGATCTGGATAGGCATTGCGGCGGCATCCGTCCTGTCGGCTTGCGGCAGCGGACCCAACCCGTTTCTGGATACCGAAGACCCGGATTCCACACCCGGCGGCGGATCGAACATTCCGGCGGCCGTTTCCAGCGATCTGGACGCGGCCACCTACGTTCCCGACCCCAACGATCCCAACAATTCGACGCTGGTGGTAACCGGTGTGGCGTTCAACGGCACCCCCCTGCCGGTCGCCTATACCCGCACGGACAGCCTGGACACGCCCGGCGGCCAGTATCAGGCCTTTACCCGCCAGCCGGATGCGCTGAGCACCCATTCCACCGCCTATGCCCGCGATATCGGCGGCACCCAGGGCGTGCTGGTGGTGACCGGCGGGCTGGACGGCTATTACAACGGCGGCGCCACCTATTCCCGCTCTGGCGGGTTCGACCGTCCTGCGGCCAACACACAGAATGCCGATATCCGGTATGACGGCGAGTATATCGGGTTGATGAATTATCCGGACAACGGATCGGTTCTGCTGCCGGTGCCCCCGGGCACCGATCCGGCGATCACCCCGGGTCAGGCCGCACGGGTCCATGGCGACGCCCGCATTGATGCGGACTTTTCCAACAACCGGGTCAAGGGTCTGATCTACAACCGCAAATACGTGGATCGGGATCTCGACTTGGAAGAACTGGAAATCGCGCCAACGGACATCGGCGAGGATGGCACCTTTTCCGGCAGCGTGACCGTCGCCAAGCAGAACAAGGGCGAATATGGCGGCACCTTTGGCGGAACGCAGTCCAATGCCGTGGCCGGCGGGCTGTTTGCCAAGGATCACGTCGACGGGCTGGATAATGAAGAAGAATACGGGCTGTTCGTCCTTGAACGCAGCAACTAAAGGCTTGCTCAATGCCGATCTGCCGTGCAGGGGCCGACGCCCGAACCTGGTTCGGATCCCTTGCGATCACGATATGGCTGGCGGCCCTGCTGGCTATTGCCGCCGCGCCGCCTGTCGCCGCGCAAGCGCATGACCGGGTCGAACTGACCCTTGAACAGGCCCGTGGCCTGGCCATCCGGGCCCTTGAAGACGACGAGCCGCGGCTGGCCATTCGTCTGGCCAAGGGCCTGCTGCAGGCCGATCCAAAGGATGCGTTGGCCTATTTCATCATCGCCAGGGGGCATGCCCGGCTGAACGATTTTGATCTGGCGCGGCGCGCGGCCGCCCTGTCCTATCGCTATGCCGATCCGGGTCCGGCCCGGTTCGAGGCCGCGCAGTTGGCCTCGCGCATGGCCTTTCAGGCCCACCGGTATAGCCTGGCGCAGCTGTGGCTGCGCCGCACCGCCATCCATGCCCCGACCGAGGCCGACGAAAAGCTGGTGGCGCGCGACTATCGGCTGTTGCGTCGGGTCAACCCCTGGTCGCTGCGTCTTAGAGCCGATCTGCGCCCCTCCAACAATGTCAACAACGGTTCGGACACGTCGTTGAACATCATCGACGGCGTGCCCGACGGCGGCACGATCAGCGGCGGCGCCCTGGCCCTGTCGGGCCTGATCGGGACGCTGGATCTGGCGCCGTCCTACCGGCTGCACAGGACCCAGAACAGCACCACGTCGCTGGGCGCCCGGTTCTATGTCGAGCGCGTGGCCCTGTCCTCGGATGCCAAAAGCCGGGCACCTCAGGCCACCGGCTCGGATTTCGCCTCGACCTATGGCGCGGTGACGCTGACCCATGCCTTTGCCGTGGGGCCTGCCGAACAGTCCGGCGGCGCGTCAGTGTCGCTGTCCCTGGGCGAAAGCTGGTATGGCGGCGAGCGCAGCTATCGTTTTGCGCGACTCGCGGGGCGGCGTCATTGGCGGCTGAACGATGGCGCCCGGCTGGCGCTGCGGGCCGATGCCGAACAGCGATACAAGGCGCAGTCTGACGCCAACGACGCCCGGATTCTGGGGTTGGGGGTCGACTATTTCCGAACCCTGGGCAACGGCAACGTGCTGGGGCTGGAACTGGCGCTGCGCGATGCCGATGCAAACAGTGTCAACGGCACCTACAGTTCGGCCTCGATGCGCGCCACCTACACGCTGGCCCGGGCGGTCGGCCCGGCGCGGCTGTCGATGGGGCTGGTCATGGGCTATACGCGCTATGACCGTTATATCGCCAGCCTGTTCATTCCGCCGACCCGGCGCACCGACACATCCCTGTATGGCGATCTGACGCTGATTTTCGACCGCTATGACTATGCCGGTTTCGTACCGACGCTGCGCCTGCGGACCGGGCGGAAAAACTCGAATTTCAGCCGTTTCTCGTCGCGCGATCTGTCCTTGTCGCTGGGCGTCGGATCGAAATTCTGACCGGGTGTCCGCCTTGCCTCTGGTTCCATGCCGCGAACGCGCTAAGCTTTGGCGCAGATCGGAGGGAGCATGGCCATAAGATATCTTCACGCGATGGTGCGCGTCACCGACCTGAACCGGTCCATCGCCTTTTTCCAGTTGCTGGGGCTGCAAGAGATCCGGCGACGCGACGATGAGGCCGGCCGATATTCCCTGGTTTTCATGGCCGCCCCCGGGCAAGAGGAATGTCCCATAGAACTGACCTGGAACTGGGATGGCGATGACGGCCTGCCCAGTGACAGCCGGCATTTCGGGCATCTGGCCTATCGCACCGACCATATCTATGACCTGTGCCGGCACCTGATGGACAATGGCGTCACCATCAACCGCCCGCCCCGGGACGGACGCATGGCCTTTGTCCGCTCACCCGACAATATCTCGATCGAGCTGCTGCAGGCAGGCGATCCCCTGCCCCCGGCCGAGCCCTGGGTCAGCATGGAAAACGCCGGCCACTGGTAGCAGAAAGGGGTTCGGTGCAAAGGATTTGGCTTTTGCCACTGTTGCGCCTGTTGGCGCTGTGCGGGGTCTGCGCCGGTCCGGCCGCCGCGGAATGCCGGCTGGCGCTGGCCCTGGCGCTGGACGTGTCCTCGTCGGTGAATGCCGCCGAGGACAGCCTGCAGCGCAACGGCCTGGCGGCGGCCCTGATCGCGCCCCGGGTCGCAGACGCGTTCTTTGCCAGCGACCTGCCGGTGGCTCTGGCCGTCTATGAATGGAGCGGCCGGTACAATCAGGTTTTGTTGCTGGACTGGCGGATGATCGACAGCCGCGCGGCCCTTTTGGACGCGGCCGAGACCATTGCCCGATCACGGCGGCGCCACAACGACCATCCGACCGCGGTGGGCTATGCCCTGGGCTATGGTGCCGGGCTTTTGCAACGCGCACCGTCCTGCCTGTTCCGGACGCTCGATATCGCCGGCGACGGGCGCAACAACGAGGGCTTTGCCCCGGACCGGGCCTATGCCGAATTTCCTTTTGCCGGCGTGACCGTCAACGGGCTGGTGGTCAATGCCGGCGAATTCGAGGCCGAGGTCGATCTGATCGAGTTCTACCGCACCGAAGTGCTGCACGGCCCCGGTGCCTTTCTCGAAATCGCACAGGGGTTCGAGGATTTCGAACGCGCAATGCGCCGCAAGCTCGAGCGCGAATTGTCCTTTCAGGTGATCGGAGATGCCGCTCCGCCGTGATCCGGTGTCTTTGGCCGACCTCAGGGCGCGGCGCGTCCGGCCAGACCGACCAGCAATCGCAGAGTCAGCGCCGCTGCCCAGCCCGGTTCGGCGTTGCGGTACGGCCCCCTGTTGAACATGCGGGAAAGGGTACATGCGGCAACTGTGGCAAGCGGGATCTGGGTCCAGAAAAGTTTTGCGCCAGCAGCGGCGCAAAACCGTTTGCCCGAATTCGCGAAACGCTCAGCGCATCACATACGGCACAAGAGCTGGCCAAACCGCGTGTCCGACATGTTTTGCGCCGCAGCGCCGTCGCTCGTGACCCACCGCCCGGTACACGACCCGAGAAAAGGGTGCGAACCCTTGCGGTTCACACCCTGACGAGCCCGTATCGCCCGTTCTGCTCGAAAGCCTGCTGCCTGTACCGAGGATACCCGCCCTTTCAGGTGGTCCGGCCCGGCCTGGCGACCGCAAATGGATCTCTAATAGATATAACGGATCTGATCGGTCCAATAGCGTTCGACCCGTTTCAGCGAGCCGGTGATATCCTCGATCCCCTCGGCGCTGATCACACCCTTGCCTTCCAGCCCTTCGGCATGACGCGAGAACAGCGCAGCCACGATATCGCGGATTTCGCGCCCCCGCGCAGTCAGCTTGACCCGTACCGACCGGCGGTCGATCTCGCAGCGCTGATGATGCATATAGCCCATCTCGACCAGCTTCTTGAGGTTGTAGCTGACATTGCTGCCCTGGTAATAGCCGCGGCTCTTCAATTCACCGGCGGTCACCTCATTCTCGCCGATATTGAACAGCAGCAACGCCTGAACCGCGTTGATCTCCAGCACACCAACCCGCTCGAATTCGTCCTTGATCACATCCAGCAACAGGCGATGCAGGCGTTCCACCAGCGCCAGCGCCTCAAGATACCCGGTCATGAACCCTTTGCGGGTCACCGGACCCATCTGCATTTCCATACTCATCCGTTTCTCCGACTCGAACTGCTTGAGCCTGAGACTGACGATAAAAACCGAATAATCAGTTAAACGGAATTGTTATTGTTTTTGAAACGTTTGCGAGATGTCACACAGCAGATCGGCATAGCGTGCCGGGATATCTCCACGCCCTGTGACCCATTGGTAGAGATCCTGGTCATTTTCCTGCAGCAGCGCGTCATAGCGGTCCAGTTCGGCGCTGTTCATCGCGGCAAGATTGGCCTCGGCAAAGGCCGCCAGAATCAGGTCCATCTCTTTGATGCCCCGCCGCATCGAGCGCATTTTCAGACGCTTGATGCGGTGTTCGTGCGATTCGCTCATGCCTCGGCCTGCACCAGCAGGCGCAGCTTTTTCTCGACCAATGCGGCGCGTTCGGCATTGGTGCGCATGGCGGCGCGAATCTCGCGCAGTTCGGACAGGATGGCGGCAAAATCCGACGGCGTGTCGGAAACATCCACGGGGGCCGTCATGCCGTCGCCTTCGCCGGTCAACAGCCATTTGATCGAGACGTTCAACAACCCCGCCAGCATCGACAGCTTGTTGGCGCGGGGTTCGGACAGGTCGTCCTCCCAGGCGGTCAGGGTCGCTTTCTTGACGCCCAGCCGGCGCGCCAGCTGGGTTTGGCTCATGCCCGCCGCTTCGCGCGCGCCGGCCACCCGGTCACCAAAGGTGGCCGCATCGGGTCCGTACCAGTCGGTGTCTTGGTCATTCATGTTCGCTCTCCTTTCCGTCGAGCCCGATCCTGCTTGATCGGTTGTCGGCGGCAACCTATGACAGTCGGACCCAAGATACAAACCGAGGACGCCATGAGTTTTCTGTCTGCGACACTGTCCCGCGTCAAACCGTCGCCGACCATCGCGGTGACCAACAAAGCGCGCGAACTCAGGGAGGCCGGGCGCGATGTCATCGGCCTGGGCGCGGGCGAACCGGATTTCGACACGCCGGACAACATCAAGGCGGCCGCGGTGCGCGCCATCGAGGCCGGTCACACGAAATACACCGCCGTCGATGGCATCCCCGAGCTGAAACAGGCAATCTGTACCAAGCTGCGGCGCGACAACGGGCTGGACTATGTCCCGGCGCAGGTCAGTGTCGGCACCGGTGGCAAGCAGATTCTGTACAACGCCCTGATGGCGACGCTGAACCCCGGCGACGAGGTGGTGATTCCCGCGCCCTATTGGGTCAGCTATCCCGACATGGTGCTGCTGGCCGGCGGCGAGCCCGTGGTGGCCGAAACATCGATCCAGACCGGGTTCAAGCTGACCGCCGATCAGCTGGACGCGGCGATCACGCCGAAAACCAAGTGGTTCATCTTTAATTCGCCGTCCAACCCCACCGGTGCGGGATATTCCCGCGAGGAGTTAAAGGAACTGACCGATGTTCTGATGCGGCATCCGCATGTCTGGGTCATGACGGACGACATGTATGAACACCTGTCCTATGACGGGTTCGAATTCGTTACCCCGGCCCAGGTCGAGCCGGGCCTGTACGATCGCACCCTGACCTGCAACGGGGTCTCGAAAGCCTATGCCATGACCGGGTGGCGCATCGGCTATGCTGCTGGCCCCGAACCGCTGATCGCCGCGATGCGCAAGATCCAGAGCCAAAGCACATCCAACCCCTGCTCGGTCAGCCAATGGGCTGCCGTCGAGGCGCTGAACGGGCCGCAGGATTTCCTGCCCGCCAACAATGCGGTGTTCAAGCGGCGTCGCGATCTGGTGGTGTCGATGCTGTCCCAAATCGACGGCATCGAATGTCCGACGCCCGAGGGGGCCTTTTACGTCTATCCGTCCATTGCCGGGCTGATCGGCAAGACCAGCCCCAAGGGCACGGTCATCAGCGACGACGAAGTCTTTGCCACCGCCTTGCTGGACGAAGCGAATGTCGCGGTGGTGTTTGGCGCGGCCTTCGGTCTCAGCCCGAATTTCCGGGTCAGCTATGCCACGTCGGACACGGCGCTGACCGAAGCCTGTCGCCGCATCCAGTCCTTTTGCGCCGCGCTGACGTGACCGGCGACGCCTCATCTCGGGGGGATCGCCCATGACCGCAGAACTGCCCGACTATTATTTTCGCGTGCGTGACAATGGCGCCTTTGTCTATCGCGTCGACACCGAAAACCGCCAGCGCCGGATCGCGCTGGATCAGATTGCCGTGGTGAATATCCGCAATGGCGAGATCAAACCCCATGGTGACCGTATCCTGACCGACGCCGATCAGAGCCGGATCAAGGACTGGATGGACGAGCGCCGGACATTGCTGGCCCGGCGCGACATCGACGATATTCACCGCACGGTGGACCATCTGAACGCCACCGCGCACTGGGCCCAGTCCCGGGCCAGCGATGCCGAACTGGAACAGGTCACCGACGCGCTGCTGCTGGCAATGCACGATCTGCGCAGCGTTCTGGTGCGCAAAAAGGCCGACCGGCTGCCCCGCTCGGACTGAGTGCAATCGGCCAGGCGCACCGCCGTGCCGCTGGCCTCGGCCAGCCCGATCCGGTACTCTGTGCGGCACCGGACGGGCCGGGCCATCAGGTCCAGATCGCTTTTGAACCCCGCGATTTCACCCAAGCGGTGGTTTTTTTGGGCATCCCAGTTCAGAATTGCCTGTTCGCTAACCTCCCGTTAGGGTTTTGCCCGCAGCCACGATCAGTGACGATATTCATGCAGAGGATGATGCAATCATGACGACATATACGCTTCAGGGAACCCGGGTGAACTACGACCTGAACGACGATATCGCGAGCATCACCACGACGACGTTGAAAGTCATCCTGGGTGGGGCCAGCGATGGAACCTTTACGTATTCGCTGGAAACCAACCCGCCCGATGACATCCCCGAGGTGGACATCACCGCCAGTGACTTTATCGACGCCACGATTGATGGCAGCGCCATCGCCGATTCCACGATCAGCGAACTGGGTCAGGTGGTCTGGAACGGCAAGACCAGCGTCATCCTGGCCTTTGCCAGCGACCCGCCGATCGGGGTGGCCCCGACCGACTGGTATTTCCAGCTGGGCGGCGCCACCCTGCCCGATTTCGCCAACCAGGCCGACCCGGTCCAGGCCTTTGCGAATTTCGAGCAATCTGCCACGTCGATCGGGCCGGTCACGTCCGGACCCTTTGCGCCGGGCGCGACGATTTCCTTTGCCGGACTGCCCAATTCCAGCTCGACCGAAAACGATGTGATCACCGGAACGCCTGGCAATGACACGCTGAGTGGCGGCGCGGGCAATGACGTGATCAACGGTCTGGCCGGCGCGGATCAGCTGCGCGGCGACGCGGGCCGGGACACGATCCGGGGCGAGGCCGGCAATGACAAGCTGTATGGCGGCGACGACTCCGACACCATCCATGGCGGCGCCGGCAACGACCAGGTCTGGGGCGGCAACGGCAATGACACCTTCAATGGCGGTGGCGGTGCCGACATCTTTTACGGCGAAGCTGGCGAGGACCTGATCCGCGGCGGTGTCGGCAATGACGAGCTGTATGGCGGCGACGACTCCGACACCATCCATGGCGGCGCCGGCAACGACCAGGTCTGGGGCGGCAACGGCAATGACACCTTCAATGGCGGTNCCTTTGCGCCGGGCGCGACGATTTCCTTTGCCGGACTGCCCAATTCCAGCTCGACCGAAAACGATGTGATCACCGGAACGCCTGGCAATGACACGCTGAGTGGCGGCGCGGGCAATGACGTGATCAACGGTCTGGCCGGCGCGGATCAGCTGCGCGGCGACGCGGGCCGGGACACGATCCGGGGCGAGGCCGGCAATGACAAGCTGTATGGCGGCGACGACTACGACACCATCCATGGCGGCGACGGCAACGACCAGGTCTGGGGCGGCAACGGCAAAGACAAGGTGTTCCTGGGCAATGGCGATGATGTCTTCAACGACAATGCCCAGAACAACGTGCATGGCGGCGACACCGTCCGGGGCGGCAACGGCAATGACACCTTCAATGGCGGTGGCGGTGCCGACATCTTTTACGGCGAGGCTGGCGAGGACCTGATCCGCGGCGGTGTCGGCAATGACAAGCTGTATGGCGGCGGCCAGTACGACACGATCTATGGCGAGGCCGGCAACGACCAGGTCTGGGGCGGCGACGGCAAGGACAAGGTGTTTCTGGGCGACGGTAACGACGTCTTCCACGACAATGCCCAGAACAACGTGCATGGCGGCGCTACCGTCCGGGGCGGCAACGGCAAGGACACGTTCAATGGCGGCGGCGGTGCCGACATCTTTTATGGCGAGGCTGGCGAGGACCTGGTCCGCGGCGGTGTCGGCAAGGACAAGCTGTATGGCGGCGGCTAGTACGACACGATCTATGGCGAGGCCGGCAACGACCAGGTCTGGGGCGGCGACGGCAAGGACAAGGTGTTTCTGGGCGACGGTAACGACGTCTTCAACGACAATGCCCAGAACGACGTGCATGGCGGCGCTACCGTCCGGGGCGGCGACGGCAAAGACAAGGTGTTTCTGGGCGACGGTAACGACGTCTTCCACGACAATGCCCAGAACGACGTGCATGGCGGCGCTACCGTCCGGGGCGGCGACGGCAAAGACAAGGTGTTTCTGGGCGACGGTAACGACGTCTTCCACGACAATGCCCAGAACGACGTGCATGGCGGCGCTACCGTCCGGGGCGGCAACGGCAATGACACGTTCAATGGCGGCGGCGGTGCTGACATCTTTTATGGCGAAGGTGGCGAGGACCTGATCCGGGGCGGTGTCGGCAATGACAAGCTGTATGGCGGCGATGAATACGACACCATCCATGGCGAGGCCGGCGATGACAAGGTCTGGGGCGGCAAGGGCAAGGACACGGCGTTCCTGGGCGATGGCAACGACACGTTCTATGACCATAGCCAGAACAATGTGCATGGCGCCGATACCGTCCGGGGCGGCAATGGCAATGACACGATCAATGGCGGCGGCGGTGCCGACATCTTTTACGGCGAAGCCGGCATGGATCTGATCCGCGGCGGTGTCGGCAATGATCGCCTGTACGGGGGCGACGGCTACGACACGATCTATGGTGGTGACGGCAACNTGGCGGCGGCGGTGCTGACATCTTTTATGGCGAAGGTGGCGAGGACCTGATCCGGGGCGGTGTCGGCAATGACAAGCTGTATGGCGGCGATGAATACGACACCATCCATGGCGAGGCCGGCGATGACAAGGTCTGGGGCGGCAAGGGCAAGGACACGGCGTTCCTGGGCGATGGCAACGACACGTTCTATGACCATAGCCAGAACAATGTGCATGGCGCCGATACCGTCCGGGGCGGCAATGGCAATGACACGATCAATGGCGGCGGCGGTGCCGACATCTTTTACGGCGAAGCCGGCATGGATCTGATCCGCGGCGGTGTCGGCAATGATCGCCTGTACGGGGGCGACGGCTACGACACGATCTATGGTGGTGACGGCAACGACAAGGTCTGGGGCGGCAAGGGCAAGGACATCGTGCGGTTGGGCGATGGCGACGACATCTTTTATGACCACAGCCAGAACAACGTGCACGGTGCGGACGATGTCAAGGGCGGCAACGGCAATGACCAGCTCAAGGGCGGCGGCGGCAACGACCGGCTGGATGGCGGCGCCCATAACGACATCCTGACCGGCGGGCTGGGTTCGGACACGTTCGTGTTCTCGACCGGTACCGACACGATCACCGATTTCAACACGGCAGACCGCATCGACATGCGCGCGTCCACCAGCATCACCAGCTATGCGGATCTGCGGGCCAACCACACCGAAGACGTGGCCGGAAACCTGGTGATCGATGACGGGCAAGGCAACACCCTGACCCTGACCGGCGTCACCGAAGCCAGCCTGCAGGCCAACGATTTTCTGTTCTAGGACCTGGGCAATTGATCCGGTGAAAGGGGCTGCATCTGCGGCCCCTTTTTTATAGCTCTGCGCTTGGTCCGCACGCGTGCTAAACTTTCCGCGCTATCACAGGAGGTAGCCGATGCCGCGACCATATCGCACCTGTGCCGGCCGGATCGGAGGCCGCGCGGCCTGGCCGCTGCTGCTGGCGCTGATCTGCGCGCTGCCGGTGCTGGCCGCTCCGATGGAAACGGGCGATCCGCCGGCGGCCCGGCAGGCCGGGCTGATCTGGAACCGCAGCGGCCTGCCCGCGGTTTTTCCGCTGCAGGTCAAGTCTCCGGCCGGGCAGGATTTCGTCCTGACGCTGATCGATGCCGAAACCGGGGATGCCGCGCTGGCGGCCTATGTCGCGGGAGGCGCGTTCTTTCGGGTTCTGGTCCCGCCGGGCCGGTTCCGACTGCGCTTTTCGCCCGGCGACGGGGCTGGTGCAGACGCACTCGAACTGACCCGGCCACTGACCTTTGCGCTGCGCGGTCCCGGCATCAAGGCCGGACATCTGGTGGAAATTCGATCCGCCGGGGACAAGGCACCGGTCTGGGTCACCGACCTGTTCATCTGTCAGTCGCTGCGCACCCGACTGGTGCGGGATCCGCAACCGCACAGCGGCCAATCGACCGGCGGTCGCGCGCGTTTTGGGCCGCCCGGCGGCGCGCCCTTTCTGCTGGGCGAGCCGGCACCGCCCGGAACGGCCGATCCGGCCCAACCGAACCGGTCGACGATCTATCTGCAGACCGGTGTGCGATCACGTTACTGCCCCTGAGGCAGCCACCAGAAGGCACATCAGCGGCCCCGGGCCCGCCCCGCCACAGGCGGAACGGGCAAGCACAGGTGCCAGCGGCTGTCAGAGACCGCGGGCGATCACCAGACGCTGGATGTCGCTGGTGCCTTCATAGATCTGGCAGACCCGCACGTCGCGATAGATGCGCTCGACCGGATAATCGGACAGATAGCCATAACCGCCTAGCGTCTGGATCGCCGCCGAACAGACCGCTTCGGCGGTTTCCGAGGCAAACAGCTTGGCCATCGACGCCTCGGTCAGGCAGGGGCGCCCGGCCTCGCGCAGGGCGGCGGCGTGCAGATACATCTGCCGCGCGGCCTCGACCCGGGTGGCCATGTCGGCCAGGCGGAACCCGACCGCCTGGTGCTCCATGATCGGCTTGCCAAAACTGGTGCGCTCGTGGGCATAGGCGCAGGCGGCCTCGAGGGCGGCGCGCGCCATCCCGACCGATTGCGCGGCAATGCCGATGCGCCCGCCTTCGAGATTGGCCAGCGCGATACGATAGCCCGCGCCCTCGTCGCCCAGCCGGTTCTCAACCGGGATGCGCATGTCGTTGAACGCCAGCGCGCAGGTGTCCGAACTGTGCTGCCCCAGCTTGTTTTCGACCGTAACCACATCATAGCCCGGGGTGTCGGTCGGCACGATAAAGGCCGAGATGCCTTTCTTGCCGGCCTCGGGATCGGTCACCGCAAAGGTGATGATCACGTTTCCGTTCTTGCCCGAGGTGATGAACTGCTTGGCACCGTTCAGCACGTAATGGTCGCCGTCGCGCACCGCGCGGGTTTTCAGCGCCCCGGCATCGGACCCCGCATGCGGTTCGGTCAAGGCAAAGCCGCCGATCCATTCCCCGGCGGACATCTTCGGCAGAAAACGCTGTTTCTGCGCGTCATTGCCGAACCGCAGGATCGGCACGCAACCGACCGAACTGTGCACGCTCAGGATGGTCGAGCAGGCGCCGTCGCCGGCGGCGATCTCTTCCAGCGCCAGCGCATACGAGACCATGCCGGTATCCGAGCCGCCATGGGCCTCGGGCATCAGCATGCCCAGGAACCCCAGCTGGCCCATCTCGGTCAGTTCCTCGCGCGGAAAGGCATGCTCGGCGTCGCGCTGCGCCGCCCCCGGCGCCAGCCGTTCGCGGGCGAAATCGCGGGCGGTGTCGCGGATCTGTTCCTGTTCTTCGGTCAGCAGCATCACGATACCCTTTCGATGGCAATTGCGGTCGCTTCGCCACCGCCGATACACAGCGAGGCAACGCCGCGTTTCAGGTCATAGGTTTCCAGCGCCGCCAGCAGCGTCACCATGATCCGGGCGCCGGACGCCCCGATCGGGTGACCCAGCGCGCAGGCGCCGCCATGCACGTTGACCTTGTCATGCGGCAGGTCCAGATCGCGCATCGCCGCCATGGTGACGACCGCAAAGGCCTCGTTGATCTCGAACAGGTCCACGTCCTTCAGCGACCAGCCGGTCTTGTCGGCCAGTTTTTCCATCGAGCCGATCGGCGCGGTGGGAAACAGGTTGGGCTTGTCGGCATGGGTGGTGTGGCCGGCGATCACCGCGCGCGGCGTCAGGCCAAGCTTTTCGGCCTGCGAGCGGCGCATCAGAACCATCGCCGCGGCCCCGTCCGAGATCGAGGACGAGTTCGCCGCCGTCACCGTGCCGTCCTTGCGGAAGGCCGGGCGCAAACCGGGGATCTTGTCCAGTTGCGCCTTGCCCGGCTGTTCGTCGATCTCGACCACGGTATCGCCGCGGCGGCCCGGAACGGTGACCGGGGTGATCTGACCGGCGAACTTGCCGTCATTGATTGCCTGTTGCGCCCGGGTCAGCGAGGTGATGGCGAAATTGTCCTGTTCTTCGCGGGTGAACTGATAGTTCTGCGCGCAATCCTCGGCAAAGGTGCCCATCAGGCGGCCCTTGTCATAGGCATCTTCGAGCCCGTCCAGGAACATGTGGTCAATGACCTGACCATGTCCCATGCGATAGCCGCTGCGCGCCTTGGGCATCAGGTACGGGGCGCGCGACATGCTTTCCATGCCGCCCGCGACCATCACGTCACCGGTACCGGCCAGCAGCATGTCATGGGCGAACATCGCCGCCCGCATGCCCGAGCCGCACATCTTGTTGATTGTGGTGCAGCCGACACCCAGCGACAGCCCGGCGCCCAAGGCTGCCTGACGCGCCGGTGCCTGGCCCTGGCCCGCGGGCAGGACGCAGCCAAACACGGTCTCGTCCACCGCATCCGGCGCCACGCCGGCCTCGGTCACGGCCGCCCTGATCGCGGCCGCGCCCAGATCGCTGGCGTTGACACTGTCAAAGGCTCCCTGAAATCCCCCCATGGCCGTGCGCGAGGCGCCGACGATGACAATCGGATCATGTTCACTCATAGCTCAATTCCTTTCGCAATCACTTGGCCGCCATGCGCAGCGCGCCGTCGATACGGATCACCTCGCCATTCAGCATCTGGTTTTCGACGATATGGCGCACCAGATTCGCATATTCCGCCGGATCGCCCAGACGCGACGGGAACGGCACGCTGGCGCCCAGCGAGTCCTGCACTTCTTGCGGCAGTCCGGCCATCATCGGGGTGCCGAAAATGCCCGGCGCGATGGTCACCACGCGCACGCCGAACCGCGCCAGTTCGCGCGCTGCCGGCAGTGTCAGCGACACCACGCCGCCCTTGGACGCGGCATAGGCCGCCTGGCCGATCTGCCCGTCATAGGCCGCGATCGAGGCGGTGTTGACGATCACGCCGCGCTCGCCGCTGGCATCCGGTTCCTGCTTGACCATGGCGTCGGCCGCCAGCCGCAGCATGTTGAACGTGCCGACCAGGTTGATGCTGACGGCGCGGGCAAAACTGTCCAGCCGGTGCGGCCCCTCGCGGCCGGCGATCTTTTCGCCCGGTGCGATGCCGGCGCAGTTGATCATCGCGTTGACCTGGCCAAAGGTCTTTACCGCGGCCGCAACCGCCGCTTCGCCTTCGGCGCCATCGGTCACGTCGGTCTTGACGAACAGGGCCGACCCGCCCAATTCGGCCGCCTTGGCTTCGCCGGCCTCGGCGTTCACGTCCAGCAGCACGGCCTTGCCGCCCTGCGCCACCACCATGTCGGCCACGGCCGCCCCCAGTCCGGAGCCGCCTCCGGTTATCAGAAACACACGGTCCTTGATCTGCATGTCGTTCTCTCCTCTCAGCTGTTGTTCTGTTTTTCGATTTCGGCCTTGCGCAGCAGGAACCGCTGGATCTTGCCGCTGGGGGTCTTGGGCAGGTCGGTGACAAAATCGATTTCCCGCGGGTAGGCATGCGCCGACATCCGCTTGCGCACGTGCTGGCGCAGCGTGTCGGCCAGGGTGTCGCTGCCTTCGTATCCGCTGGCCAGCACGACAAAGGCCTTGACGTTCTCGGTCCGCTCGGGGTCGGGCACACCGACCACGGCCACCTCGGTCACCGAGGAGTGTTCCATCAGCGCGCTTTCCACGTCGAACGGGCCGATGCGGTAGCCGGAGGAGGTGATCACGTCATCGGACCGCCCGATAAAGCTGATCGAGCCGTCGGGTTCGAACTCGACGCTGTCTCCGGTCAGGTAATAGCCGTCCGCGATCGCCTTGGTCTCGGTCTGCCAATAGCCGGTGAACCACAAGAGCGGCGAGTTCTCGATATCCACGGCCATGATGCCGGGCTGGTTCGGCCCCACCTCTTTGCCGGCCTCGTCCAGAACCGCGATGCGGTAGCCGGGCATGGCATAGCCCGCCGAGCCGGCGCGCACCGGGTGGTCCAGCCCGTGGTGGTTATTGACGACCATGCCCGTTTCGGTCTGGCCGTAATGGTCGTGGATCGGCGCCCCCAGATGGGCCTCAAACCAGCGAATCACCTCGGGGTTCAACGGCTCGCCAGCGCTGGACACCACGCGCAGCCGTCCCTTGTGGCGTTCGGCCATCTCAGGACCTGCGGCGATCAGCAGGCGATAGGCGGTGGGCGACCCGGCCATGTTGGTCACGCCCAGCCGCTCGATGATGTCATAGGTCGATTCGGCAGTGAAACCGCCCTCGTACATCGTCGTGGCCTGGCCCAGCAGAAGCGGGCCGGCGACCATGTAATACATGCCATAGGCCCAGCCCGGATCGGCGATGTTCCAGAACACGTCATCCGGGCGCAGTTCGACCGCGTCGCGCATGTAGACGGCAAAGGACAGCAGCGCCCGCAACGGCACCGGCACACCCTTGGGCAGCCCGGTCGTGCCCGAGGTGGACATCATCATCAACAGATCCGACCCCTGTCGCATCACCGGCGTGAATTCCGGCGCGGCGGCGGCCAGCGCCGCCTCGAAATCGATATCGCCCGCCGGCAGGGTCTCGCCGTCGGCCAGAACCGTAGCGACCGCCGGACAATTCGGCACGTCGTCCAGCTTGGGCCGTTGCCCGGTGTTGGTCACGACCAGCTTGGCGTTGCTGGTCTTCAGGCGGTGCTCGATCGCCTTGGGCCCAAAGGCGGTGAACAGCGGCTGATAGACCGCGCCCAGCCGCCAGGCGCCCAGGATCGTCGCAAACAGCTCCGGCCGGCGCGGCAGCAGGCCCGACACCACATCGCCCGGCCCCACGCCGTTCTCGGCCATCATGTTGGCGGCCCGGGCGGACATCTCCTGCAACTGCTCAAAGGTGAAATCCTGCCGCTTGCCCTCGGCCGAGACCCAGCGCAGCGCAACACGGTTCTGCCCCGCATGACGGTCGCAGCATTCGACACAGGCGTTCAGCCCGGCCTCCAGATCGCCATGCAGATCGGCAATTGCGTGCTCGATGCGAAACAGATCGACGGCCTGCTGATAAGGGGTACGGGCTTGTGCATTCGGGGCGGTTGTCATGGCTGGTTCCTCCTTCTGGAAGCGGCTTCGGGTCGGAAAACGCGATGCCCCGTAGATAGACGCAGGCAACATGGCGAACAATGACATTCCAAGTCGATCTTTCTGATCGAAAATGCCATTATGCCGAAATGGAACACCGCATGATCTCGCCCGGCTTTGTCGAGGATGCCCTGGCCTGCCTGCGCGACCAGGGCATCGATCAGATCCCGGTTCTGGCCGCCGCGGGCTTGCCTGCGTCCATAACCGAACCGATCAGCAATCAGGCCTATGGCGCGTTGTGGCGCGAAATGGCCCGGGTCTCGGGCGACGAATTCTTTGGTCTGGGCACGCGACGGATGCGGCCGGGCAGTTTCGATCTGGTCTGCCACGCGGTATTGCATGCCGGTACGCTGGAAAAGGCCCTGCGCCAGATCCTGCGGTTCTTTCGCGTGCTGCTGGACGATCCCAGCGGCAAGCTGATCGTGCAGGACGGCCAGGCCCATGTCGTGCTGACGGACCGCGACACACCGCGCCGGGCCTTTGCGCACCGTACCTTCTGGTTGTTCGTGATGGGCATTTCCTGCTGGCTGATCGGTCGGCGCATCGCCCTGCGCCATGTCGATTTCGCCTGCGCGGAACCGGAAAGCCGTGTCGACTACCGCCAGTTCTTTGGCGCCCCCGTACAGTTTGACCGGCCGCAGAGCCGGCTGGTCTTTGATGCCGCCTATCTGCATCTGCCGACGATCCGCACCGAACAGGGGCTGGTCGAGTTCCTGCGCCAAGCCCCGGCGAACATTCTGGTCCGGTATCGCCATGACGAAGGCTGGGCGGGCCGCATCCGCACGCTGCTGCGCGCGACACCGCCGCAGAGCTGGCCGGTATTCGAAACCCTGGCAACAGCGCTGGGAATAGCCCCGGCGACCTTGCGCCGGCGTCTGCGCGAAGAGGGTCAGAGCTATTCGGCGATCAAGGACGACCTCAGAAACCGGCGCGCCCAGGCGCTGTTGCGGCAAACCGAACTGCCGGTCGCCGATATCGCCGCGGATCTGGGTTATAGCGAACCCGGCGCCTTTCATCGGGCCTTTAGGAAATGGAACGACCGCAGCCCCGGCGCATACCGAAATGCGCCGTGATCCGGACAGGGGCCAAAAGCGATGTGGCTCAGAGTGGCGACGCCGATGCGGCGACAAAGGATTGTGCCGGACGCGCCGGCGCCCCCAATCCGAGCCTGTTCTCCCTCGATCTTCACGGTCCAAACGTTGCGCATTGTTTCGCAGATGGCAATCGTTGCGCGCAAATCGGGATCGTTTGACACAGGGAGGCGGCGCAATTTGCGGGCTTTCAGGGGTCGGGATTGACCGTGTGGCCATCCACCGCGATCGCCTGGCCCGATACCATCCGGGCCGCGTCCGAGGCCAGAAACACCGCCATGTCGGCGATCTCGCGCGCGGTCACGAACCGGCGCAGCGACGTGCCTGCGGCATAGCCGGCATAGACCGCATCGCGCGTCATGCCCTTGACGGCCGCCTCGCGCGCCAGAACCGCCTCCATCCGCGGGCCTTCGACCGCGCCGGGACAGATCGCGTTGGCGCGCACCCCATGCGGCCCCAGTTCCATCGCCAGCGTTTTCATCAGCCCGATCACCGCCCATTTCGCCGCCGCATAGGGTGCACGGTTGGGATAGCCATGCTGCCCGGCGGTGGACGAGGTCAGAATCATCGCGCCGGACCGCTGGCGCTGCATCATCGGCGCGGCGTGTTTCGCCGCCAGAAACGCGCCGTCCAGATTCACCGCCAGACAGGCGCGCCAGTCCTGTGGCGTCACGTCCTGGACCGGCGCGGTCGGCCCGGCGGTTCCGGCATTGGCGCAGAGCACGTCCAGCCCGCCCCAATCCGTGGCGACACAGGTGAACAGATCGGCCATGGCATCGGCGTCGGTGACGTCGACCCGGCTGCTCCGCCAGTCCGGCGGCAGCCGCGTCAGCGCCAGCGCATCCACATCGCTGACCCAGACCCGGTAGCCCGCCGCGGCAAATCCCTGCCCCATGGCCAGCCCGATCCCCGATGCCCCGCCGGTGATCAGAACCCGACGGCTCATGCCGGTCTGCGGATCGCGGCGCCGGCCCCTTCGGGCCAGGGCAAGCCGGCCTGCGCCTGCGTCAGCCGCGCCAGCGCCGCCTCGATCGCCGGTCCCGGCGGACAGGGCTTGCGGCTGGCCAGGCTGACATGCAGCAGAAAATGTTCGCCGGTGGCCAGCAGCCGGTCCTGTTCATACATGAAATGGAACAGGTGCAGTTTCTTGCCCTGCCCCAGCAGCATCCGGGTCTCGACCCGAATCCGCGCCCCCGCATGCACTTCGTCCAGGTGCCGGATATGGGTTTCGGCGGTGAAATAGCTGCCGCCCTGCGCGATATAGTCGGCGTCGCAGCCGATCATCTCCATGAACCGGTCGGTCGCCGCCGCAAAGGCTTCGAGATATTTCGCCTCGTTCATGTGGCCGTTATAGTCCGTCCAGTCCAGCGGCACCGCGCGCGCCAGGGTCAGGATCGGCTGCGCCGGATCCGCGATCGCGTCGACCCCACCGGCCAGCGGCCCGCCGTCGCGCAGGCGCCGGTCCTGCGCGTTCAACAGCGCCCCGGCGCCCCAATCCTGCCCCTTGAGCGCGCGCATCATGGCGACAAGATTGTTGTCGCGGATGCGTTCCAGTTCGCGGATCGAATGTGCACCGGATTGCGCATCCGACTGATCGGCGATGCGCTGCACCAGATCGTCGGTCAGATCGGGCACATCCATCAGCCTGGTCCAGGGCCATTTCAGCGCCGGGCCGAACTGGGCGATGAAATGCTTCATGCCTGCCTCGCCGCCGGCAACGCGATAGGTCTCGAACAGGCCCATCTGCGCCCAGCGGATGCCGAACCCATAGCGGATCGCGTCGTCGATCTCACCGGTGCTGGCGACGCCATCCCGGACCAGCCACAGCGCCTCGCGCCAGACCGCTTCCAGCAACCGGTCGGCGATATGCGCGTCGATTTCCTGTTTCACATGCAGCGGATACATCCCGAGGCCGGTCAGGATTTCACGGGCGCGAGCGATCCGGTCCGCCCCGGTCGCGTCGCTGGCCACCAGTTCGACCAGCGGCAACAGGTAGACCGGGTTGAACGGGTGCGCCACCACGATCTGTTCCGGGCAGGCGCTGCTTTCCTGCAACTCCGACGGTTTGAAACCACTGGTGGACGAGCCGATGATTGCATCCGCATCGCAGGCGCGCTGAATCTCCGCATAGACGCTGCGTTTCAGGTCCAGCCGTTCAGGCACGCTTTCCTGAATCCAGGCCGCGCCCCGTACCGCCTCGGCCAGATCGCCGTGAAAGCTCAGCGCGCCCTCGGGCGGCAGAGGCGCATCGCTGAGTCCCGGCAGCGATCGGCGGGCATTGTCCAGCACCTCTCCGACCTTGCGGGCGGCCTCGGCATCCGGGTCACAGACCCGCACGTCCCAGCCGTTCAGCAGGAACCGCGCCGCCCAGCCGCCGCCGATCACCCCGCCGCCAATGATTGCTGCAATCATTCCTGCACTCCTTGCAACCGGGTCAGGTCATACCCGTTCCATTCGAAAATCTCGCGCGCCGCCGCCATCAGGTCGTCGCGCACGGCGCCGCGCGTCATGATCCAGCCAAAATCCCCGTTCGGTGTGCCGATAGCCGCCACCCGAAACCCCGAATCCGTCCACAAAACCCAGTGTTCCGCCGCCGGGTCAGCGCCGCGCGGCAGCGTGAACCGCCCGGGTCCGGTGATCCGGGCCACCAGATCGTCGGTCAGGCCGACGCACTCCCAGGCATTGCAGGTCAGGTGGTGCCACGTCACGGCAAAGCCATCACCGCTGACCGTGCCGATCTCGAACCGTTCGGGATTGCCGCCCAGATCGTCATCGGCGGCGGCGAACCGCGCCCGCACGACCCAGGTGCCGCGCATCTGCGCCGCATCAAACCGGGTACTGGCCGAAAACGGCGCCCGCGGATCGCGAAACCCGGACGGAACCGCGCAAGCCGACACCGCCAACGCCCCGACCAGCAGCGCAAGGACGGGCCGCAGCGGTCCCCGGCGCATCCGGAGCAGCGCCGCAGCCTTCACTGCGGTTCCCGTTTCACCAGCCCCAGCCTGGTGCGCACTTCGTCGGGGCCGATCACCCGTGCGCCCATATTCTCAATGATGCTGCCGGCGCGCTCGACCAGTTGCCAGTTCTCGGCCAGAACGCCCTTGTCCAGCCACAGATTGTCCTCAAGCCCGACCCGCACATTGCCGCCTGCCAGAACCGCGGCGGCGACATAGGCCATCTGGTTGCGCCCCAGCGCAAAGGCCGAAAAGGTCCAATCCTCGGGCACGTTGTTGACCATCGCCATGAAAGTGTTCAGATCGTCCGGCGCCCCCCACGGCACCCCCATGCACAGCTGCACCAGCGCCGGGCCGTCCAGCACGCCATCGGCGACCAGCTGTTTGGCGTACCACAGATGCCCGGTGTCAAAGGCCTCGATCTCGGGTTTGACGCCCAGTTCGGTCATCATGCCACCCATCGCCGTCAGCATGCCCGGCGTGTTGGTCATCACGTAATCGGCCTCGGCGAAATTCATCGTGCCGCAATCCAGGGTGCAGATCTCGGGCCGGCATTCGGCGATATGCGCCACCCGTTCGGCGGCGCCGATCATGTCGGTGCCCTCGGCCACCGGAAACGGGCTGTCGGGACTGCCAAAGACGATATCCCCGCCCATGCCGGCGGTCAGGTTCAGAACCACGTCGACATCGGCGTCGCGGATGCGGTCGGTCACCTCGCGATAGAGATCCAGCCGGCGACTGGGGGCGCCGGTCTCGGGATCGCGCACATGACAATGCACCACCGCCGCGCCGGCCTTGGCAGCGGCGATCGCGCTGTCGGCGATCTGCGCCGGGCTGCGCGGCACATGCGGGCTGCGGTCCTGGGTGCTGCCCGAACCGGTCACCGCGCAGGTGATGAAAACCTCTTTGTTCATGGTCAGTGGCATCTGCGGGTCCTCCGGGTTGCTGATCCGCAGCATGCCGCGTCTTGGCAGAACAGAATTTGCACTTTATGTCGGTTACTTGATGAAACCCGCAAAAAACATCTGGCAGCCCGCCACCGGAACGCTGCGCGTCGCGGTGTTGGTGCTGAGCGATTGCAACACGCTCAGCTTTGCCGCCGGGGTCGATCCGATGCGCGCCGCCAACCGCATGGCGGGGCAGCGGTTGTTCGACTGGCAATTCATCACCGCGACCGGCGCGCCAGCGCGGCTGACCAGCGGTATCAGCGTTCCCGGCCCGGCGCTGCGGCACCTGCCGGGATGCGATCTGTTGCTTGTCGTCGCCGGGTTCGGGCTGCGATCGCATGCCACCCCGGCGCTGCGCGCCAGCCTGCGCCGCATCGCCGCCACCGGGGCGTCGCTGGCCGGGATCGACGGCGGACCCTGGCTGTTGGCCGAGGCCGGGTTGCTGGACGGGCACCGCGCCACCACCCATTGGGAGGATCTGGAGACCTTTGCCACCCGGTTTCCCGCGGTCATTGCCTTGCGCGACCGGTTCCATGTGGATGGTGCCTGCATGACCTGCGGCGGCGCGATGCCGGCCATCGACATGATGCTGCACCTGATCCGGGCCCGCCACGGCGCGACCCTGGCGGCCCGTGTCGCCGGCGCTTTTATCCATGACAGCACCGCCGATCCGGCGCGCGCCCAGACCCGGGGCGGCGACCCGGGGCACAGCCGCCTGACCGCCCGGGTCAGCGGGCTGATGGAACAGACGCTGGACGCGCCCCTGCCGATCCCGGACCTGGCCCGCCGCGCCGGGTCCAGCCCGCGCGCCCTGCAGGCGCAGTTCCGCCGATATCTGAACACCACGCCCAAGGCACATTACCTGGCGCTGCGCCTGGCCGAGGCCCGGCGCCTGATCACCGATACCGACATGCCGGTTCTGGACATCGCCCTGGCCACCGGCTTTGCCTCGGCGGCCGGCTTTGCCCGCGCCTTTCGGGCCGCGCATGGCTGTTCCGCGCGCCGCCTGCGACGGGACGGCGCTCAGTAGGGCATCGGATGCGCCCGGTGCGCAGCGTTGATCTCGGCCAGAACCGTGTCGTCCAGATCCGTTTCGACCGAGCCCAGCGCCCGGTCGAGCTGATCCAGATGGGTAGCGCCGAATATCGCCGAGGTCATGAACGGCCGGGTGCGGCACCAGGCCAGCGCCATGTGCACCGGGTCCAGACCGTGCCGGCGGGCGATGTCCAGATAGGCATCGACCGCGCCATGCACGCGCGGCGATTCGCGCCCCCCCAGCTTGGGGGTGAGCGACTTGCGCGATCCGGGCGGCACGGCGCCCCCCTGATACTTGCCGGTCAGCAACCCCGCCGCCAGCGGCGAGAACGCCAGCAGCCCGACGTCTTCGTTGACGCTCAGCTCGGCCAGATCGGTGTCATAGAGCCGGCAGAGCAGCGAATATTCGTTCTGGATCGACGCCACGCGCGGCCCGCCGCTCTCATCGGCCAGCCGCAGCCACTGCGCCGTGCCCCAGGCGCTTTCGTTGCTCAGGCCGAAATGGCGGATATTGCCCTTGTCCACCTGTTGCTGCAGCGCGCCCAGACAATCCTGCATGTTGGCGAGGGTCTCGGCCCGGTTCTGCCGCGACGGGTCATAGCTCCAGTTCTGGCGAAACATGTAGCTGCCGCGATTGGGCCAGTGCAGCTGGTAGAGGTCGATATAGTCCGTGCGCAGCCGCCGCAGCGAGCCTTCGATGGTGGCGGGAATGGTCGCCGACGAGATCGGCGCGCCGTCACGCACGAATTTCTGCCCTTCGCCGGAATGCTTGGTGGCCAGGATGTAATCGCCGCGGCGCGCCGGGTTGGCCGCGTTCCAGGCGCCGATGATCTCTTCGGTGCGTCCGACGGTCGCTTTGCGCACCGGATTCACCGGGTACATTTCGGCGGTATCGACAAAATTGATCTCCGCCGCCAGCGCCCGCTCGATCTGGGCATGCGCCTCGGCCTCGTCGGTCTGAGTACCAAAGGTCATGGTGCCCAGGCACAGTTCCGAGACGGTCAAGCCGGTGCGGCCCAGCGGGTTCATCTTCATCGGTTTGCTCCTTGTCCTTCGCCCTCTGGCACCCTAGCGGCTGGTCGGCCGGGGGCAATTCGAAACTGCCGCTGAGAACAAATGGCAAACAAATATATTCGAACCAGGCCGACTCACCTGCTTTCGCGCGCGCCGGAGCACGACCGGCCAGCCCTGACGCCCCACCCCGAAATCTCGCTGCCGCAGGCCTGCGTGCACGAGGTCTGCGGCCCGGCCCGACGCAGGGCGGGCATCGCCCGATCGGCCAGTTGCCGACCCCCTGTGAGGGCGGTGCCCACGGGATCGGGACCCGCTGGCACATGGTCCCGGCGCATTCCGGCACCGCGCAGGAATGGCGGCTGGAACGCCGCCGCGCCCGCACCCGAGCGCCACAGGGCTGGATCGTCACCCGTGGCATGCTGCGAACGACAAGTGCCCGTGCATGCAGCTCTCACGCGCCTGACAATCCGGTGAAACCGGCAAAAACCTCGACCGCCTGACAATACACAGCCTATACCGGTGCCAGGAGGTCCAAATGATCCAGCCGACCCGACGCGACATGCTGGTCGCGCTTGCTTGCCTTGCACTGGGGACCCGGTCAGCCGCCGCCCCCACCCGCTATGCGCTGGACCGGGCGGCCTCCACTGTCGGGTTCCGGTTCATTCTGAACGGGGTTTCCCAGACCGGATCGATGCCGGTGCAGCGCGCGGATATCTTCATCGACCCCGCCAACCTGGCGGCATCGCGCGTCGATGTCACCCTGGACGTCGCCGGCGCCCGCACGCCTTTGGGCTTTGCGACACAGGCGTTGCTCAGCCCCGAAGTGCTGGACGCCGCGCGCTTTCCCACGATCCGCTTCGTCTCGAAAACCATCCTGTTGTCCAGGGACGGGCGCCTGTCGGGCGGCGCGCGTATCCGTGGCCATCTGACCCTGCGCGGGGTGACTCGTCCGATCACCCTGAACGCCGGCCTCTACCGTCCCCGCGGCACCAGGGCGGATGACCTGGACATTCTGACCGTCCGCCTCAGCGGACAGCTCAGCCGGACCGCCTATGGCGCCGCCGGATACCCGCGTCTGGTCGGCGACCGGGTGACGCTGGATATCACCGCGCTGATCCGGGTTGCCGGTTAGCACCGGACGAAAACGACACCCGCGCGTCGAAAATGGCCAAGCCCCGCCCACGGCACCGGTCATGCTGGGCCGGTCATGCGCATGTTGATTTCCTTTGCCGCCCTGTTCCTGTCCGTAATCCTGCTGCAATTGTCCACCGGCGGTGTCGGCCCCCTGGATGCGCTGTCGGGACTGGATCTGTCCTTTACCAAGGCGCAGATCGGATTGCTGGGCTCGGCGCATTTTTTGGGGTTCTTCATCGGCTGCTGGTGGGCACCGCGGCTGATGGGCAGCGTCGGCCATTCCCGCGCCTTTGCCGCCTTTACCGCCGCCGGCGCGATCGGGCTGCTGGCGCATATGCTGGTGATCGATCCCTATGCCTGGGCCCTGATGCGGGTGATGTCCGGCCTGTGCGTGGCCGGCTGTTACACGGTGATCGAAGCCTGGCTGCAGGCCAAGGTGACCAACGAGACCCGCGGCCGGGCCATGGGGGTCTACCGGGTCGTGGACATGAGCGGATCGCTGGTGGCGCAGCTGCTGATCGCGGTCCTGCCCCCGGCCAGCTATGTCAGCTACAACCTGCTGGCCATCCTGTGCTGTGCGGCGCTGATCCCCATGGCCCTGACCCGGGTCCAACAGCCCGAAACCAACGGGGCGCCGCGGCTGCGCCCGATGCTGGCAATCGAGAAATCACCGCTGGCGGCAGCCGGTGTGGTGGTCGCGGCGCTGTCCTCGGCCAGTTTCCGGATGGTCGGGCCGGTCTATGGCCAGGAGGTCGGCCTGTCGGCCGGGCAGATCGGCTGGTTTCTTGCCGTCTTCGTTCTGGGCGGGGCGCTGGCGCAATACCCGGTGGGCGGACTGGCGGACCGGTTCGACCGGCGCTGGGTGCTGATCTGGCTGTCGGTGGCGGCGATCCTGTCTTCGATGCTGACCCTGGGGGCACCGGGCCTGGGGCAAGGCGGCGTGATGATCAGTGCGCTGATCTTTGGCGCGACCACCTTTCCGATCTATTCGGTGGCCGCGGCCCATGCCCATGATTTCGCCGACAGCAGCGAACGGGTTGAACTCTCGGCGGCGCTGATGTTCTTTTTTGCGGTCGGCGCCATTGCCGCGCCGTCGGTCGCCTCGACCCTGATCGAACGCTACGGTCCGCACGCAATGTTCACCATGATCGCCGCCGGCCATCTGGTGCTGGTCGTCTTTGGCCTGACCCGCATGCGCGCCCGTCCGGCCCCGGACCGGCGCACCCGCTACGTCTATTCCCCCAGAACCTCGTTCCTGATCGGACGGCTGACGCGCCGGCAACGCGATACCGGACGCCGGTCGGATGACTCCCGGCCCGCGCCCTAAAGGTCGTCCAGTACGTCGCGCGGATCGAGCTTGGACATCGGCACCGCGCATTCCATCACGATGGACACCGCCAGCGCCGGATCGATCCGGGAACCGGCGCGACCGATCACCTGCTGGATGGCCAGGCCAAAGGCGGCGAAATAGTCGTCCGGATGCAGATCATAGCGCCGCAGAACCGGCAGGCAGCCGGCAAAAAGGCGCTGCACGAAATCTTGCGGCCCGTCACCGATGCACACCCCGGCCGGCAGCCGCGGCTGCCCGAAGGCCGCGGATGGCACCGATTTGGCCACCCGCGCAAACAGCTCGTGCAGGTCGGGAAACTCGGTCGCCCCCATGCGCTGCGCCATGCCGGCGGTCAGATTGAACAGTGAAATCGGCTGCTCTGCCAGACGCCCGGTGAGAAAACCGCCGAAAAAGCGCTTTGAGCCATCCGGCAGCGTCATTTCCAGCATCTCGGGAGGCTGCAGCCCCGGCGCCCCCTCCTCGATCCGCAAGACCAGCGCATAGACGGTTGAAAACCCGGCCAGCGACCCCAGCACAGCCAGCACAGTATCGACCCTTTCGGCCTGCCCGGCGGGCAACGTCGTCAGAAGGTGCTCCGTTAGATCGTGGCCCGTGATGCGCGCGCGCAATTGCGGGTTCTTCTGCTGTTGCGCGGCGATGGCAGCCTTGAGCGGGCCAAGCGCGCCCTGCTGGCGGACGGTTTCGGCGGCGGCGGCGGCACCGCTGCCGGTGGCAAAACCAGCCCCGGGCCGGTCCGGTTCGGGGCGTATCGCCGGGTTGCTTTCCAAGGACATGCTGGCTCCCAATCGGTCTTGCTCGGACATCCGCGACACTGGTGCCGGATCGTGACGGAAATCGGACGCGAAAACGGTCATTTGCGGGTCCTTCCAAGGCCGCCCGGCATCCGCGGCGCGGCAGGCAGGCGGGATCGGCGCACTCTGTCTGGCGCTGACGCGCGCGATGATCTAAACGAGGCGGACACCGACCAAAGGCAAGACCCACATGGCACGCATTCTCATCACCTCGGCGCTTCCCTATATCAACGGGATCAAACATCTGGGCAATCTGGTAGGCAGCCAGCTGCCCGCCGATCTCTTTGCCCGGTACATGCGCGCGCGCGGCCACGAGGTACTATTTCTCTGTGCCACCGACGAACATGGCACCCCGGCCGAACTGGCGGCAGCAAAGACCGGTCAGCCGGTGGCGGAATACTGCGCCGAACTGCACGAGGTGCAGGCCGAAATCGCCCGCCGGTTCGGGCTGAGCTTCGATCATTTCGGCCGCTCTTCCAGTCCGCAGAACCACAGGCTGACCCAGCATTTTGCCGGCAAGCTGGCGGAAAACGGGCTGATCCGAGAGGTCACCGAAAAACAGGTCTATTCCAACGCAGACGGCCGGTTCCTGCCGGATCGTTATATCGAGGGCACCTGCCCGAATTGCGGCTACGAGCGCGCCCGCGGCGATCAATGCGAGAACTGCACCAAACAGCTGGAACCGACCGACCTGATCGAGCCGCGCAGCGCCGTGTCGGGCAGCACCGACCTGGAGGTGCGCGAGACCAAGCATCTGTATCTGTGCCAGTCCGCCCTGCGCGACGATCTGGACCAATGGATCGACTCCAAATCCGACTGGCCGGTGCTGACCACCTCGATCGCCAAGAAATGGCTGCATGACGGCGACGGGCTGCAGGACCGCGGCATTACCCGCGATCTGGACTGGGGCATTCCGGTGAAAAAGGGCGATCAGGACTGGCCGGGCATGCAGGGCAAGGTGTTCTATGTCTGGTTCGATGCGCCGATCGAATATATCGCCTGCGCCGCCGAATGGGCCGAGGCCACCGGCAATGACTGGGAACGCTGGTGGCGCACCGACAAGGGCGCGGATGACGTGCGCTATGTCCAGTTCATGGGCAAGGACAACGTGCCGTTCCACACCCTGTCCTTTCCGGCCACGATCCTGGGCTCGCGCGAACCGTGGAAGATGGTCGATCACCTGAAATCCTTTAACTATCTCAACTATGACGGCGGCCAGTTCAGCACCAGCCAGGGGCGCGGCGTGTTCATGGATCAGGCGCTGGACATCCTGCCGGCGGATTACTGGCGCTGGTGGCTGTTGAGCCATGCGCCCGAAAGCAGCGACAGCGAATTCACCTGGGAGAATTTCCAGCAGTCGGTGAACAAGGATCTGGCCGATGTGCTGGGCAATTTCGTCAGCCGGATCACCAAGTTCTGCCGCAGCAAGTTCGGCGAGACCGTGCCTGCGGGCGGCGAGTTTGGCCCTGACGAGACCGCGCTGATCGAAACTCTGACGGGACGTATCCGCGCCTATGAGGGCCATATGCAGGCCATGGAAGTCCGCAAATCGGCGCAGGAACTGCGCGCGATCTGGGTTGCCGGCAACGAGTATCTGCAAAGCGCCGCCCCCTGGGCAACATTCAAGACCGAGCCCGAGCGCGCCGCCGCGCAGGTGCGGCTGGGGCTGAACCTGATCCGTCTTTATGCGGTGCTGGGCGCGCCCTTTGTCCCCGAGGCGGCGGCCCGGATGCTGAGCGCCATGAACACGCTGGACACAAGCTGGCCCGACGATGTCGCCGCGGCCCTGACCGCCCTGCCCGCGGGACATGAATTCACCGTGCCCGAGGTACTGTTCGCCAAGATCAGCGACGAACAGCGCGAAGACTGGGAAAGCCGCTTTGCCGGTCAGCGGGGCTGAGACCGCCCCGCCGCCGCTCTGAGCGGTCGCCAGTGCATCGGGGCAATGATTGCGAAAACGCGTTTGGCACATTCGGCCGGGCGCATGGGTTCTTTATACGGTCCGGCGCGTCCATCGCCCGGGCCGGACGCGCAGACGAGCGAGGAGCTTTGCGGATGGTAACCGGACGGCAATCCTTTTCCCCGCGCCAGTGGCGGCGCGATGAGAATGCCGGCGCATCGTTCCGGCCGGCACCGCACGGGCTGGCCCTTTCGGTCCGGCGGCCCTGACAATGGCCGGATATCTGACCACCCGTGAACTGGCCGAATTGCTGCGCATCGGCGAACGAAAGGTCTATGACCTGGCTGCCAGCGGCGACGTGCCCTGCGTACGCGCCGTCGGCAAGCTGTTGTTTCCCCGTGCCGAAATCACCGCCTGGCTGGCGGCCTCGCGCACCGGACCCGAAGTGGCCGAGCCGCCGCTGCCGCCGATCATCGCCGGCAGCCATGATCCACTGCTGGACTGGGCGCTGCGCGAAAGCCGGTCGGGACTGGCCAGTTTCTATGACGGCTCGTATGACGGCATCGACCGGCTGGCCGCCCGATCGGCACAGGCTGCCGGGGTGCATATCCGCGAGGACGGCGGTTGGAACCGGGCGGCCCTGCGCGCCGCCGTCGGCGAAGCGGCCATCGTGCTGGTCGAGATCACCCAGCGCCAGCGTGGCCTGCTGCTGGCGCCGGGGCTGAGCGGGATCAACGGCTTTGCCGATTTGGCCGGGCGGCGGGTGGTGCTGCGCCAGTCCAGCGCCGCCAGCCAGCGCGAATTCGACGCCCAGCTGGGGGCTGCCGGCCTGTCACATGACGATATTCTCGCCCTGCCGACCCGCGCCCGTACGGAAGAGGAACTGGCAATCGCGCTGCATGACGGCAAGGCCGAAGCCGGGTTCGGTCTGGGGGCGCTGGCCGGGCTTTACGGGCTGGAATTCGTACCGCTCGGCGTGGAACGGTTCGATCTGGCGGTCTGGCGCCGCGCCTGGTTCGAACCGCCGCTGCAAAAACTGATGGCGTTTCTGGACTCGCCGGCCTGTGCTGCGCGTGCCGCCGAATTGCCCGGCTATGACCTGAGCGGGTTGGGCACCGTACATCACAACGGCGCCAGCGGCTGAGCCGGGCATCGCCGAAACGCTGCGCCGCCGCACCCCCAACCGCAACCGGCACAGGCGAGTGGCGCCAAACCAATAGGGCGGCGGGCCACTCACCTCCCGCCGCCCCTTGCCCTTCCGGCCCGGAACAAAGAAACCGGTCAGGCAATTTGCCCTGACAGGGCAAATTTATTGCGCATTCGGAAAGAACAGCTGTTCCCCCTGCAGCAGAAAACCCGCGATTGCCGCCTGGCCGTCCGCACCGGTCAGCCAGTCGATGAATGTCTGTGCCTCGGCGGCGCGCACGCCGGCATGCCTCTCTGGGTTCACCAGGATCACGCCATACTGGTTGAACAGGCGCGGATCGCCCTGCACCAGCACTTCCATGCCCGTCTTGTTGCCAAAGGCCAGCCAGGTCGCGCGGTCGCTCAGCACATAGGCTTGCATGCCCGCGGCAACATTCAGCGTCGCCCCCATGCCGGACCCGGTTTCGCGATACCAGCCGCCGGACTCTGCGGCCACGTCCAACCCGGCCTCGGCCCACAAACCCAATTCGGCCTTGTGGGTACCGCTGTCGTCGCCACGTGACGCAAACGTCGCCCGGGTCCGGGCGACGGCTTGCAGCGCCGCCACAATGTCGGTGCCTCCCGCCACGCTGGCCGGATCCGCCCGGGGACCGATCAGCACGAAATCGTTATACATGACATCCCGGCGCGACACGCCCCAGCCCTGGGCGACAAACGCCTCTTCGGCGGACCGCGCATGCACCAGCAACACGTCACCATCGCCGTTCATGGCATTGCGGATCGCCTGCCCGGTCCCGACCGCGACCACCCGCACCTCGATCCCGGTGCGGGCGCGGAATTCCGGCAGGATCGCATCCAGCAGGCCGGAATTCTGCGTCGATGTGGTCGATTGCAGCACGATGAACGGCTCGGACGCCCGCACCGAACCGGCCAACCCCAGGCCAAGCACCACGGCAAAACAGCGGATCCATGCGCCGATCATGCGAGGTCGTTCCGTTCCCTGTCGCGTTGAATAACCAGCGCCCCGGCCAGAAACTGCCGTCCGGCGCGGCTTTGGGGCGCGTCAAAGAAATCCGGAACCAGCCCCTGTTCGACCACCCGACCGCCCTGCATCAGCACGATGTCGCGACCCAGCCGATAGGCCTGGCCGACGTCATGAGTGACCATCACGATGCGGGTACCGCGGCGGGCGGCGCACAGGATCATCGCCTCGATCTGCTGCGTCGCCGCCGGATCCAGCGCGCTGGTCGGCTCATCCAGAAACAGGATCCGCGGCGCACAGGCCAGCGCCCGCAGGATCGCCAGACGCTGCGCCTCGCCGCCGGACAGGCTGCGCGCAGGCTGGCGGGCCTTGCCCTGTAGACCGGCCTCGGCCAGCAACGCCGCAATCCGCGCCCTGCGGCTGCGCCGGTCCAGACGCTGCCGTCGCAGAACAAAATCCAGGTTGGCCGCGACCGACCGGCGCAGCAGCACCGGTTTCTGGAACACCATGGCCTGCCCCGAGCGTTCCGCTGTGCCCAGGGCGCGGCCATCCTGCAGCACCTGCCCCCGATCCGGTGCGATCAGCCCGTGCAGACAGCGCAACAACAGGCTTTTGCCGGCCCCGTTGGGGCCCAGGATCACGGTCGGACCCGGCCCGCCCAACAACAGATGCGGCACATCCAGCAGGGATCCCCCGCTGCGCCCGATCCGCAGCCCCTCGACCTCGAGCAGTGGCTGCGTTTGTGCCGCGAATTCGGTGAGGTCACGCATGGCGCAGGGCCTCGCGCTCGTCCCGCAGGGTCAGCAGGCTGACCAGTCCGGTGACGCCGATAGCCACACCGATCAGGATCACCCCCAGCGCCAGGGCCAGCGCCAGGTTGCCCTTGGAGGTTTCCAGCGCAATGGTCGTGGTCATCAGCCGGGTGACGTGGTTGATATTGCCGCCGACGATGATCACCGCACCGACCTCGGCGATGGCGCGGCCGAACCCGGCCAGCAGCGCCGTCAGCAGCGCAAGGCGCCCGTCCCACAGCAGGGTCGGCACCGACGCCAGCCGCGACACCCCCAGCGAACGCAGCTGTTCGGAATATTCCGCCTGCAGCGTCTCGACCGCCTGGCGAGTCAGCGCCGCGATGATCGGCGTCACCAGCACCACCTGCGCCACGATCATCGCCGCCGGGGTATAAAGCAACTCCAGCAGGCCCAGAGGCCCGGCGCGCGACAGCATCAGATAGACCATCAGGCCCACCACCACCGGTGGCAGCCCCATCAGCGCGTTCACCAGAACGATCGCCAAACGGCGCCCCGGGAACCGCCCGACCGCCAGCGCCGCCCCCAGCGGCAGCCCGATCAGGGCCGCGATCAGAACCGCCAGCAGTGACACCCGCAGCGACAGCAGCACGATGGCCCACAACTCGGAATCGCCGTACAGGATCAGGCCGAACGCGATCATGAATTCTTGCGCAAAATCCTGCATTATTTTCTGTTTTTGAGTAAATTCCGTATCTTATGCAGGACTATGTCACAGAATATTGCCAGCGTCATCCGCAAAAACCGGCCCGTGGCGAAACCGGGGCCGGCGAAAAAATGGCGGCCCCCAATCGGGAGCCGCGCCACACCAGGCCAGCGGCCAGTGTCAGATCACTTGAGCGCCTGATCCGTGATCAGATGCGTCCAGGCGCCTTCGGGTTCCTTGGTGATCGCCGGATTGTCCGGAGACACCGCCGACAGCAATGTCTTGACCGTTTGCTCGTAATCCGCCGGGTCCAGCTCTCCATTGCTGCCCGCGGTCAGCTTGGCCACCTCTCCCATCATGTAAACCTGGTGGTCCAATGTCTGCGCGCCGGTCGCATCGAAATCCAGAACGATTTCCGCCGCTTCTTCCTGGTTTTCCTCGGCATATTTCCACCCTTTCATGCTGGCCCGTACAAAACGGACCATCTTGTCGACAAAAGCCGGGTCTTCCAGTTGCTCCTCCAGCACATATAGACCATCCTCGAGCATCCCAAATCCCATGTCGAGGTAATTGAAGGTTACGAGCTCATCAGGGGTAATTCCGGACTGCAAAATCTGGCGATACTCGTTATAGGTCATGGTCGAGATGCAGTCGGCCTGCCCTTGGATCAGCGGATCGGCCGAAAACGCCTGTTTCAGAACGGTCACGCTGTTGTCGCCCGCCCCATCCGTCCCGATCCCCAGTGACGCCATCCAGGCATAGAACGGGTATTCGTTGCCATAGAACCAGACCCCCATGGTTCGGCCGGGAAAATCGTCGGGGCTCTGTACGCCGGTGGATTTCAGGCAGTTGACCTGCAACCCGCCGGTCTTGAACGGCTGGGCAATGTTCACCAGCGCCACACCGCGTTCGCGCACGGCCAGCCCTGCTGCCATCCAGGTGGTGATGACATCCGCCCCGCCCCCCGCGATCACCTGTTCCGGCGCGATATCCGGGCCGCCGGACTTGATCGTTACATCCAGCCCTTCTTCGTCATAAAACCCCCGGGCTTCAGCCACGAAATACCCGGCAAACTGCGCCTGCGTGACCCATTTTAACTGCAGCGTAACCTGATCCGCAGCCAGCGCCGGCACACTGCCCAGCGACAGCGCAAGCAAGCCCCCTACGATCGTCTTTTTCATGGTTGATACTCCTTGTTGAACTTGGTTATTCGCACCCGTCCATTCTCCGGTTTTATCGTTGTGACGGATGCCAGAATGTTACCGCTCGCTCTGCCAGGGCAATCGCGCCGTAAAACAGCGTGCCCGCCAAGGCAGCGACAACGATCTCCGACCATACCATGTCCAGCGCAAGCTGCCCGACGCTGGTCGAGATCCGAAACCCCATCCCGACGATGGGTGATCCGAAAAACTCGGCAACGATCGCGCCGATCAGGGCCAGCGTCGAACAGACTTTCAGACCGTTGAAAATGAACGGCATCGCTGCCGGCAGGCGCAGCTTGAAAAAGCTCTGCCAATAACTGGCCGCATAGGTGTGCATCAGGTCGCGCTGCATGGCGCCGGCCTCGCCCAGCCCGGCGACGGTGTTGATCAGCATCGGAAAGAACACCATCACCACCACGACGGCCGCCTTGCTGTGCCAGTCAAAGCCGAACCACATCACCAGGATCGGCGCGGTGCCGACAATGGGCAACGCGGCGACAAAACTGCCGACCGGCAACAGGCCGCGGCGCAGAAAGTCGCTGCGATCCACCAGAACCGCCACCAGAACCGCGGACAGACAGCCGATCACATAACCTGACAACGCACCTTTCAGAATGGTCTGAACGAAATCCTGCCACAACACCGGCAAGCTGTCCGCGAACCGCGCCGCGATCAGGCTGGGCGTCGGCAGGATCACCATTGGCACGTCCAGCCCGCGCACCACAAGTTCCCAGCCCGCCAACACGGTCAGTCCAAAGATCACCGGCACCGCCAGTCGCGCGGCCCGGCCATCGGCGTGCCGCCCGCCGGCCAGACGCGCATTGATCCACCACCCCAGCCCCCACAGGAGAACCGCGCCCATCACCATGACCATGACATGCCCCCCTTCCTCTTGCTGAAAATATCCCGGGGGAGTCGCGCCTGCGCGACGGGGGCTGGCCCCCATTCTGTAACCCGATCCGTCACGCCATCCCCATCCGTTTCAGCACCAGCCGCTCGACCAGCCCCAGCAATCCCACCAGCGCAGCCGCCAGAATGGCCGCGGCAAACAGGGCCGACCAGATCTGCACGGTCTGGCCATAATAGCTGCCGGCCAGCAGCCGCGCGCCCAGTCCGGCCACCGCACCGGTCGGCAACTCGCCGACGATGGCGCCCACCAGCGACGCGGCGATGCCGATCTTGAGCGAGGCAAACAGATAGGGCATCGAGGCGGGCAGTCGCAGTTTCCAGAACCCCTGCGTCTTGCTCGCATGATAGGTGCGCAACAGATCCAACTGCATCGCATCCGGGCTGCGCAACCCCTTGACCATGCCCACGACCACCGGAAAAAAACTGAGATACGCGCTGATGACGGCCTTGGGGATGATCCCCTGCACCCCCACCGAATAGAGTACCACAATGATCATCGGCGCCAGCGCGATGATCGGGATGGTCTGGCTGACGATGGCCCAGGGCATCACACTCATGTCCATGACGCGGGAATGCACGATACCGACGGCCAGCAGGATACCCAGCCCGGTGCCGATGGCGAACCCCAGCAACGTGGCACTGAGCGTGACCCAGCCGTGATAGACCAGACTGCGCTTGCTGCCGATCTTTTTCAGCACCGTGGTCTGCCACAGCTCGATCGCCACCTGGTGCGGCGCCGGCAGACGCGGGCGCTCCTGTGCCCAGGTCGCCGGTATGGCGAACCCGTTCCGCGCAACCAGCCCGATCGAGAACATGTCACGCCGCGCCTTGGCTCCCTCGGGCGCGACCGGCGTTCCGGCGCGTTCGGCCGCGTTCAGAACGCTCTTGATGTTCATCGGCACACAGGCCGCGTACCACAGAGCGACGATCACAGTGACAACGGTCAAAACCGGCACGGCCGCTCTCATCGCGGCCGCCTCTGGCCGGTGCAATGCCCCGCAGATCGCTCAATCATCGCCATGGCCCGCCCTCAGCCCCTCGCGCACCCGGTGCGCGATCTCGATAAAGGCCGGCGTGTCGCGGATCTCCAGCGGCCGTTCGCGCGGCAAAGGGCTGTCGATCACGTCCGTGATCCGCCCCGGGCGCGGACTCATCACCACGATCCGGGTGCTCAGATAGACCGCTTCGGGGATCGAATGGGTAACAAAGCCTATGGTCTTGCCGGTGCGCGCCCAGAGCGCCAGCAGCTGTTCGTTCAGATGGTCGCGCACGATCTCGTCCAGCGCGCCGAACGGCTCGTCCATCAACAGGATCCCGGCATCGAATCCCAAGGCCCGCGCGATGCTGGCCCGCTGCTGCATGCCACCCGACAACTGCCAGGGAAACTTGCTGCCGAACCCTTCCAGATCAACAAGTTGCAGCACATCGCGGACGCGCTTTTCCTGTTCCGCGCGGGAAAACCCCATGATTTCCAGCGGCAGCCTGATATTGCCGGCGATGGTGCGCCAAGGATACAGGCCCGCGGCCTGGAACACATAGCCATAGGCGCGCTGCCGCCGCGCCTCGTCCGGGGACATGCCGTTGACCGTAACGGTGCCGCCGGTCGGCTGTTCCAACGCCGCGAGTACGCGCAGAAAGGTGGTCTTGCCGCAGCCGGACGGTCCGATGAAACTGACAAAATCGCCCTTGCCGATGGTCAGGCTCACGTCCTTGAGCGCCTGTACCGGCCCATCATTGGTCTGAAAGGTCAGATCGAGATCATGTGCCTCGACAACAGGTTGGCTGGTCATACCGATCTTGTGATACCTCCATCGACACGGATGTTCTGCCCGGTGATGTAGCCGCCGCCCGCAGATGCCGGAAAGCTGATCGTCGCAGCGATCTCATCCACCCGGCCATAGCGCGGCATCGGGATCCGGTCGCGGACCTCATCTTTCTCTGCAAGACTGTCGATAAACCCCGGCAGAATATTGTTCATGCGTACATTGTCGGCCGAATGCTTGTCGGCAAACAACTTGGTATGGGCCGCAAGGCCCGCGCGGAACACAGCTGAAATGGGACACACCGGGTCTGGTTCAAAGGCGGCGAAAGTCGAGAAGTTGATGATCGTCCCCTGTTTTTGCGCCGCCATCGCAGGCGTCACCAGCGCGGCTGCGCGCACGGCATTTATCTCATCGCGCGGCCCATGGCCCGCGGAATTGACCAACATACCGATGCAGATCACAGCCAGAATGGACTTTAAAACAATGCCTTGCATTTCATTGTTCGACCGATGCGATCCGGTCACACCGATGCCGCCCAATTCCTTGGCAAGCGCCTCGCCCTTACCTGGCGACGACAGGATCCCGATCTGATAACCGTCCGCATGCAACTGCCGGGCCGCGCCCGCACCCATGCCGCTGCCGCCCCCCACGACCGGTGCCGCTCTCGTCATGCGCTATACACCGGTTGCCGGAATACCCGACCGTTCGACCGGACGCGGTGCGGTCAATTCTTTCCAACTGCTCAGCGCCCTGTTGACCGTACCATTGGGCTCACGCTTGATGAATTTGCCATGGCCCTCCTGGGTTCGGATCTCGCCGTCGTGCACCGCCACATGGCCACGCGTCAGGGTAAAGCGCGGCAGACCCTTGACGTGCTTGCCCTCAAACACGTTGTAGTCGATCGAGGATTGCTGGCTGGCAGCGGTGATGGTCTTTTCCTTTTCCGGGTCCCACACCACCAGATCGGCATCCGCCCCGACCAGAACGGCGCCTTTTTTCGGATAGCAATTCAGTATCTTGGCGATGTTTGTTGATGTCACGGCGACGAATTCGTTCGGGGTCAGCCGCCCGGTGGCCACGCCATGGGTCCACAGCATCGGCATCCGGTCCTCGAGCCCGCCGGTGCCATTGGGGATCTTGGTGAAATCGCCCACGCCAAAGCGTTTCTGTTCGGTGGTAAAGGCGCAGTGATCGGTGGCCACCACCGACAGGCTGCCGGATTGCAGCCCGGCCCACAGGCTGTCCTGATGCTGCTTGTTGCGGAAGGGCGGGCTCATCACCCGGCGGGCGGCGTGATCCCAGTCGGGGTTGAAATACTCGCTTTCATCCAAGGTCAGATGCTGGATCAGCGGTTCGCCCCAGACCCGCTTGCCCTGCATCCGCGCCCGGCGGATCGCTTCGTGACTGTCCTCGCAACTGGTATGCACGACATAGAGCGGCACGCCGGCCATGTCGGCGATCATGATGGCGCGGTTGGTGGCCTCGCCCTCGACCTGCGGCGGTCGGGAATAGGCATGCGCTTCGGGGCCGGTATTGCCCTGGGCCAGCAGCTTGGCCGACAGTTCCGCCACCACGTCGCCGTTCTCGGCATGCACCAGCGCGATGCCGCCCAGCTCGGCCAGGCGCTGGAACGAGGCATACATCTCGTCGTCATTCACCATCAGCGCGCCCTTGTAGGCCATGAAATGCTTGAAGGTGTTGATGCCGCGCTCGCGCACCACGGTTTCCATCTCGTTGAACACCTGCTCGCCCCACCAGGTCACCGCCATGTGAAAGGAATAGTCGCAATTGGCGCGGGTCGATTTATTGTCCCAGCGCTTCAGCGCGTCCAGCAGCCCCTCTTGCGGGTTGGGCAGGGCGAAATCCACCACCATGGTGGTTCCCCCGGCCAGAGCCGCGCGGGTGCCGCTTTCGAAATCGTCGCTGGAATAGGTGCCCATAAAGGGCATTTCCAGATGCGTATGCGGGTCGATCCCCCCCGGCATCACGTAACATCCGGTGGCGTCCAGTTCCTGATCGCCGGTCAGATTCGGGCCGATTTCCGCGATGACGCCGTTTTCGATGCGCAGATCCGCCTTGTAGGTCAGATCGGCGGTGACGATGGTTCCGTTCCTGATGACTGTCATCGGTCTTCTCCCTGGCTGCCCCCGTCCCGGCCTGGCGCCGGGACCCTGCGCCGGCTCAGTTGGGTATGCGGGCGGTTATGTCGGCCCAATCCGGGTTGGATTGGGTGATCAGCGCGATTTTCTAGTTGCGCTTCCAACGCTTGATCCGACGCTCGCGCAGTTGTGCCGCCTGCAGGGTTTCGTGCGGTTCGAACCAGACCAGCCGGCGGATATTGTACCGGGCCGTGTGCGACGACAGGCCGGCGCGATGCGCTTCGACGCTCTGGCGCAATGCGTGGGTGCGTCCGGTAAAAAGGGCTCCGCCCGGACGCGATGCCATAATGTAAACGAAATGCGGCATCTTCCGACATTTGCCGGCATTGGTTAACGGGCGGTAAACCGCGTCCCGGGCTTGACCCGGGACCTTCGGGCACAAGGTCCCGGGTCAAGCCCGGGACGGGATGGATACGCGCAGAGATCACTCCACAATCTCCGCCGTCTCGACAACCGCATGAAACAGCACATTCGCCCCGGCGGCGGCCCATTCGGGCGAGATTTCTTCGGCCTCGTTGTGGCTCAGGCCATCGACGCAAGGGCACATGACCATGGCAGTTGGCGCGACGCGGTTGATCCAGCAGGCATCATGCCCCGCCCCCGAGATCAGATCGCGATGCGAATAGCCCAACCGGTCGGCCGCGTTGCGCACCGCCGCCACGCAGTCCCCGTCAAAGGCGACGGGATCGAACCCACCGACCTTTTCGAACGCGACGCCCAGCCCCATGGCGTCGGCGATCTTCTGTGCCTCGCTGCGCAGGCGCGCTTCCATATCCTCGATCACGCTCAGCTCGGGGCTGCGGAAATCCACCGTGAAGACGACCTTGCCCGGGATCACGTTGCGCGAGTTCGGATAGACGTCGATATGACCGGCCGCGCCGACGGCATCCGGTGCGTGGCTTAGGGCAATCTCGTCGACTTTTTCCAGGATGCGCGCCATGCCCAGACCGGCATTGCGGCGCATCGGCATCGGGGTCGAGCCGGTGTGGCTGTCCTTGCCCGTCACCGTCACCTGGGTCCAGCTGAGCCCCTGGCCGTGGGTGACGACGCCGATATGCTTGTCCTCGGCCTCCAAGATCGGTCCCTGCTCGATATGCAGTTCGAAAAAGGCGTGCATCTTGCGGGCGCCGGTCTCTTCCGCGCCGCGCCAGCCGATGCGCGCCAGCTCATCGCCGAATGTCAGCCCCTCGGCATCCTTGCGATCATAGGCCCAGTCCTGACTGTGCACACCGGCGAACACGCCCGAGGCCAGCATTGCCGGGGCAAAGCGCGTGCCCTCTTCGTTGGTCCAGTTGGTCACCACGATCGGGCGTCTGGTGCGGATTCCGGTGTCGTTCAGCGTGCGGATAATCTCGAGCCCGGCCAGCACCCCCAGCACACCGTCATATTTCCCGCCGGTCGGCTGGGTGTCGAGATGGCTGCCGACATAGACCGGCAGCGCCTCGGGCTCGGTGCCTTCGCGCCGGGCGAACATGTTGCCCATCTGATCCAGCCCCATGCTGCAGCCCGCGGCCTGGCACCATTTCTGAAACAGCGCGCGCCCTTCGCCATCCTCGTCCGTCAGCGTCTGGCGGTTGTTGCCGCCCGCGACGCCCGGACCGATCCGGGCCATGTCCATCAGGCTGTCCCACAGCCGCTCGCCGTTGACCTTCAGGTTCTGCGCCGGTGCCGCCATGTGTCCCCCCAACTGCGGATTCTTCCGCTTATGCTTGAATGATTTGACCAACTGGTCAAAGTAACGCTATCACGGCAGGGTGATCAGTCAAGAAGCTGACGCGGCATCCGGTGCCCGAAGCAACGCCAAAACACCGGACTTCAGGCCAACGAGGACACGTCGTGCCCATGCCCCCTTCCCGCCCCGCCACCAAGATTCAGGCCCGCAATCAGGCGACCATCATGGAAGCGGCGCTGGAGGTATTTTCCGCCAATGGATTTCGCGGTGCAACCGTGGATCAGATCGCCGAAGCCGCGGGACTGAGCAAACCCAACCTGCTGTATTATTTTCCGTCCAAGGAAGCGATGCACAATGCCCTGCTTGCGCAGTTGCTGGACACCTGGCTGGATCCGCTGCGCGCGCTTGATCCCGCGGGCGAACCGCTTGCCGAATTGCTGGGCTACGTGAACCGGAAACTGGAAATGAGCCGAGATTTTCCGCGCGAAAGCCGGCTGTTCGCCAACGAGATCGTGCAGGGCGCACCCCGCATACACGCCGCCCTGACCGGCGACCTCAAGACGCTGGTCGATGACAAGGCCGGGGTCATTGCGGGCTGGGCACGGGCTGGCCGGATCGCTCCGGTGCATCCGCACCACCTGATCTTTTCGATCTGGTCCCTGACGCAGCACTACGCTGATTTCGATGTTCAGGTCCGTGCCGTGCTGGGTGACGAAGACCCGTTTGACGGTGCCGCCGAATTTCTCGAGACGCTGTACCGGCGCCTGCTGACGCCGTCGCCCTGAGGCGGCGCAAAAACCGGGGACCCAGCCCCGAGAGACGGTTCAATAAACATCATTCGGCCGCCTGCGCGGCGGGGTTGTTCGGATGCGTGGTCCAGTTGGCATATTCTGCCTGAACCTCGCGACCGGTTCGGGGATCGACCTGGCCGGGCGGCACCCGAACCATCGAGATGCAGTTTTCCACCGGGCAGACATCGACGCACAGGTTGCAGGCGACGCATTCCGCGTCGATCACCTCGAACACCCGGTCCGCCTTCATGGCGATGGCCTGATGGCTGGTGTCCTCGCAGGCGGCATAGCAGCGGCCACATTTGATGCAGGCGTCCTGATCGATCCGGGCCTTGGCGACATAGTTCAGGTTCAGATATTGCCAGTCGGTGACGTTGGGCACCGCCCTGCCGATGAAATCCGCGGTGGAGCCATAACCTTTTTCGTCCATCCACTGCGACAGGCCGGTGATCATCTCCTGCACGACCTTGAATCCATAGGTCATGGCCGCGGTACAGACCTGGACATTGCCGCAACCCAACGCCATGAATTCGGCGGCATCGCGCCAGGTGGTCACCCCGCCGATGCCGCTGATCGGCAGGCCGCGGGTCGCCGGGTCGCGGGCGATCTCGGCCACCATGTTCATCGCAATCGGCTTGACCGCGGGTCCGCAATAGCCGCCATGGCTGCCCTTGCCGTCGATGGACGGTTCCGGGCTGAACGTGTCCAGATTTACCGAGGTGATCGAACTGATCGTGTTGATCAGCGACACGGCGTCGGCGCCGCCCGCGTGCGCCGCCCGCGCCGGATGGCGGATGTCGGTGATGTTCGGGGTCAGCTTCACGATCACCGGACGGTCATAATACTGTTTGCACCAGCGGGTGACCATTTCGATATAGTCCGGAACCTGCCCTACGGCGCTGCCCATGCCGCGCTCGCTCATCCCGTGCGGGCAACCGAAGTTCAGTTCGATCCCGTCGGCACCGGTTTCCGCCACACGCGGCAGAATGGCCTTCCAGGCTGCCTCTTCACAGGGCACCATGATCGAGGCGATCAGGACCCGGTCCGGATAATCCGCCTTGACCCGTGCCATTTCCTCGAGATTCACCTCAAGCGGACGGTCGGTGATCAGTTCGATATTGTTCAAGCCCAGCAACCGCCGGTCCGCGCCATGGATCGCGCCATAACGCGGCCCGTTCACATTGACCACAGGCGGCCCCTCAGCGCCCAGCGTCTTCCACACGACACCGCCCCAGCCAGCCTCGAAGGCGCGGCGCACGTTGTACTCCTTGTCGGTCGGCGGCGCCGAGGCCAGCCAGAACGGGTTGGGGCTGCTGATCCCCAGAAAGTCGCTCGTCAGATCCGCCATCGTTTCGTTCCTTGTCTCTGTCCCGTCCCGGACCTGATCCGGGACCTGCTGCCTGGCCGTCGACGCAACCAGCCACGAGGCCCCGGATCAGGTCCGGGGCCGGGTTCAACCCGCGGTCAGCCGGGCGTGAATGTCCATGGCCGCGTTGCGTCCCTCGGCCACCGCGGTCACCGTCAGATCTTCGCCGCCACTGGCGCAGTCGCCGCCTGCCCAGACCCCGTCCAGGCTGGTCCGACCCGGTCCGGTGACAGCGATCTTACCCTGCTCCAGCGTCAGGTTCTGCGGCGAGTCATCCAGCGTCTGACCGATAGCCCGCAACACCTGATCCGCGGCCAGGCGAAAGGTCTCGCCGGTACCTCTCAGCGCGACGCCGGAACTGTCGGTGTATTCCAGTTCGATTTCGCGGACCGCGCCATTGCCCAGAATCTTGACCGGTTGGACATTGGTCAGGATCCGCACGCCCTTTGACGTGGCCAGATCCTGTTCGAACCGGCTGGCCGCCATCGCCTCGCGACCCCGACGGTAGGCGATCGTGACCGTTTCGGCCCCCAGCAGCCGGGATTGTATCGCCGCGTCGATCGCGGTCATGCCACCACCGATGACCACAACGTTGCGCCCGACCGGCAAGGTGGACAGGTCGTCGGCCTGACGCAGATCGGCGATGAAGCCGACCGCATCGCGCACGCCTGCCATGTCCGCCCCCGGGCCGCGCAGGGCATTCACCCCCGAAAGGCCGATCGCCAGGAACACCGCGTCGAACCCGTCGCACAACTGCTGCAAAGAAAGCGCCGGGCCCAGCGCCATGTCGGTCCGCACGGTTATGCCGCCAATCTGCAGCAGCCAGTCCACCTCGGCCTGGGCGAAGCCCTGTGTCGATTTGTAGGCGGCGATGCCGAACTCGTTCAGACCGCCGGATTTGGACCGGGCTTCGTGGATCACGACATCATGGCCCAGCATCGCCAGCCGGTGCGCACAGGCCAGTCCGGCCGGCCCGGCCCCGACCACCGCCACCGTCTTGCCCGTGGGCCTGGCCCGGGTATAGGGATGTGCCGCCTCCGCCATCGCCGCGTCGGTCGCATGGCGCTGCAATCGGCCGATCTCGACCGGTCTGCCCTCGGCGATCTCGCGGACACAGGCCTGTTCGCACAGGGTCTCGGTCGGGCAGACCCGGGCGCACATGCCGCCCAGAATATTCTGGTCGAAAATCGTCCGCGCTGCGGCTCGCGGATGACCGGTCTGGATCTGCCGGATGAACAACGGGATGTCGATATCGGTCGGACAGGCGGTCACGCAGGGCGCGTCGTGACAGAAATAGCACCTGTCCGCCGCCACCGCCGCTTCATGCGGCGCAAAGGCCGGGTGCAGGTCACGAAAATTCTCGGCTAGCGCATCGCTGGTCAAGCGCCCCGCCACGATGCCCGGTGCCATCTGGCCTGTCGCCATGACTGTCTCCCTGATGATCTGCGTTGCTATTTGCTGCCTCTCAGAGTGCCACATCTGGCACATTTGGCAATAATTTTTTACCGATTGGTCAAATTTTTCACTTCCAAGCGGGCTTAGCTGTCCAAACGCATGGCGCCAGTACAGAGATCAGACCATCCCGGCCAAATGTCCGGTCTTGAGCCAGACCCGTGCCCCATCGGACCCGGCATCGGCGCGCAACCGCGATCCGGGCGGCAGGCGCAGCCAGTCCCAGCGGACGAATTTCTCGCCGGATTCGACAAAGCCGCCCGAGATCACAAAGACCTCGCCCCCATCGGACATATCCCGGTCGATCCGGGCATCCGGTGCCCAGATTTCGATGCGCACATCCTCGTGATCGTCGCGATAAAGCGGCAGACATTCGCTGGTGGCTGCCAACGCGTTCACATGCAGACGGGTCCGGTCCTCGGGGTGCATCTGATGCAGCTTGACCAGGATCGTCGCGCCCGCAGCCGCGGCCGGGCTGTGCCGCGATGTCGGCGGGTTGCGCACGTAGCTGCCAACCGGGAAATCTCCGGTTTCATCCTGAAACACCCCGTCCAGAACCAGGAATTCCTCGCCTCCGTCATGGGTATGGGGCGCAAAGGCGCTGCCCGGTTCGAACCGCACGATGGTTGTGGCGCGCGCCACCTCGTCACCGATCCGGTCCAGCATCTTGCGCTGCACCCCGCGCGCAGGCGACGGCACCCAGGGCGTCTGATCGAAATGCACGGCCGCCCGGTGCGAAAATTCGGCGTTCAATTTCATGCGGCAGCCTCCTGTTGTGGTCGCGCCACCCGGGGCAGCCCCGGAACGGTCTCAGGGTATCTGAATGCCCTGCCGGTTGTACTTGGCGCGGTCCGTGGTCAAATCGTCATAGGTGATCTGGACTTCGATCATCGCAATCGAGCCCTGCTGAAAGTCGCGATAGGGCAGACCGTCCGTCTCCAGAATCGCGGCGGGCGTTGCCGCGTCCAGATGGCATTCGGGCAGCGGCCAGGGTTCGGGCGGATTGCCGTTCAGACCGACGCGCAGTTCCAGCAATCCGCACCGCCAGGACCACAGATGCGTGACATAGAGCAGGTCGCGGCCATTGAATTCGCGGACGGTGATCCAGTTGCCGCGCGTCGCATTCAGGATCGGCTTGACCTCGAGCGCGGTGGTGAACTTGCCGGTCGGCACCTGCGGTTCGGCCACCAACTGCGGTTCGGCCGGTGTCAGAAACGCGGGCGGGGCCACCGGTTCGGGGGCCTGTTCGGCCTGTTGCTCCGACCCATCGGGCGTCGCATCTGGCGCCGTCACGGCGACATCTTCGGCCAGGCCCATCTGGTTGCTTTCGTCCGCCGGGGTCTGCTGTACCGCCGGCTGCGCCAGTTGCGACGCTGCGCCGGCCGAGCCGGCGATCTCGCCCGCCGACTGGACAACCACCGAAATCATCAGCATCAGTACTTCGAACATGGAGCGCCTTTCTTTGTGTTGCCGCTATATGGTGCCCGCTTCTGGCCCCCGTTTTACAGCTCGCCGGCCGCCCGAGCCTGCCCCAGCCTCCCCGGAACGCAATGACAGGTCAAATGCGGGCTTTTGTTAATCCTGTCGTGACTATAGTAACAACAACGGCAGATGCCGCAGCAAAATTTCAGCGGCTGGAAAACCAATGGTAAACAGACAGGCTCCGCCCCAACGGTTCAATGTGATGGTCGTCGGCCAGGCCGGGCGTCTGCAATACGAGGCGATGCTGTTTGCCGCCTCGCTGCGCCGGACCAATCCGGCGTTTCCCGGCCGGCTTTTCGTGGCGACCCCGCGCAACGGTCCGGCCTGGGACCGCAACCCCACGCTGCGCAATCGCGCGGTATTGCGGGTGCTGGACCGGCTGCAGGCCGAAATTCTGCCCTTTGACAATCAAGTCTTTGGCCAAAGCTATCCTTTCGGCAACAAGATCGAGGCGCTGCTGGCGCTGCCGCCAGACGAGCCCTTTGTGTTTTTCGACACCGACACGCTGATCACCGGCGACCTGATGTCCGTGCCGTTCGATTTTGACCGTCCCTCGGCGTCGCTGCGCCGCGAAGGCACCTGGCCCGAGCCGACCTTGTACGGCCCCGGTCAGCACGAAATCTGGAAATCGCTCTATGACCGGTTCGATCTGGATTTCGACAGCAGCCAGGACCCGGCCCAGCCGATCAACCACTGGCGCCGCTATCTTTATTTCAACGCCGGCTTTTTCTATGGTGCCTGCCCGCATGTCTTTGGCCGGCGGTACCTGGACTATGCCCGCTCGGTGCGCGACGACCCGCCGCCGGAACTGGTGTGCCAAAGCCTGTTTCCCTGGCTGGACCAGGTGGTTCTGCCGCTGGTCGTACATGCCATGGGCGGGGGCCAAGACGCACTGCCCGAGGGATATCTGGACGGCGAGGTCAGCTGTCACTATCGCCGCATCCCTCTGCTGTATGCGCGCGAGGCTGACGACGTCGTGCAGGTGATGGAGACGGTATCGGCGCCGAACTGGATCAAAAAGGTGTTGAAGAACCACGAGCCGATGAAACGGCTGGTCTATCAGGGGCGCGGTGCCAAACTGCGGGCGATGTTCGACCGCGAGAACCTGCCACGCAGCGAACAGGCCCTGCGCAACCGGATCCGCTCCGCCGGCTTTTGGATCCGCTAGTCACCGCGACGCCCGAACCGCGCGCGCCCCGTTGTCATGGCGCAGACGATCGCTTAGGTCTGGTCGCCGATCAACACGCAGGGAGTTTCTTTCATGACCGACGGCCCCAATCACGGCTTTGACACGTTGCAGATCCACGCCGGCGCCCGGCCCGACCCGGCCACCGGAGCACGGCAAACGCCGATCTATCAGACCACGGCCTATGTGTTCCGCGACGCCGACCATGCCGCCGCGTTGTTCAATCTGCAGGAAGTCGGTTATATCTACTCTCGCCTGACCAATCCCACGGTGGCGGTTCTGCAGGAACGTATCGCCACGCTCGAGGGGGGCGTCGGCGCGGTCTGCTGCTCGTCCGGACACGCGGCCCAGATCATGGCGCTGTTCCCGCTGATGCAGCCGGGCATGAACGTCGTCGCCTCGACCCGTCTGTATGGCGGCACGGTCACCCAGTTCAGCAACACGATCAAGCGCTTCGGCTGGACCGCCACCTTTGTCGACTTCGACGATCTGGACGCGGTCAAGGCGGCCATCGACGACAACACCCGCGCGGTGTTCTGCGAATCCATCGCCAACCCGGGCGGCTATATCACCGATATCGCGGCGATCTCTCAAATCACCGACGCCGCCGGCATTCCGCTGATCGTCGACAACACCAGCGCCACGCCCTATCTGTGCCGCCCGTTCGATCTGGGGGCCACCCTGGTCGTGCATTCCACCACCAAGTACCTGACCGGCAACGGTACGGTCACCGGCGGCTGCATCGTCGACTCGGGCAAGTTCGACTGGTCCGCCAATGACAAGTTCCCCTCGCTCAGCGCGCCGGAACCGGCCTATCACGGGTTGAAGTTCCACGAGACGTTCGGTCCGCTGGCCTTTACCTTTCACGGGCTGGCCATCGGGTTGCGCGATCTGGGCATGACGATGAACCCGCAGGCGGCGCATTACACCTTGATGGGCATCGAGACCCTGTCGCTGCGCATGCAGCGTCATGTCGAAAACGCCGTGACCGTCGCCAAATGGCTGGAAGCCGATCCGCGGGTCGAGTCGGTCACCTATGCCGGGCTGGAATCCTCGCCCTATTTCCACCGGGTCGAGAAGGTCTGTCCCAAGGGGGCCGGCGGGCTGTTCACCTTTGCCGTCAAGGGCGGCTATGACGCCTGCATCAAGCTGGTCAACGCGCTGGAAATCTTCAGCCACGTGGCGAACCTTGGCGACACCCGCTCGCTGGTCATCCATTCGGCCAGCACCACCCACCGCCAGCTGACACCGGAACAGCAAGAGGCCGCCGGCGCCAGCCCGAACATGGTGCGCATCTCGATCGGCATCGAGGATGCCAAGGATCTGATCGCCGACCTGGATCAAGCGCTGACTCAAGCCACGGCCTGAGAACTGGCGGGGCCGGTTCTGGCGGCCCCGCCTTGCCGCGAAATGCTTAGTCCGCGATGGCAAAGACCATCGACACCGACGCCGTCAGGCTGACTTCGCCGGCGGCGACCGGGACGGAGGCATCGCGCGCTGCGGCCATTTCCATCATCACCGGACGCGCAGAATTGCCACCGTGATCGGTGATCGACACCACAGGTCCCAAGGCGACGCCCGCCGACTCGGCCAGCAACCGGGCCTGCGCGATGGCATTTTCGACCGCCGCCTTGCGCGCCGCATCCTGCAGCGCCTGGGGCTCTTGAACACTGAACTGCAAGCCATTGAAATCGTTCGCGCCACTGGCGATCACCGCATCCAGCACCGGACCCAGCGCCAAGAGATCGCGAATGCGGACCATCACCATGTTGCTGGCCACGAATCCAGTGATCCTGGGCGGTTCCGAACCCGATGACCCGCGGCCGGACCAGATCGGGTGCACCGAGAACCGCCGGGTCTGGACATCGCGCGGTTGAATGCCCAGGCCCTGCACCTGTTCTAGCATCCTGGCCACGGCGGCCGAGGTGGCCGCCATCGCGGTGCCGGCTTCTTCGGCCTCGTGGGTGACGCCCAGCGTGATCGTCGCCATGTCGGGCACCGCCTCGACCTGGCCCTGCGCTGTCACCGTAATCTGCCGCTCTGCCGGATCGGCCCAAGCGACGCCGGTCAGCGCCAAGCTTGTCACGGTCGCCGCCACCATTGCACGCATTCCTTGTCTCATCCTGCCAGCCTCCTGTGTCTGTCACTGCAACATGGGCACCGCTCTGCCGGTGGCGCAAGGGCAGGCCCGTCTTTTCCTTTTCCTTGGCATCCACCTGCACTAAACTCGCCCGGCGCAGGCCGGCCCGAATGGCAGGTCCTGCAGATTGGGTTGGGTTGTCTGTTTGATGAAGCCGGTTTTCGCGCTCTCCTTATCCTATGATGGTATTTCGCTGTCGCACCGCGCAGCGGATGGCTGGCGTCTGGTCGGCGAAGTGGCGCTGGAGGCGCCGGATCTGGCCGCAGCGATGGCCGGGCTGCGCGCCGACGCGCTGGCGCTGGAGCCGGACGGGCCGACCTGCAAGATCGTCCTTCCCAACGACCAGATCCGGTATATGTCGGTCCAGACCGGATCGTTTCACGGCGAGACCCGGCACGAAATGGCGCGCGCCGCGCTTCAGGGCGCAACGCCCTACGATGTCGCGGATCTGGCCTTTGACCTCAGTTTCGACGACGATGTGACCCATATCGCCGCGGTGGCACTGGAAACGCTGGAAGAGGCCGAGAGCTTTGCTCTGGAGCACGGATTCGTGCCGATCAGCTTTGTCGCCATTCCGCCGGGAACCGGATTTGCCGGCGAGCCTTTTTTTGGCACCAGCCATAAAAGCGGACGCACCGACGACGTCGAGCGCGATATCGCGCCGGTAAAGGTGGTCGGCCCGGCCGAAATGCCCCGGACGCGTCTGACCGATCCGCCCGAGGCGCGCCCGCAGGCAAAAGCGCCCAGCGCAGCGGCACCAAGCCCGGATACGGCGCCGGAACCGAACGGGTCCAAGCCCGGCACCGCAGATGAGCCGCCGGATAACACGGCGCCCGACCGGGCGCGGGTCTCGCCCGCGTCGCCGGCGAAATCCAACACTGGCGCGCAACCCGCGCCACCTGCGGAATCGTTCGGTCAGGAACCGCGCAAACCGGAATCGTCCGAACCGGAAGCCAACGCAGCGGGATTTGCCAGCCGGCGTCGCAAATCCGGAAAAACCGGCGGCGCTCCGCATCTGGCGGGGGCCACGCGGGCCAATCAGACACCTGCATCGGACCGATCCGCCTCTGAACCAGCGCAGCCTGCGGCCCGACGCATGCAACTGCAACCCGCACCGTCGTCGCATACCCCGGCCAAACCGCCCAAACCGCCCCTGTCGGTCACGGCGGCAACGCTTGATCTGCCGGACGATCCTGCCGAAACGCCCGCAGCTCCGGCCAGTCTCCCAGCTCGCCCCGCGAGGTCGGCGACGGCACAACCTCTGCCCCCGGCCAGCCAGCCCGCCACGACCGAGGCCGGGCCCAGCGAGGACGAAACCGACCGCATGACCGTCTTTGGCGCGCGCCAGGGCAAGCAGGTGGGCGGCAAACCACGACATCTCGGGCTGATGCTGACGGTGGGTCTGCTGGTCTTTCTGGCAGCCGTGGCGGTTTGGTCAGCGCTGTTTCTCGACGATGGTGTGTCCGGGCTGCTCGACCGGGCACCCGATCCCGGCGAACAGGTGGCCACCCTGCCTGTCGCCGATCCGGCGGTTGCCCCGGCCACGCTCCCGCAAGCCGCCCCCGATACAAGCGCCAACCGGCCCCCTAACGCGGCCGCCGGCGACCCAGACTCTGCGCAAACCGCGCCGATACCCGACCAGTCGCCGGAACAGGCAAAGGCCCGGTATGCTGCAACGGGCATCTGGCCGGTTGCCCCGGCGCCACCGCCCGCCCTGGACAGCGCGTCGGCGGACAACCTGTACGAAGTGTCGATCGACCGCCGGGACCTGTCCCAGGATGCGCTGGCGCTGCCACCGGTTGCGGGGTTTGACGCCGACCACCCCCCCGCCGCGGTTTCATCCCCGGCCGCGGCCGGCACAGCTTTTGCGCTGGATGCCGATGGGTTGGTGCGCCCCAGCCCCGAGGGCACGATGACCCCGGACGGGATCATGGTCTATCTCGGCCGCCCGGCAAAGGTACCGCCGGCCCCGCCGACCCGGTTCGAAATCGAACCCCCGGACGAGGCCGATCTGCTGCGCGACCGTCTGGCCAAGCTGCGCCCGCGCCCGCGCCCCACTGACCTGGTCGAACAGAACGAGCGCGCCCGTCTGGGCGGGCGGTCGCTGGTCGAGTTGCGCAAGGTGCGCCCGAAACCGCGCCCGCGCACCGCCAAACAAGAGGCAGAAACCGACGAGACCCCGACCGCGCAGGCGGTGGTCGTCTCGCGCCGGCCCGGGCCGCGCCCGCGCAATTTCGCGGCTTTGGTCGACAGGGCGCAACGCCAGTCTGCCGGCCCCTCGGCCCAGGCCGCCGCCACCGCCGCCAAACCCATCGTCCCCAAACCCATCGCGCCGCGCGCGGTTCAACCCAAAATCCCAACCTCTGCCTCGGTGGCGCGTCGCGCGACGATGGACAATGCCATCAACCTGAAACGCATCAATCTGATCGGTGTCTATGGCACACCTGGCAAGCGGCGCGCCCTCGTGCGCCTGCCCAGCGGGCGCTACAAGAAGGTCAAGGTCGGGGACAAGGTCGATGGCGGTCGCATTCTGGCCATCGGCGACAGCGAACTGCGCTATCAGAAGCGCGGGCGTAACCTGACCCTGAAAATTCCCAACGGCTAGCGGACACCTTTGCTGAACAAAAAATGGCGCCGCAGGTCAAAAAGCCTGCGGCGCCCCTCCGTTCCGGCGACCCTCCTCCGGTCGCCGTCCTCCCAAACTATGGCGCGGCCAGTTCACCGCTGTCGATCTGTTCCTGCTCGATGCTTTCGAAGAGCGCCTTGAAATTGCCTTCGCCGAACCCGTCATCGCCCTTGCGCTGGATGAACTCGAAAAAGATCGGCCCGATCACCGTCTTGCTGAAGATCTGCAGCAGGATCCTGGTTTCGCCGCCGTCCACGACACCTTCGCCGTCGATCAGGATACCGTGTTTCTGCATCCGGTCCAGTGGCTCGTCGTGACCCGCGACACGATCCTTGCTGAGCTGGTAATAGGTTGCCGGCGGCCCGGGCATGAACTTTATGCCCCTCTCCGCGATCGCATCGGTGCTGGCATAGATGTCGTCGGTGCCCACGGCGATGTGCTGAATGCCCTCGCCCTTGTATTTTTTCAGATAGGCGACGATCTGGCCGGTTTCTCCGCGATCCTCGTTGATCGGAATACGAATGCGGCCGCAGGGCGAGGTCAGCGCACGGCTGAACAGCCCGGTGAATTTGCCTTCGATGTCGAAAAACCGGATTTCCTTGAAGTTGAACAGATCACCGTAGAACCGGAACCATTTGTCCATGTTGCCCTTGAACACGTTGTGCGTGAGGTGGTCGAGATAGTGGAACCCGACGCCGCGCGGCTTGGACGGGGCTAACCATTCGAATTCGGTGTTGTAGGGGCTGGTTTCGTAATACTGGTCGATGAAATAGATCAGACTGCCGCCGATGCCCTTGATCGCCGGCACATCCATCGTCTTGTCGTCGCCCTCGTAGGGTTCGGCGCCTTTGGAAACCGCGTGATCGAACGCATGTTTGGCATCGACCACACGCCAGCCCATCGACGGCGCACAGGGACCGTGTTCGGCGACAAAGCGCGCGGCAAAGCTGTTCGGGTCGGCATTCAGCACATAGGTGATGTCGCCCTGCTGCCACAGTTCGATATTCTTGCGCTTGTGGCGTGCGGTCAGCGCATATCCCATGCGCGCGAACAGCGTCCGAAGTTCCTCGGGCTCCGGATGCGCGAACTCGACGAATTCGAATCCGTCCGTGCCGGCCGGATTCTCGGCGGTGATCTCGGATTTCGGCGCGTTATGCGGAAAAGGACCCATGGTTGCGTCTCCTGTCGGTTATACTGTTCGCTAAGACATCATATAGTGCGATTCCGATGCGCCATCTGCGCGTTTTGCATGGGGCCACCTGTTGGATGTGCGGAAAAACTGCACTAGGTATGACCAAACCGAGGAAAACCCGCATATGCTGGATTCGACCGACACCCGTCTGCTGGCCGCGCTGCAACAGGATGCGCATCTGACGGCCCAGCAATTGGGCGAAATGTTGAACCTGTCGCCCAGCCAGGCCGGCCGCCGGCGCCAGCGGCTGGAAGTCGACGGATACATCCAGGGCTATTCGGCGCGGCTGGATCCCGTGCGGCTGGGGCTGCGGGTTCAGGGCTTTGTGCAGGTCCAACTGTCGAGCCACGGGCCGGAACAGTCCAAAAGCTTTGCCCGCCTTGTGCGGGCGCGCTGCGAGATCACCAGCGCCTGGACGATGACCGGCGAAGCCGATTATCTGCTGCGTGTCTATTGCGATGACCTGCCCGCCCTGAACAGCCTGATCCACGACGTGCTGCTGCCGCATCCTGCCGTTGCCCGGGTGCACAGCCAGATCGTCATGGATCAATTGAAACGCGACGCGCCTCTGCCCACCTGACCCAATGCGGTTCTGAAAGGACATCCCGCCACATGGAAGCATTTCTTTATCAGGCCTCGATCTATCTGGCCGCCGCCGTCATCGCGGTGCCGATTGCGGCACGGCTGGGGCTGGGCTCGGTGCTGGGCTATCTGGCCGCCGGCATCATTATCGGCCCGATCCTGGGTCTTGTCGGCAGCGAAACCCAGGAATTGCAGCATTTTGCCGAGTTTGGCGTCGTGATGATGCTGTTCCTGATCGGACTCGAACTGGAACCGCGCGCGCTTTGGGACATGCGACACCGGCTGATCGGACTAGGCGGATTGCAGATCCTGATCAGCACCCTGGCGCTGATGGTGGCCGCGATGGCGGCGGGTCAGGACTGGTCCGTGGCGCTGGCGATCGGGTTGGCGCTGTCGCTGTCCTCGACCGCGATCGTGCTGCAAACCCTGTCGGAAAAGGGGTTGATGCAGACCGGCGGCGGCCGATCAGCGTTTTCCGTTCTGCTGACCCAGGATATCGCGGTGATCCCGATCCTGGCTTTCCTGCCGCTGCTGGCCGCCGCGCCGGTGGCGATGATCCGGGGCGATGGCTCGATCGAACGGTTGACCGCGGATGCCGAACATCATGGCAAGACCCTGTCGCTGGTCGAAGGGTTGCCGGGTTGGGGGGTCACCCTGGTGACCATCGGCGCGGTCGCGGCGGTGGTGCTGGCGGGGATATATCTGACGCGCCCGGTCTTTCGCTACATCCACGCCTCGCGCCTGCGCGAGATGTACACCGCGCTGGCGCTGATGATCGTCGTCGGCATCTCGTTCCTGATGACGCTGGTTGGCCTGTCGCCCGCCCTTGGCGCGTTTCTGGCCGGCGTGGTTCTGGCCAACAGCGAGTTCCGGCACGAACTGGAAAGCGACCTTGAACCGTTCAAGGGGCTGTTGCTGGGACTGTTCTTTATCACGGTCGGAGCAGGCATTAATTTCGGCCTGTTCTTTGCCGAACCCGGTGATCTGATCGGGCTGGCCCTGCTGGTGATCGTGGCCAAAGGGCTGATCCTTTACCTGCTCGGTCGGGCCTTTGGCCTGAAAGGGCACAATCGCTGGCTGTTCACTCTCAGCCTGGCCCAGGCCGGTGAATTCGGGTTCGTTCTGATCGCCTTTTCGGTGCAGCAGCACGTCATCCCGATCGCGGTCTCGGAAAAGCTGTTGCTGATCATCGCGCTGTCGATGCTGATCACGCCGCTGCTGTTCATATTCTACGATTTCATCTCGAGCCGCATGCGCGATGGCGGGCCCAGCTATGAGCCGGACGCCATCGACGAACAGGGGCCGGTGATCATCGCCGGCATTGGCCGGTTCGGGCAGATCGTGAACCGTCTGGTCCAGGCCAGCGGCTTCAAGACGGTGGTGCTGGACAGCAACATGGAGACCATCCAGCTGATGCGCCGCTACGGCTTCAAAGGCTTTCTGGGCGATCCCACCCGACCGGAACTGCTCAAGGCCGCGGGTCTGGCCAAGGCACGCGTGCTGGTGGCGGCGATGAACGACAAGGACGCAGTGACCCGCTTGGTCGCCTTTGCCCGCCGCGAACGCCCGGACCTGCACATCATCGCCCGCGCCTATGATCGCAATCATGTCTATCACCTGTACCGGGCCGGGGCCGACGACATCGTGCGCGAGACCTTTGACAGCAGTCTGCGCGCCGGGCGCTATGTGCTGGAAAATGTCGGGCTCAGCGAGTTCGAGGCCGACAGCGCCGAACGCACGTTCTATGCCCATGACCGCTATGCGGTGCAGCAACTGGCCGAAGTCTGGGATCCGAACGTTCCGGCGCGCGAAAACGCCGCCTATGTCGCCCGCGCCAAGGAACTGGAAAAGGAACTGGAGATCGCACTGCTGAATCGCGAGAACGAGAAAGACAAGAAATCGGCCTGAGTTCTCCTCCCGTCGCGGCGCCGGTCGGTTTGCCTGTTCCGCACGCGGTACCGCCCGGTCACGCACAATGGGCCGGGTTCATGCGCCGCACGACCGCAACAGGCGTCAGGCATCAACCGGCGTCAGGCATCGCTGACACCCGCCTCGGCAAAAGTCGCCATGCCGCTGTGGCAGGCGACGGCCGATTTCAGGATGTTGATGGCCAGCGCGCCCCCGGACCCTTCGCCCAGCCGCAGGCCCAGGGTCAGCAGCGGCGTCTTGTCCAGCTGCTGCAACAGCCGGCCATGGGCGCCCTCAGCGCTGAGATGGCCCGCCACCGCGTGATCCAGCGCACCGGTCGCGATGTCCTGCAGACAGGCCGCCGCCGCGCCGCAGATGAAACCGTCGAGAATGACCGGGATGCGCAACTGCCGGGCTGCGGCGATCGCGCCCGCCATGGCGGCAATCTCGCGCCCGCCCAGCCGCGCCAGCACCTGCATCCCGTCCGGGCGGTCTGCCCCGTGCCGGGCGACGCCACGGGCGACAACGTCGGTCTTGAGTTGCAGCCCGGCATCGTCGACACCGGTGCCGCGCCCGGTCCAGTCCGCCGCCGCCCCGCCGAACAGCGCGTGGCAGATCGCCGCCGCCGAGGTGGTGTTGCCGATCCCCATCTCGCCCACCACCAGCAGATCCGCCGCCGGGTCCACCGCCGTCCAGCCGGCCTGCAATGCGGCCAGGCAATCGGCCTCGGTCATTGCGTCTGTCTCGGTGAAATCGCCGGTCGGCCGCTCCAGTTCCAGCGCATGCACGTCCATCCGTGCCCCGGCCGCTTTTGCCAGTTGGTTGATCGCAGCCCCGCCATGCTGGAAATTGGCCACCATCTGTACGGTGACTTCGGCGGGAAAGGCCGACACGCCCTGCGCGGTCACGCCGTGATTGCCGGCAAAGACGATGACCTGCGGCGCCGTGATCTGCGGCCGCGGATCGCCGCGCCAGCCGGCATACCAGATCGCCAGATCCTCTAGCCGGCCCAGTGCGCCCGGCGGCTTGGTCAACTGACCGTTTCGCGCCTCGGCCCCCTGGCGGGCTGGGACATCGGCAGCCGGCGCGTCAGCCAGCGCGGCGCGGAACATGGTCAGGTCGGTCAGATCGGGCAGCATACAAGCCTCATTGCATCGGGTCTGCCCCCGGTGTTTAAACACTGCACCGTTCACCACAAGACCCGGAAAGGCCCGCCGATGCGTAAAGTCGACACAGCCCGCACGGCCCTGACCGATCTTGTGCTGGCGCTGACCCTGATGACCCGCCTGCCGATGCCGCGCCTGCCGCGCGCCGCCTTTGAGTGTCAGGCCGGGGCCGTCTGGGCCTTTCCGCTGGTCGGGGCGGTCGTCGGAGTGCTGGCCGGTGCCGCCGGGCTGGCAGCACTGGCGCTGGGACTGCCGGCACCGGTCGCGGCGGGTCTGGTACTGGCGGTGCAGATCCTGGCCACCGGTGCCATGCACGAGGACGGCCTGGCCGACACTGCCGACGGGCTTTGGGGCGGGTGGACGCCGGAACGGCGGCTTGAAATCATGAAAGACAGCGCCATCGGCACCTATGGCGTGCTGGCGCTGGTTCTGACCGTCGGTCTGCGCTGGGCCGCCCTGACCGTTCTGATGCCGCAGGGCGGCGCGCCGGTTGTGGCTGCCGCAGTTCTTTCGCGGGCGGGACTGCCGGTGCTGATGCGGGCGCTGCCGCCGGCCCGTGCCGGCGGGTTGTCACGTCAGGTAGGTGCACCGACTCACAACAGCGTGTCCCTGTCCGTGGTGCTGGGCTTCGGACTGGGCTGGCTGGCAGTGGGACCGCCAGTTCTGGCGCCGGTGCTGACGGTGTTGCTGGCCGTCTGCGTTCTGGCGCTGGTGGCCCGCGCCCGGATCGGCGGGCAGACCGGCGACATTCTGGGGGCGGCGCAACAGCTCGCCGAGCTTGCCGCCCTGCTGGCCCTCTGCGCCGTCTAATCCGTGGTTCTCAGACGCGACGACTGCACCAGCGCGATGGTGATCAGCGGCAGGGCCACACCCAGCCCCGCCACGGTGATCAGCAGCCAGCCCAATTGCGAATAATCCGCCGGCACCGTGATCAGATCCGTCGCGCGGTCGCGCACCTCGCGGGTGATGACGAAAATCTGGTTCAGATATTTCGTCGCCAGCGCGCTGGCGGACAGGGCCAGATTGGTGAACGAGGCCATCACCGCGAAAAAGGTCGCCTTGAGATGCGTCGGCGCGTTGCGGGCAATCCAGGCCAGCATCGGAATCATCGCCACCTGCCCCAGCGGCGATTCCACTGCCGTGTCCATGATCGCGATGAACCGGGCATCGACGATGCCGCCGGTCAACGCCGCCGTCCAGTGATGCAGCCCGTAGAACAAGCCGATATTGGGCAGCGACAGGATGCCCGCCACCAGCGTCAGCAGAATGACGATGAACGTGATCGGCTTTTGCGCCATCAGCGGACGCAACAGGATGATCCCGGCCAGTGTCAGGACCGAGGTGATCAGCGAGAGCACCGACAGAAACTGCTCGTCAAAGCCCAGAACGTCGATCTCGAACCATGTCGCGCCCTGCCCCGGCAGAGGCACGGCGCGAAACACAAAGATGATGATCGCGGTGCCGATCAGCGCCCGCGCCTTGACCGGATCCAGCGCCGCGATCAGTTGGCGCATCAGGAACAGCACGATGGCCATAGACCCGGCAAACACGATCTCTTGGGAATAGGCCAGATCGGACAACCCGATGGCCAGCGACAACAGGACGAACACCAGACCGCCGGTGAAATACCAGTGGTTCGGCGCGACCTCTTCCCCGGCCCGCCCCAGCGCGATCTCGACCTCGTCCGGCGACTTGCCCTGACGATGCAACCGGCGGCGCAGCCTGCGTTTCTGGATCGCCGCCAGCAGCACGCCGGAAATCGAAATCAGTGGAATGGCCAGCGCGATCAGATAGATGCGGGCATAGATCGCGGCCTTTTCCGTCTCGGCCAGTTCCTCGGCGCCGGAAAACATGAAAATGTTCAGCAACGCCACTGCCACCGTGCCGCTGATCAGAGAGAACCGTCCCAGCGTCTGCATCGTCGTGTGCATCGCCTTGGACTGATCCGGCGGAACCGGCGCGCCGTCCGGCTGGTACTTCGGTACGGCCTCGACTGACATGGCATCGGCCACCGCGTCCTGGATGACATAACCGCAGGGCGCCAGCAGCGCGCTGGTCACGTACCAGACCTCGATCGGCAGCAGACCGGCCATTCGCGCGGGCTGCGTGATCAGCAGATACATGATCAGCAGGCTGGCGGCGATCAGCCCGGCGCCCAGATAGACCAGCAGCGCCTTGAACCGCCAGATCAGGTCGACCAGGTGCCCCAGCGGCATCTTCAGCGCCCAGGGCAGCCCGGCCCAGAACGCGATGCCGGCCAGAAAGGCCGCGGACAGGCCCAGATAATCCTTGACGAAGAAGGTGCCGACAATCGCTGTCAGCCCCGAAACGCCATAGGAAAAATAGATCATCAGCGGCGGCAGGAACGACCAGCGCATCTGGCGTCCCAGATCCAAGATCACCCGGTCGATCCAATTTTGCGCAACACGGTCTGTCATGCGATCGTTTCTGCCCGACCGGCGAGCGCCTTGCAATCAAACCGACACCCACGCTGCCTTGGGCACAAAAAAGCCGCGCCCGGCGGGCGCGGCCTTGCAGCTGTCTCGTGGTCGGTTCAGGCCGCGCGCGACATCAGCACATCGTCGACCTGCTTGGCGGCCAGGGTCTCGTCGCCCCCGCCAACGGCGGCGACCTCGCGGGTCAGCCGTTCCAGCGCCGCCTCATAAAGCTGGCGTTCGGAATAGCTCTGCTCGCGCTGATCGTCGGTGCGGTGCAGGTCGCGCACCACCTCGGCGATCGCGATCAGATCGCCCGAGTTGATTTTCTGCTCATACTCCTGCGCCCGGCGCGACCACATGGCCCGCTTGACCTTGGCCTTGCCCTTGAGCGTGGTCATCGCCTTGGTAATGACATCGGGCGAACTGAGCGAGCGCATGCCGATCTCTGTGGCCTTGTCCGTCGGCACCCTCAGCGTCATCTTGTCTTTCTCGAAAGAGATCACGAACAGCTCCAGCTTGATGCCGGCGACTTCCTGCTCCTCGACCGAAACGATCTGTCCGACGCCGTGCGCGGGATAGACGACATATTCATTGGGACGGAAATCCAGCTTTTTCGTTTTGGTCATACATGTGTTCCTTGCTTGCCACCGGCGCTGACCGCAAAAAGCCGCAGCGGGACAATCGCATGCCCCGTCTGACGGTCAATCTTGGCTAGCTGTACCGCCCTATACACAAGACGGTTCCGGTCATTGACACCATTTATGACGAAAATATAGCACAAAAGCGCAGAGACCGAAAGTGGACCTGACGGAAACTTTTGGTTCAGTGATGTATTTCAGCGACTTATCTCAAAGCCTGCTGATTCGCTCCGGAGCCGGGCAGCGATTCGGTCAGCCGCCCTCGCCCGGCGCCTCGGAAAAGTACTTTTCCAGCTTGCCGGATTCGCCGTCTCGGTCTTCGGCTTCGGGCAGCGGATCCTTCTTGGTGATGATGACCGGCCACATTTCCGAGTATTTGCGATTGAATTCAACCCATTTGTCCATGTCCGGTTCGGTGTCCGGACGAATCGCATCGGCCGGGCATTCCGGTTCACAGACGCCGCAGTCGATGCATTCGTCCGGGTGGATCACCAGCATGTTCTCACCCTCATAGAAGCAATCCACGGGACAGACTTCGACGCAGTCGGTGTATTTGCAGGCAATGCAGTTGTCGTTGACGATATAGGTCATGATCGGCTTTCCGGTTCACGCTTTGGCGGCCTTGCTAAATCAGCCCCGCCGGTTCTTCAAGACGTCATTCGGCCTCAGGCTCCGCGCCAGGGCGGCACAAAAGGACCGAATTCCGGCAATCGGCACGCAGCAAGAACACCCTGTCCAAGGCTAGTCGTCGCGCAGCGCGTCCAGTGCCCGCCGGGCTTTTTTCGTCGGACGCCCGCCGACCCGGACCGGCGCCGGTTCCAGCGGCTCGGGTGGCGACAGGTCCTCGTACAGGGTCTGCGCCTCGCTGGCCGGACCGCGGCGAACGCCCAGCGCCGCGATCCGCACCACCCGTACCTGCCGGGCCTGGGCAAAGGTCAGCACGTCGCCGGCACCGACGGCACAGGCGGGTTTGGTCACCCGCGCACCATTCACCCGCACATGGCCGCCGCTGACCTGGCGCGCCGCCAGGCTGCGGGTCTTGAAGAACCGCGCCTGCCACAGCCATTTGTCCAGCCGCAACCGCTGTGCCGAGGCGCAGGACACCGCTACTTGTTGTCCTTCAGCCCCATCAGCGCGGCGGCAAAGGGGTTGTCCGGATCGATCTTCTTTTCCGGCCTGGGCGGACGGGCAGTAAAGGTCTTGGCTTTCTGACCACCGCGATCACCGTCGCGTTGCGGCCCCTTGCCGCGCGGCTTGCCCTTGCCTTTGCCCGGCCCCTTGCCAGCCCCTTTGCCCTGGAACTTGTTGCCAGTGCGCTGCCCGCGCCCTCGGGAAACACCTGGCTGACGCCCCCATGTAAAGGTATAAAACACCTCCATCTCGGGTTCCGCCTTGGATGTGTCGACCGGAACGGGCGCATCTACATCGACCGGAACGGGCGTATCTACATCAACCGGAACGGGCGCATCTACATCGACCGGAACGGGCGTATCTACATCAACCGGAACGGGCGCATCGGTTTCAGCCGGGGCGGTCGCATCGGGTTCGCCCGGGACGGACGGGCCTGATTCTTTCAGCGCCGTCGCGACCGGTTCCTCCGCAACAGGCGCATCGGTTTCAGCCGGCGCGGCTGCGGGGGCGGTATCGCTGGCCGCATCCTTTGGCGTCGGGCTGTCAGTGGCCGGCTCCACGGTCTCGGCGGCGGCCTCTGGCGGTTTCGCATTACCGACTGTTGCCGGGGCAGGCTCGGCAGCAGGTGCCTTGACCTTGATACGTTCGCCGCGCTCGGCCTTGTAGCCCAACCCCCGCATCAGATCGGCAAACTGCTCCAGCGTGGTGCCGGTGATCGACAGCATGTCGGGCTTGGCCTCGAACCCGCCCCGACTGTCCTCGACCCGCAGCATGTCGGCCAGGCGTTCCAGCATGTCGATGCGCAGCGCCCGCTCTCCGGCGGCACGGTATCCGCACATGGCGAGATAGCCTTCGGGCGCGTCGCCCGTGGCGGGCACGGTGACCAAGCCGGGCGGCGGCGCCTCGGGAAATTCCTGCAACCCCTTGGCCAGCGCCCACAGAACCAGGCGCAGCCGCGTCGGGGCCGGTTTCAGCAGCAGCGGCATGAAGATGGTGAACTGACCGAACCGGATGCCGTGCTTGCGCAGGGCGCCGCGCGCATCCTGGTCCAGTTCCTTGACCTCCTGAGCGATCTCGGCGCGGGGCAGCACGCCCAGCGCCTCGACCATACGATAGGCAAAGCCGCGGGCCAGGCCGGACAGTTCCTCGTCGCGCTGCAGGTTCAGCAGCGGCTCTAACAAGGCGGCCACCTTGCGGTCGATGAAATGCTGCAGACGCCGCTGCACCTTTTGCGCCACGTCGGGGCCGGCGGATTCGTCGACGAAGACCTCGACCTGCGGCTTCAGCGGCTCGGCGCCGGCGACCAGCTTGCCGACCGCGTGTTCACCCCACATCAGTCCGCCCTGTTCGGTATAGTCGATCTCGGTATCGGGCGCGTTGTAAAAACGGTCGGCGCGCAGATGGAACTGCGGCGCCAGCGCTTGCAGCGACGCGGTCTTGACCGCCTTTTCCTCGGCCCCCGCCGCAGCGGTCTTGTCGGCGGAAAACCGGAACCCTTCCAACCGTCCGACATATTCGCCTTCGACGGTCACTTCACCCTTGTCGTTCACTTCGGCCAAAAGGGCCTCCTTTTGCTTGAGCCGGCGCAAGAGCACGGATGTGCGCCGGTCCACAAATCTTTGTGTCAGGCGCTCGTGCAGCGCGTCCGACACCCTGTCTTCTACAGCGCGGGTTTGCCCGCGCCAATGGCTTTCGTCACGGGTCCAGCCCTTGCGCTGCGCCACATAGGTCCATGTGCGGATAAATGCCAATCGTTTGCTCAGCGTGTCGATATCGCCATCGGTCCGGTCGATGCGCCGGATCTGGCGCGCCAGCCAATCGTCGGGCACTTGCCCGGTCTGATGCAGGTGGCCAAAGATGGTTTCCAGCAGCCCGGCATGTTCGGCATGGCTGATGCCCCGGAAATCCGGAATGCGGCAGACATCCCACAACAGCCGCACCGAGGCCGGGTCCGAGGCGCGCGCGGCAACCTCGTCGATCTGGGCCAGCGATTTCAGCGCCCCCAGATCGTCGGCCTCGCGGGCCTTGACCAGATGTTCGTTCTCCGGGGCCACCTCCAGCGCCCGGATCAGCCGGTCGATACTGCCGAAATCCAGCGCGGCGCTGCGCCAGTTCAACTTGCTCAGCGGCGTGAACCGGTGATCCATGATCGCCTGCGCCACGCCGTCATCCAGCGGCGGCGCCTCGCCGGTGACACCGAAACTGCCGTTGGACATGCCGCGCCCGGCGCGTCCGGCGATCTGCGCCAGTTCGTTGGGCGCCAGAGGACGCATGCGGCGGCCGTCGAACTTGGTCAGGGACGAAAAGGCGACATGGTCGATATCCAGGTTCAGCCCCATGCCGATGGCGTCGGTGGCGACCAGATAGTCCACCTCGCCATTCTGATACAGCGCCACCTGGGCATTGCGGGTGCGCGGCGACAGCGCCCCCATCACCACCGCCGCGCCGCCCTTTTGCCGGCGGATCAGTTCGGCGATGGCATAGACGCTTTCCACCGAGAACCCGACGATCGCGCTGCGCGCCGGCATGCGGCTGATCTTTTTCGCGCCGGCATAGACCAGTTGCGACATCCGCTCGCGGCTCTGGAACTGAGCCTCGGGCACCAGCGCCCGGATCGGTCCGCGCATGGTGTCGCTGCCTAAAAACAGGGTTTCCTGCAAGCCGCGCGCGCGCAGCAGCCGGTCGGTGAACACATGGCCGCGCTCGGGATCGGCGCAGAGCTGGATCTCGTCCACCGCCAGAAAATCGCACCCCATGCCTTCGGGCATCGCTTCCACGGTACAGACCCAGTATTTCGTGCGCGGCGGCGCGATGCGTTCCTCGCCGGTGACCAGCGCCACCACCGAGGGTCCGCGAATCGCGACAATCCGGTCATAGACTTCGCGCGCCAGCAGGCGCAGCGGCAGGCCGATCACCCCGGTGCGGTGTCCCAGCATCCGCTCGATGGCGTAATGCGTCTTGCCCGTGTTGGTCGGCCCCAGAACCGCCACGACCCGTGTTGACCCGGTCACCTGTCGCTCCTTGCGCGCTTACCTGAACGATCCCGGCTGCCGCGCCCTAGAGCGCCTCGCCCTCGACCCCCGACCGCAGCCGGTCCAGCGCCTTGGTTATGTCCTCGTGATGGGGATGTATAGCCTGCGCCCGCCGGTAGGCCAGATAAGCCCTGCGTTTATCGCCAAAGGACTCCAGGATCGCGCCCAACCCGATCATGGCGTTGTAATTGTTCGGGTTCAGCGCCAGCGCCCGCTCGAGATCGGCCAGCGCCGGACCAGCCAGATCGGCCTGGAAATAGGCCGAGGCCCGCGCTGTCCAGCCCTCGGCAAAGTCCGGGGCATGGTCGGTCAGGGCCGTCAGATGCTCGATTGCGGCCTGCGGGTCCTCGTCCTGCAAGGCCTGGCGGCCGCGTTCCAGCAGCAGATCCATCGCCGCTGAGCCACTATCCGACCACAGGCGCTGCAATTGCCGGTCCAGCCGCCGCGCTTCGTCGGGTCCGGCCACGGCCAGTGCCGAAAGCAACGCCGCCTCGTCGCGCATATCGGCCTGATCCGCCGCCGCGACAGGCAAAGGTATGGAATTCATGACTATGGCCAGAATTGCCGCGACGATAGCTTTGTGAATGGGGTGATCAATGCTCATATCGTTGTGCAGTGTAGCGTCATGCGCCATGATTTCCAGACATGTACGCATCCAACAGCGATGAGAGTGAGAATGAGCGAATTTCTTGGAAAGGCTGCGGCCGAACTGAACAGCAAACTGAATTCGGCCGATTTCGACGGCACGGCAAAATTTGTCGTGGCCGACGAAGGCGCGATCATGCTGGACGCCGCCGGCGTCCGGGTGGGCGACGAAGACGCCGATGTCACCCTGAGCGCCGACGCCGACACATTTCGGGCGATTTTCGAAGGCGAGACCAACCCCACCAACGCCTTTATGACCGGCAAGCTGACGGTCGATGGCGATATGGGCATGGCCATGAAGCTGGCGACGGTTCTGTCCTGATGTCCCTGACACCGGCGCCTCTGTTCGACGACATGGTCGGCGTGCCCCCGGGGGGCACGGCCTGTTGGGCGCAAACGTCGGATGGCGTGCGTATCCGCATCGCCTATTGGCGGCCAGAGGGGGCCGCGCGCGGCACCGTTCTGATGCTGCCGGGGCGCACGGAATATATCGAGAAATACGGCGACACGGCGGGCGAACTGGCCCGGCGTGGCTTTGCAACCGTGGTGGTGGACTGGCGCGGTCAGGGCCTGGCCGATCGGCTGCTGGATGACGTGCGGCTGGGCCATGTGGACCGGTTCACCGACTATCAACTGGATCTGGCCGCGGTTCTGCAGGTGACCCGGGCCGCCGAGCTGCCGCAGCCCCTGCACCTGATCGGCCATTCCATGGGGGGCGGCATCGGCCTGCGGGCGGTGATCGAAGGCCTGCCGATCCAGACCTGCGCCTTTACCGGCCCGATGTGGGGCATCTACATGTCCTCGGTCGTGCGGCCCTTTGGCTGGGCGCTGTCGCATGTCGCGCCGATCATGGGCATGGGCACCCGCCTGCCTCCCAGCACCCGCCACGAGGGCTATGTGCAATCGCAGCCCTTTGCGGGCAACGCGCTGACCGGCGACCCCGGCCAGTACCGGATGATGCAGGACCAGTTAACGGCGCATCCCGAACTGGGCATTGGCGGGCCGACGCTGGTCTGGCTGCGCGAAAGCCTCGGCGAATGCCGGTATCTGTCACGCCAGGCCTCGCCGGATGTGCCCTGCGTGACTTTTCTGGGCTCCGAGGAACAGATTATCGACTGCGATGCAGTGCATCGCCGGATCGAAAGCTGGCCCTGCGGCACTCTGGATGTCGTGCCCTACGCCCGCCACGAAGTCCTGATGGAAACGCCTGCCATCCGGACCCGGGTGTTCGACCGGCTTGAGGCGCTGTTCACCGGCGGCCACAATTGCAACGGCAAAAAGGCAGCCGCGATCGCCTGAGCGTGCCAGCCGTCGCGGCGGCTGGAACTGGACGGCAGACCCTCGACCTCGCAGCCGCCTTTCCCATCTTTCATCCCGGAACCCGCCGCGTCGCTTGTGATGCCGGCGCGGGCGTCCTAGATAGACCGCAACGCCAGAAAATGAGGTCCTTCATGTTCAACCTTCCCTTTCCCGTTCGCGATGCCAATGCCGGTTCCGGCTCCCGCGATCTGGGCGATCTTCCGGTCTGGGATCTGAGTGATCTCTATACCGGCGAGACCGCGCCGGAACTGCAGCGCGATCTGGACTGGCTGGAAAAGGCCTGCGCCGATTTTGCCACGGATTACGAGGGCAAGTTGGCCGGTCTGGATGCCACCGGCCTGTTGGACTGCGTGCAGCGTAACGAACGTATCAGTGCTGTGGCCGGTCGCATCATGTCCTTTGCCGGGCTGCGCTATTACCAAAAGACCACCGATGCGGACCGGGCCAAGTTCATGTCCGACATGCAGGAAAAGATCACCGATTTCACCACGCCGCTGGTGTTCTTCACGCTGGAACTGAACCGGTTGGATGACGACGCCCTGGCGGCGCATTTCGACGCCAACGCCGATCTGGCGCGTTACAAGCCGGTCTTTGACCGCATCCGCGCGATGAAACCCTATCAGCTGAGCGATGAGCTGGAAAAATTCCTGCACGATCTGGGCGTCGTCGGCGATGCCTGGGAAAAGCTGTTTGACGAGACCATCGCCGGGCTGGAGTTTCAGGTCGATGACGAGGTTCTGAACATCGAGGGCACGCTGAACCTGCTGACCGAACAGGACCGCGCGAAACGCGAGGCGGCGGCGCGGGAACTGGCGGATGTATTTGCCGAGAACATCAAGACCTTTGCCCGCGTGCACAACACCCAGGCCAAGGAAAAAGAGGTGATCGACCGCTGGCGCAAGATGCCCACGGCCCAGACCGGCCGGCACCTGTCCAACGATGTCGAACCCGAGGTGGTCGAGGCGCTGCGCAGCGCGGTCGTTGCCGCCTATCCCCGCCTCAGCCACCGCTATTACGAGCTGAAACGCAAATGGCTTGGGCTGGAGCGGATGCAGGTCTGGGACCGCAACGCGCCTTTGCCGATGGAGGACACCCGCATCGTCGACTGGGCCAGCGCCGAAAAGACGGTGATGGATGCCTATAACGCCTTTGATCCGCGCATGGGCGAGATCGCCGCACCGTTCTTTTCCAAGGGATGGATCGACGCCGCGGTCAAGCCCGGCAAGGCGCCGGGCGCCTTTGCCCATCCGACGGTCACCGACGTGCATCCCTATGTGATGCTGAACTATCTGGGCAAGCCGCGCGATGTCATGACCCTGGCGCACGAACTGGGCCACGGCGTGCATCAGGTGCTGGCCGCCGGTCAGGGCGAGATGCTGTCCTCGACACCGCTGACCCTGGCCGAAACCGCCAGCGTCTTTGGCGAGATGCTGACCTTTCGCAAGATGCTGGACGGCGCCGAAACGCCGCAGCAGCGCAAGGTGCTGCTGGCCGGCAAGGTCGAGGACATGATCAACACGGTCGTGCGCCAGATCGCGTTCTACGATTTCGAATGCAAGCTGCACGCGGCACGGCGCGAGGGTGAATTGACCCCTGACGACATCAACGCCCTGTGGATGAGCGTGCAGGCCGAAAGCCTGGGTCCGGCTTTTGATTTCATGGACGGCTACGAAACCTTCTGGGCCTATATCCCGCATTTCGTGCATTCGCCGTTCTACGTCTATGCCTATGCCTTTGGCGACGGGTTGGTGAACGCGCTGTATTCGGTCTATGCCCAGGGTGATCCGGGTTTCGAGGACAAGTATTTCGAGATGCTGAAAGCCGGCGGATCGCAGCACCACAAAGAGCTCCTCGCGCCCTTTGGCCTCGACGCATCTGACCCGACATTCTGGGACAAGGGCCTGTCGATGATTTCGGGCTTCATCGACGAACTGGAGGCGATGGAAGAAGAATAGTCCCCCGCCACCGGTCTCGTGCTATGCTGCCCGGCGAAACCGGACGGAGGGGCAGAGATGAGCGAGGCGACATTCAAGGACCTGGAACTGGCGGGCTGGCAGAAACGCGCCAAAGGCTATGACGACTGGTTCGGCCGGATATCGTCGCAGGCCTTTCCCGATGTTCTTGCAGCGGCCGGCACGGACCTGTCCGGGCTTGCGGTCATGGACATCTGTTGCGGACCGGGGCACCTGACCGCGATGCTGGCCGAGCGGGGCGCCGCTGCGGTGGGTCTGGATTTCGCGCCCGACATGGTGGATGTGGCGCGCGCGGCCCATCCGGAACTGAGCTTTGTGCAGGGCGATGCCGAGAACCTGCCCCTGCCCGACCAGAGCCAGGATCTGGTGACCTGCTGTTTCGGCCTGCTGCATTTTTCCGATCCGGACCGCGCGATCGCCGAAGCGCACAGGGTGCTGCGCCCCGGCGGGCGGTATGTTGCGACCGCCTGGCGCGGGCCGGAACACGGCAACGGCTTCTTCGGGTTGCTGATCGGCGCGATCGAGGCATGCGGCACGCTGGACCTGCCCCTGCCGCCCGCGCCGCCCTTGCAGCGGTTTGGTGACGAGACCGAAGCCCGCGACGCCTTTGCCGCCGCCGGTTTCGTCGAGATCGCCACTCGGGTCCTGCCGATTTCCTGGCAACCAGAGCAGCCGGAAACGATGATTGCCATGATCGAACAGGGGCTGGTCCGGGGCACGATGATGATCGAAAGCCAGACCCCCGCCGCGCAGGATGCGATCAAATCCGAGATCCTGCGGCGGATCCGGAACTTCGAAACCGCCGCCGGCATCGACATTCCGATGCCGGCCCTGATGATTTCGGCGCAACGCCCGGCCTGACCCGCGCCCGGATCATTTCAGCTGGCTGTCCTTGGACCCGCGGCGGTTGATGCCGCCGCGCCTCTTGTGGGCACCGTCGCGCTCTTGCTGGCAGTCGATGCACAATTTGACACCGGGCAGGGCCGCGCGGCGTTTTTCGGAAATCGGTTCGTCGCATTCCGCGCAATTGGTCAGGCTGTCGCCGACGGGTACCTTGCGCGCCTTCAACCGGGCCAGTTCGTCGCTGATCGAGGCTTCGATCTGTTCGCTCACCGCGCCGTCGCGCGCCCATCCTCCGGCCATGTGACCCTCCTGTCCAGGGCCGGCAGGATACGCCGGACCCGGTCCTGCGCCAAGCCCCTGCCGCAACAGCTAACGCGCCGCTTGAAACCAGACCGACAAAGCCTTGGGATAAAAACTGAAATGGCTGCCGGGATCGGCAGCCATTTCACGTCCGTCAGATTCTGGCACGCCCGTCCTGGGATCAGGCGTTTGCCAGCATGCCCTTTTCGCGGGCCAGGTCGCGCATCTTTTTCTGCAGCTTTTCAAAGGCCCGCACCTCGATCTGGCGAATACGTTCGCGGCTGACATTGTACTGTCCGCTCAGTTCCTCCAGCGTCACCGGCTGGTCGGCCAGGCGGCGTTGCGTCAGGATGTCCTTTTCGCGGTCGTTGAGAACATCCAGCGCCTGCGCCAGCAATTCCCGACGCGCCTCCAGCTCGTCCCGCGCCTCGTAGTCGCTGGCCTGGTCGGCATCCTCGTCTTCCAGCCAGTCCTGCCACTGCATGGTACCTTCGCCTTCGCTGCCGACAGTGGCGTTCAGCGAGGCATCGCCGCCGGACATCCGCCGGTTCATGCTGATCACCTCGTCCTCGGTCACCCCGAGATCGGTGGCGATCTGCTTGACGTTCTCGGGGCGCAGGTCGCCCTCTTCCAGCGCGCCGATCTTGGCCTTGGCCTTACGCAGGTTGAAGAACAGCTTTTTCTGTGCCGACGTCGTGCCCAGTTTCACCAGCGACCAGCTGCGCAGGATGTATTCCTGAATGCTGGCACGGATCCACCACATGGCATAGGTCGCAAGGCGGAACCCCTTTTCCGGGTCGAACCGCTTGACCGCCTGCATCAGACCGACATTGGCCTCTGAAATCACCTCGGCCTGCGGCAGCCCATAGCCGCGATAGCCCATAGCGATCTTGGCCGCCAGGCGCAGATGGCTGGTGACCATCCTGTGCGCGGCCTCGGTGTCCTGTTCCTCGACCCAGCGTTTTGCCAGCATGTATTCCTCTTCCGGCTCCAGCAGGGGAAACTTGCGAATCTCCTGCATGTACCGGTTCAGGCCGCCCTCGGGCGTCGGCGCGGGCAAATTCGCATAATTGGCCATTGTCGTATCCCTTCAAATGTATAACGGGTTAACATGCATATGGTAGCTCATATTGCCCGGTCAAGGGCATGTTATACTATATTATGGCTGCACCGGACCAGGGAAAGGGATATGTCAGCGGTCTCACGCGCATGTGCGGATCATGACAGCGCGCCAGGACCGTCATGCGCCCTGCCCGTCAGAACCATCCGCCGGCGCCTGCAGCGCCGCGATCAGGGCGCGCATGTCCGCCGGTATCTCTGCATTGAACTGGACCGTTTCGCCGCTGACCGGATGCACGAAACCCAAAACACCGGCATGCAGGGCCTGCCGCGGAAAATCGCGCAAGGCGCCCGCGGCGGCGGCCGGCAGCGCCCTTGCCGCCACCTTGCGCCGCCCGCCATAGACCGGATCGCCGATCAGCCCATGCCCGGTATGGGCCATGTGCACCCGGATCTGATGCGTGCGTCCGGTTTCCAGCCAGCAGTCGATCAGCGCCGCCACCGGCGGCGTGCCGAACCGCTGGACGATGCGCGCCCGCGTCACCGCGTGCCGCCCTCCCTGAAACAGCACCGCCTGTTTCTGGCGGTCGGTGCGATGCCGCGCCAGTTGCGTGGTCAGACGCAGGATATTGCCCGGCTCAAAGCTGACGCCGCGGATGCCGCGCAAGCGCGGATCGCTGGCATCGGGCACCCCGTAGCACAGGGCGCGATAGACGCGCTGGACGCTGTGTGCCTGGAACTGCGCCGCCAGCCCCTGATGCGCGGCATCGCTCTTGGCGACCACCAGCAGCCCGCTGGTGTCCTTGTCGATGCGGTGCACGATGCCCGGCCGCTTGACGCCGCCGACACCGGACAGCGCCGCGCCGCAATGATGCAGCAGCGCGTTCACCAAAGTGCCCGAGGGCGTGCCGGGGGCCGGATGCACCACCATGCCGGCGGGTTTGTTGACGACGATCAGGTCGTCATCCTCGTGCACGATTTCCAGCGCGATGGGTTCCGGCGCGATATGGCTGTCGCTTGCGGTCTGCACAGTCAGCACCACCCGCGCGCCCTCGGCGACGCGGGCCTTGGCATCGGTGATGGGCATCCCGTCAACCGTCACGTCCCCCTGGGCGATCAGCCGCGCCAGACGGGTGCGCGACAAGGCCGCCGCATCTGGCACATCACGGGAAAGCGCCTTATCAAGGCGCGGTGGCGGGTCCGCCGCAATAGTGAACTCGATATGGCGCCTCATATGACCGATCCTTCTCAGCCGCCGGTGGCGGAACCGGCCAACCTGCGCTTTCTGCGCCGACTGGTGACGACCCTGACGGCGGTGATGATCTTCGGGCTTTTAGTGATCGTGGCGCTGCTTGTCATGCGTTTCTCGCAGGACCGGCCAGTTGCACGCGCCCCGCTGCCCGATGTCCTTGCCTTGCCCCAAGGCAGCGTTGCGCGGGCGGTCACCCATGGGCCGGACTGGTACGCGGTGGTGACCACCGACGATCGTATCCTGATCTATGACGCCACCAGCGGCGCGCTGCGCCAGACCGTGCAGATCGAAACGACGGATTGACCCCAGCCACATTCCTGCCGGCAGGAAGCCAAGTTGCACAGACCGGCCGTTCTGTGCCAAACTTGGGCATAACAAGGTCAGTCACATGCGTATTCTTTTGATTTTTGTCCTGTTGCTGATCCTGCCCGCCACGAGCTGGGCCGGGAACGTGGCGCTTGTGATCGGCAATTCCGACTATCAGACCGTGCCGGCCCTGCCCAACCCGATCAACGACGCGCAGGCGGTGGCCGAGGCGCTGCGCCGGCAGGGGTTCGAGGTGACCGTCGCCGGCAACATGAACCGAGCCCAGATGCTGACCACGTTGCGCGGCTTTCGCGATCGCGCCGACCAGGCCGATGTCGCGATGGTCTATTATGCCGGGCATGGCATGGAGATCGCCGGACGCAACTATCTGATCCCGGTGGATGCCCGCATCGCGGACGAACGCGATGCCCGGCTCGAGATGATCGAGATGCAGGATGTTCTGGCGCAGTTGTCAGGGGCTAAGCGCATGAAGATGATCGTGCTGGATGCCTGCCGCGACAACCCGTTTATTACGCGCATGCAGCGCGAGAAAAAGGGCCGCAATGTCGGGCGCGGCCTGGCGATCGTCAACAATGCCGGGGCCGACACGCTGATCGCCTATGCCGCGGCGGCGGGCGAGGTCACGCCGGACGGTCTGGAGGGCGAAAACTCGCCCTTTACCAAGGCTTTTCTGAACGCCCTGTCCGGACCGCCGGCGGATATCCGGCTGCTGCTGGGGCAAGTACGCGACGAATTGCGCAAATCGGTGCCCGGATCGGCGCCCTTTGTCTATTCCTCGCTGGGCGGCAGCCAGTACATTCTGAACAGGAACAGCCAGGCACCAGCGCAATCGAAACCGACGGCGCCCGCATCGGCGGCGCTGGATGAAAACGCGTTGCTCATCGATTTCGCCACGGCGGAAATCTCGGACACGGCCACGGCCTGGGAGGAGTTTCTGACCAAGTACCAGCCTCATTCCGGTCACACGCTCTATGTGCTGGCCCGACGCAACCGCGACCGGCTGGCGGCAGTGGCGGCCGCTGCCGCGTCAGAGCCGCGGTCCAGCAGCGCGCCGCTAACGGCCCGTCCGCAGCCGGCACTGCAGCCGCAACAGTTGGCTGCGCTGGATCAGCCGGCGGCGACGGCACCGTCCTTGCGTGTCCCGCCGACCCCGGAACCGGAAATGACCCGCAAGCAAGCATTGCTGGAAATCCAGAGGTTGCTGAAAGGGCGCAATTGCTACCCCGGACGCCTGGACGGCATATATGGGCGCCAGACGGCGGCCGGCCTGCGCACGCTGTCGGCCCGCGCCAAGGTGCCGCTGAAGGTCGACAAGAACAGTTCGGTCGCCGACATGGCGGATGTGATCGACCGGCTGGTTGTGATCGACGATATCAAATGTCCGGCCGTGGCGGTGGTGCGCAAACCGGCGGCGAAACCGCGCCCGCCAGCTAAAAAGCGACAACCGACCGTCGCGGCCCCGACAGCAAGAGCCCCGGTCGCAAAAACCGCGCCCAAAACGAAAAAGTCGCAATCCGGGCAGACGATCTTCAAGAACCCGCCAAACTATTGTCCGCAATTCGGCAGTTCGCCGGGATGCCGGGACGGCAGCCCCATCTCGTACTGATCGCACCCGCGCGCGTCGCGCGATCGGGGACCGTCACAAGGAACACCGTTGAACAGGCCGCGCTGGACCGGCAATGACGGAACAGTCTGTGGATTGAGGGGTGGTACCACCTCCTGGGCTCGAACCAGGGACCTCCTGATCCACAATCAGGCGCTCTAACCAACTGAGCTAAGGCGGCACACAGGCGCGATTTAGACAACACGCATACTGAATGCAAGCGTCTTATAGGTCAATCCGCCAGCTTTGTTCGACCAGATCGACACCAAAAGAATGCACCGGACGGCTGCACTGCAATTGCCAGCCACTGGCGGCATAAAGCGCACAGGCGGCCCGGTGGCTTTCATGGGTCCAAAGCCGCATTCCGGTATAGCCGGCCTGGCGGGCGAACTGCATGGAACTGCGCAACATGCGCCTGCCCAATCCCAGCCCCCGCACGCGCGGCAGCAGCAGGAACAGGCGCAGCTTGGCGATTTTCGCCCCATCCTCGCCGGCGTCAACGCAAAAGATGCTGCCCAACCGGTCACCGCCCTGCTGGACGATCCAGCCACGCTCGCGGTCCGGGTCGTGGCAGGCGACGAAATCGGTCAGAATATCATCGACGAGTTCCGCGAAGGTCTCGTCGAAACCGTCGTCACGGGCATAGATCTCGCGGTGTTGTTGCACCAGCCAGGGGCGATCCGCCGCCTCAAAGCGACGCAGGTCCACATTGCCCATCCAGACTCCTTTCCGCCGGAGCGCTTGATTCTCGGTCACCGCCAAGCTAGCAGAGTGGCGCAATCACGGAGAAGCACCATGGGGATCAACACCGAAAGGGACATCGAGGCCAATCTGCAGATCGGCCCGACGGATGCCGGCATGGTTCGGATTTTCGTCGAGTCCAAGGGCGTCGAGGTTCCGATGGATTTCGACCCCGAAGAGGCAGACGAGATCGCCGAGGAACTGCGCGTTGCCGCGGCCCAGGCCCGGGTTCTGACCCAGAAGGGCGCGGCCAAGCGCTGAGGGCTCGCTGCTCTTGCGTCAGCGACTGCCAGACAGGGTAAACGCCGCGGATCCGGGGTCGCGCAGACCGTGCAGACGCCGCGCGGCATGGGTGGCGAATTTCTGGATCAGCACCTTGCGCCGCGCCGGTGCCAGCTTGTCCTCGGGCGCCATGCGGACGATCTCGGCGTCATAGGCATCGGCAATCATCAGCCCGGTATCCGATGGCAGCAGTTCGTTGGGAAAGTCCTGATCCACGGCCCAGAAATAGCGGTCGCACCACGCCAGATAGTCCTGCCATTTGCTGTCCGCCTGAAAATCGGCGCGGCTGGACTTGCATTCGATCACCCATAGCTCACCCTTGGGTCCCAGCCCCATCACGTCGACGCGCAGCCCCCGGCTGGGCACGAATTCCTCGACCGACACATAGCCATGCCCGCGCAGCAGACGGCAGACACCGCGCGCCAACAGCTGGCCCGGCTTGAAACTGTCCTGATTGCGTTCGCTCATGGGCAAATCATGAACAATAGGTGAACAAAGTTCAAGCCCCCGGAGATTCGTATCGGGACTTGACATGATACCAAAAGGTATTCCATCTTATATGAAACCTTATGGTACTATTTTAGGGATTGCCGATGCCCGACCCGACCCAACCCTGTTTCCGCGCCCTGGCCGACCCCACACGCCGCGACATCGTCCGGCAATTGGCCGAAACCGACATGACCATCGCGCAGCTGACCGACCGGTACGACATGACCCGCGCCGCCGTGCGCAAGCACCTGACAGTGCTGTCCGATGGCGGGCTGATCACCATCGTGCCGCGCGGACGCGAGCGCGTCAGCCGCCTGAATCCCGCCGGTCTGGCCCCGGTGCTGGACTGGCTGGCCTGGTTTGACGGCTATTGGGACAACCGCCTGAACGACCTGAAATCCGCCATCGAAGGGGATGCGACATGACCGAAACCGTTATCCGGAAATCCATCTATCTCAGGGCCACACCCGAACAGGTCTGGGCCTATCTCACGGACCCGGACAAGCTGGCGCTGTGGTTTCACCGGCCAGAGGCGCCCCTGCAGCAAGGCGAAGCGCTGCAGATGTACGGCACCGACAGTGGCGACCTGCTGATCTGGGGCGCGGTCAAGGTGGCACGGCCACCGGAATACCTTGAGTACAGTTTTGCGGTAAAACCGATGGGCGATGCGGTCAGCCTGGTAAAGTGGACATTGCGACCGGTGCCCGGCGGCACCCGCCTGTCGCTGGAGCATTCCGGTCTGCCGCAAGGGGTCGAGGCGTTTGGTCTGACGCTGTCGCTGGACAAGGGCTGGGACGACCACATCGCCCGAATGCGGGCAAGTTTGCACGAAACCGGCTGATCTGCCCCTTGCCCGGCGCAACGTCAGGGACTATCTGATGCGGGTGACGGGTTCTGCCCTGTTCGTGAACGGTTGCATTCCGGTGGCCTTAAGCAATTCCGAGGGAGCTGGCTCTGTTCGGATCCTGGTCCGATTACCTGGCGCCCACCTGTATATACAGGTCCTCGGGAATCAGAACCACACGGCTGATTGGTGGTCCCGTCACATTTCCCATCCCAGCGGCGCGATGATTGCCGGCGACTTTCGCATCCGAAACGCGCCACGTCTTGCGGATCGTCCTTGTGGATCGTCGCAGTTCCGACCATCTCGCGATCTGACATGCGAACCCGGGTGCCACCCCCTTTACACAGGGTGGCCAACGAGGTTGATGTTCACGACATCCGGCGGATCCGCGCCTTGCGGCTGTCGCGGGCCGGTACCTGCAACGCGGCAAGATCATGCGCAACCGGCGTTCCGCCCCGTCCGCCATCCTTTTTTTCGGCCAGCGACATGATCGCCCATCCGAACTGGACCCCGGCGAACACGATCCCGTGCATGAACCACAGCAGGAACACCGCCATTATCCCAGCGTCGGAATGAGTCACCAGGTACCACAGGTTCATCACGTTGAACCACAACAGCATCGCCACGAAGGCAGCGGCGATACAAAAGCCGATCACGACATGACGGATATACATTTTAACCAGTTTCGGCATTGGGCACCTCCTACATTCTCAATTTAGCATGCAAACGCCCGGATTCCAGCTGAAATTGGTGAACTTCTTCGTGCCCGCCCGCGAAGCGGGTCGAAAAAAGACCCAGGTCTCAAAAGGCTTCGGGCCGCGCCTCGCGGGCCATGTGATCCAGCACCGCATTGACGAATTTCGGCTCGCGGCCCTCGGGGAAAAAGGCACGGGCGATGTCGACGAACTCGACGATCACCACTTTGGGCGGCGTCTTGCCGGTGCCCAGTTCGGCCCCGGCGGCGCGGAACAACCCGCGCAGGGTCGGATCGATACGCGCGATCGGCCATTTTGCCACCAGCGCCCGGTCGGTCATCTGGTCGATCCGCGCCTGATGGTTCACCGCGTCCTCGACCAGACGGCGGAACAGCGCGACATCGCCGTCGATCATCTCGTCGCCGTCATAGGTCTCGCCAAAGCGATGGTTCAAAAACTCTGCCACCACCTGGTCGCTGGTCTGCCCGCGCTGTTCCATCTGATACAGCGCCTGCACGGCATAGAGCCGGGCGGCGGATTTCATCTTGCGTTTCTGGTTGCCCGACAGGGCCGAGGTCTCGGTGCTCATGCGGTGGAAGGTCCGTCATTGCTGTCCGCCAGCCGGATCGGGTCCGAAGGCGCCTTGAACCCGACTCCCTTGCGCTGGCCGCCCCACTTACGGGCCAGCGCGATCAGATGCAAGGCCGCCGCCGCCGCGCCGCCGCCCTTGTTCTGCTGGCCGGGATCGGCGCGCACCACCGCCTGGTCGCGGTTCTCGACAGTCAGGATGCCATTGCCGATGCACAGGCCGGACAGGCCCAGCATCTGGATGGCCCGACTGCTGTCGTTGCAGACGGTTTCATAATGGGTGGTCTCGCCGCGAATGACGCAGCCCAGCGCCACGTAACCGTCGAAATTCGACTGGCGGTCAGCGATGCCGATGGCGGTCGGCACTTCCAGCGCGCCGGGCACCTCGGCCAGGTCCCAGCTGCCGCCGGCGGCCTCGATCTCGGCCTTGGCACCGGCAATCAGGTCATCGGCGATATCCTTGTAATACGGGGCCACAACGATCAGCAGCTTGACCGGCGTGTCAAAGACCGGGCGCGCCAGGATGTGATGGGTTTCGGTTCCGGCCATGTTCAGCCCTCCGACAGGATCGGGCGCGTGCCGGTGATGGACAGCCCGTAGGCGTCCAGCCCCAGATAGCGCGTTTGCGGGGAATCGGTCAAAAGGATCAGTTCGTGCAATCCCAGCTTGGACAGGATCTGGGCGCCCAGACCGGTCTGCTTGATGGTGCGCGGCCCGTCATCTTCGGCGGCATAGAGCGCATTGCGCGGTTCGCGGAACAGGCAGACCACCCCGCGCCCCTCGGCCGCGATCAGTTCCATCGCACGCGGCAGCTCGCGCACAGATTTCGGACCCAGCCCCAGAACGTCGCTGGCCTCGTGCAGCGCATGGGTTCGGATCAGCACCGGTTCCGGCGTGGTGATGTCGCCCTTGATCAGCGCCACATGTTCAACGCCATGGGTCTGATCGGTATAGATACGCATGTCCCAATCACCGCCGAACTCCGACGTGACGCCGCGGCGCGCGGTTTCCACCACCAGGTTGTCATTGACGCTGCGATAAGCGATCAGATCGGAGATCGTGCCGATCTTCAGGCCGTGTTCGCGGGCAAACCCGATCAGTTCGGGCAGCCGCGCCATGGTGCCGTCCGGGTTCATGATCTCGCAGATCACCCCGGCCGGATTCAGCCCGGCCAGGCGCGAGATGTCCACGGCGGCCTCGGTATGGCCAGCGCGCACCAGCACCCCGCCCTTGCGGGCACGCAGCGGAAAGATGTGTCCCGGCGTGGCCAGTTTTGCCATCGAGTTCTGCTCGTTGATCGCCACGGCCACGGTATGCGCCCGGTCGGGGGCGGAAATGCCGGTGCTGACCCCCTCGCGGGCCTCGATCGACACGGTGAACGGGGTTTCGTGGCGCGATGAATTGTTGACGGCCATCATCGGCAGGCCCAGCCGGTCGACGCGCTCGGCGGTCATGGGCAGACAGATCAGGCCACGCCCATGGGTGGCCATAAAGTTGATTGCTTCGGCGGTCGCGAATTCCGCCGCGATCACCAGGTCGCCTTCGTTCTCGCGATCCTCGTGATCGACCAGGATGAACATGCGCCCGGCCCGGGCCTCTGCTATGATCTCTTCGATCGGGGAAATCGCGTCGCGCAGATCGGATTCGACCGGTCCGGGGGTTGCAAAGCTCATGATATGCCTTTCCGGGCAGAAACGGAGTCAGCGCCAGATAGCGCAGGCACAGCGCGAATGCCAGTCCCCGACGCGGCGTCGTTGCCACTGCGATCTGGCGCCTGGGCGGTGATCGGCCGCCGATGCCGCGCGCCTCTGCCGGTCCGAATCGCGATCCGTATCACGACCCGCCGGGTGCCGGTGCCAAGGTGCCCCGGAGACGCAGCCGCCAAGCGCCGGATTGCGTGCCGACGCGCCAAGGCACCACCGCCGCCCCGTACGGTCAGGGCGGGATCTGCGGTTAAGGCGCCGGCGTGCCGGCCTCGGCCAGCCGGGCCACATAGCGGGCCAGCGTATCGATTTCCAGATTGATCCGGTCGCCGACCCGGACCTTGCCCCAGGTGGTGACCTCTTTGGTGTGCGGGATGAAATTGATTCCGAAATCGCGCCCCGAGACCTCGTTGACCGTCAGTGACGTGCCGTTCAGCGCCACAGACCCCTTGGGCGCGATGAAACGGGCCAGATCGGCGGGTGCCCGCAGGGTCACGCGCGTGCTGTCGCCCTCGTCGACGACAGAAACCACCTCGGCCACTCCATCCACATGGCCGGACACGATATGCCCGCCCAGTTCGTCACCCACCCGCAGGGCGCGTTCCAGGTTCACCCGGGTGCCGGGTTCCCAGCCCCCCAGGTTGGTTTTCGAGACCGTCTCGGCGCTGACCTGCACGTCATACCAGTCTGCACCCAGCGCGATCACCGTCAGGCAGACCCCGTCGCTGGCAATCGAGGCGCCGATATCGATATCGTTGGTGTCATAGCCGGTTTCGATCCGCACCCGCAGGTCGCCCTGCCGCTGCAGTTCGCGAACCGTGCCGATGTCGGTAATGATGCCGGTGAACATGCCCGCCGTCCCCTCGTAATGATCCATGCGCCCTGTGACCTAAACAGCGCGGCCCGGCGCGGCAAGTCCCCTGTTCTTGTGCGATACAACCATTCCGGTCATAGTCCGCCAGACAGACAGGCCGGAGCCCGTCCCGTCCGGCACCCGACAGCAAGGAGGCGACATGCCGCCAGCGGACACGACCGACCGGGTCTTCCTGTTCCTGCAGGGACCGCACGGTCCGTTCTTTGACGCCATCGGGCGGCTGTTGCGCCAGGCCGGCGCCACGGTATGGCGCGTCGGCTTCAACGCCGGTGACCAGGCGTTCTGTTTTCATCGCGCGGGCTACATCCCCTATCGCGGCACGCCCGAGGACTGGCCGCAAACCGTGGCCGGCCTGCTGACCGAACGCCAGGTCACCGATCTGGTTCTGTACGGCGACACACGACCGATCCATACGGCCGCGATCGCGGCGGCGCGGGCGCGGGGCCTTGCCGTGCATGTGTTCGAGGAGGGCTATCTGCGCCCCTACTGGGTGACCTACGAACGCGACGGCGCAAACGGCCATTCCCGCCTGATGCAGACCAGCGTGGACCAGATGCAGGCGGCGCTGGCCTTGACCGAGACCGACGCGCCTTTGCCCCCCGCCCATTGGGGCGATATGCGCCAGCACATGTTCTATGGCGCGCTATACCACTGGTTCGTCATGTTCCGGAATCGCGGGTATCGGCATTTCCGCCCGCATCGCGATCTCAGGGTGCATCAGGAATTCCGCCTGCACCTGCGCCGGCTGCTGCTGTTGCCCGCACATGCGCTGGACCGCAGCATCGCCACGTGGCGCATCCGGCGCGGCGGCTTTCCCTATCACCTGGCGATGCTGCAGCTGGACCATGACAGCAGCGTGCAGAGCCATTCGCGCTTTTCCAGCATGTCCGAGTTCCTGGCCGAACTGGTGGCCGGTTTCGCCCAGGGCGCGCCGCGCCATCATCACCTGGTCGTCAAGGCGCACCCGCTGCAGGATGATCGCGTGAACCTGCGCCGTCTGCTGCGTCGTCTGGCCCGCGATCACGGGCTGACCGGACGGGTACATTTCGTGCGCGGCGGCAAGCTGGCCCGCCTGCTGGACGAAGCCCGGTCGGCGGTCACGATCAACTCGACCGCGGGACAGCAGGCCCTGTGGCGCGGCCTGCCGCTGCGGGTGTTCGGCCGGGCGGTCTATGACAAGCCGGAATTCGTCTCGCAACAGCCGCTGGCCGCCTTCTTTGCCGCGCCGCGACGACCGGACGCCGCGGCCTACAGGGACTATCGTCGCTACCTGCTGCAAACCAGCCAGGTGCCCGGCGGCTATTATTCGACCCGCGGGCGGCGGCAATTGCTGCGCCATGTCATCGACCGGATGCTGGCAGCATCCGGCCCGTATGAAACGCTGACCCGCGCAGCCGCCCCGGCGGCTCCGCCGTTGCGTGTTGTGACGCAGGCGAAACAACCCTAGGCGCTGGTATTTTTCGTGCATTCGCGTTAACTTGTCGTTAAGACCCGTCAAAAAACGGGCAGACCGAGGAGATCGTGCAGTGAAATTCGTTGCGATAAACGGGCTTGTGCCCATTGGCATGGCCGTGGCCCTTAGCCTTTTGACGGCCTGCAGCCTGCCCCGGGTCGGCCCCAGCAAGGGGCAGATCATTCAGGACTCGGTCGAACAACAGGGCAAGGCCTTTGTCGTTCCGGTCAATGATTATGTCGCCCGGACAACCGCGGTGAAACCCGCCCTGGGTTTTTCCAACGCCTTCGCCACCGCGCCGCAACTGACTTCGGACACGATCCGGCCCGGTGATGTTCTGGGCCTGACGATCTGGGAAAATGTTGATGACGGGCTGCTGACCGGCGAAACCTCAAGTTCGACCATCCTGGAAGAGGTCCAGGTCGACAGCGCCGGGTTCATCTTTGTGCCCTATGCCGGTCGTCTCAGGGCGGCGGGCAATACGCCCAACGAGCTGCGCGAACTGATCACCGAAAAACTGCAGGACCAGACCCCGGATCCGCAGGTGCAGGTGCGCCGCCTCGCCGGCGATGGCTCGACCGTGTCGCTGGTTGGCTCGGTCGGGGCGCAGGGCGTCTATCCCATCGAACGCTCTACCCGTTCGCTGTCGGCAATGTTGGCCAAGGCAGGCGGCGTGATCATCGCGCCGGAGATCGCCCAGGTCACCGTCATCCGTGGCAATCAGCGCGGCAAGATCTGGTTCCAGGACCTGTTTCAGAACCCCCGGCTGGACATCGCGCTGCGCGGCGGCGACAAGATCCTGGTCGAAGAGGACACGCGTTCGTTCACCGCCATCGGCGCCACCAGCCAGCAGGCCCGCGTGCGCTTTGAATCCCAGGATTTGTCGGCCATCGAGGCGATCGCCCAGGTCGGCGGGTTGATCTCGACCGCATCCGACCCCACCGGCATCTTTGTCTATCGCACCGAACGCACCGACATCGCCAAAAAGGTTCTGGCCCGCGGCGACCTGTCCGGGCCACAGCGCATCGTCTATGTGCTGAACCTGAAAGAACCCAAAGGCATGTTCCTGGCCCGCGAATTCGTCATTCGCGACGACGATACGATCTATGTCACCGAAGCGCCCTATGCCCAGTGGACCAAGTCGATTTCGCTGATTGCCGGCGGTCTGACGCCGATTGCCAATGTCGCGACGCTGACACAATAGGCATGATCGCCACCGGCGCAGACGGGACGATCTCAGAGGACCGCCCGCGCCTGTTCGTGTTCAACGCCGGCTTTCTGACGCAAAAACGCGTGCGCCGCATCCTGGCGCTGGCGGGATATGACCTTCGGCTCGGCCTGCCCGGACCCGGCGATCTGGTCGGCGTCTGGGGCAACAGCCCGACCGCCCATCGCGGTCGTCATATCGCCGCGCGGCGCAACCTGCCATTGCTGTCGGTCGAGGACGCCTTTCTGCGCTCGCTGCATCCCGGGCGCGCCGGCGAGCCGGCGATCGGTCTGGTTCTGGATCGCGGTGGCGTGCATTTCGACGCCGCCCGGTCCTCCGATCTGGAACATCTGCTGGCGACGGCGCCGCTGGACGATACCGCGCTGCTGGATCGCGCCCGCGAGGCCATGCAGCGGCTGCGCGAGGCGCATCTGAGCAAGTACAACGCCTTTGATCCAGCCATCCCCGCCCCCGACCCGGGATATGTGCTGGTGATCGACCAGACCCGCGGCGACGCCTCGGTCACGGCCAGCCGCGGCGATACCGCGCTGTTCCGCGAAATGCTGGTCTTTGCACAAGAGGAACACCCCGGCGCGCGGGTGATCATCAAGACCCACCCCGAGACCGCCGCCGGCCATCGCCCCGGGTATTTCTCGGCCGCCGACGTCAGTGCCCGGGTGCAACTCTTGCGCGAACCGATCAGCCCGTGGAGCCTGCTCGAAGGCGCCGTCGGGGTCTATACCGTCAGTTCGCAGATGGGATTCGAGGCCATCCTGGCCGGCCACAGGCCCCGGGTCTTTGGCCAGCCCTTTTACGCCGGCTGGGGGCTGACCGGGGATCAGAACCCGGTGCCCCGGCGCAGCCGCCGCCTGACCCGGTCGCAGCTGTTCGCCGCCGCCATGATCCTCTACCCCACCTGGTACGACCCGTTCCGCGACCGCCTGTGCGAACTGGAAACTGTGCTGGACAATCTCGAGGCGCAGACACGCGCCTGGCGGCAGGACCACACCGGCTGGGTCGCCTCGGGCATCCGCCTGTGGAAACGCCGCCCGATGCAGAGGATGTTCGGCCAGCAAAAGCCCGTGCGGTTCACCCGCACCCTGCCCGACCCGGGCGGGCGGCGGCAGTTGGCCTGGGCCACCAAGGCCCCCCCCGATCTGTCCGTCACCCGCGTCGAGGACGGGTTCCTGCGCTCGCGCGGGCTGGGGGCGGCGCTGGTGCCGCCGCTGTCGCTGGTGGCGGACGATCTGGGCATCCATTACGATCCGACGCGACCCAGCCGGCTGGAACGGCTGATCGCCGGGCGGGTCGACCTGCGCCCGGCCCAGCGGCGGCGCGCCGAACGCCTGTGCGCGGCCCTGACCGATGCGGGCTTGAGCAAATACAATCTGGGCGGCGCCCTGCCCGACCTGCCGGACGGGTACCGGGTGCTGGTGCCCGGACAGGTCGAGGACGATGCCTCGGTCCTGACCGGCACCAGCCGCGTCCGCCGCAATGCCGATCTGCTCAGGGCGGCGCGCAAGCAGCACCCGGATGCGGTGTTGATCTACAAGCCACATCCCGATGTTGAGGCCGGGCTGCGCCCCGGCGCGATCGCCGCCGATTGCGCCGACGTGATCGCCACCCGGACCGATCCCGCCGCCCTGCTGACGGCGGTAAACGAGGTCTGGACGATGACCTCGCTGCTGGGGTTCGAGGCGCTGTTGCGCGGGGTTGCGGTGACCACGCTGGGGGCGCCATTCTATGCCGGGTGGGGGCTGACCACCGATCTGGGCGACGTTCCGGCCGACCGGCGCACGGCCCGTCCCGACCTGATGGGGCTGCTGCATGCCGCGTTGATCGATTACCCGCGCTATCTGGACCCGGTGACCGGTCTGATTTGCCCCGTCGAAGTCGCCGTTGCGCGTCTGGCCGGGCCGCAATTGTATCGCCCGGGCGCCGGCCTCCGGACGCTGTCGCGGCTGCAGGGATTGTTCGCCTCGTTCGCGCCGCTGTGGCGCTAGCCGCCGGGCCTTTTCTACAGCGCGCGCCGCCACCGATGCAGGATATCGGTGCCCACGACCCGGCTTTCGACCAGTTCAAAGCGCGGCGCATAGGCCAGCTTGTCCAGCCCCAGCGCGCCGATGGCCGGCAGACCGTCGCCGCCGATGGTCAGACCGGCGGTGAATCCGACCAGTTCGTCCACCAGGTCGGTGGCCAGCAGCGATGCGGCCAGCGCGCTGCCGCCCTCGCAGAACACCCGGGTCAGCCCGGCTTCACCCAGTGCGGCCAGCACCGCCGTCGGGTTCACCTGACCGCCGCGCAGCGGGCAGGAAAACAGTTTCGCGCCCAGCCCCTGCCAGGCTTTCAGACGCTCCGCGTCGCACCCTTCGCCATGGCACAGCCACAGCGGAATGTCGCGCGCGCTGCGCGCCAGCTGACCCAGCAGCGGCAGGTCCAGATGCCGCGACACCACCACGCGCACCGGCTGGCGCGCGATGCCCAGATCGCGCACGGTCAGCGACGGATCGTCGGCCCGTGCCGTCCCGGCCCCCACCATCACCGCATCGTGGCGCGCCCGCATCGCGTGCACCACACGGCGGGCCTGGGGCCCGGTGATCCACTGGCTCTGTCCTGTGGCGGTGGCGATGCGGCCGTCAAAGCTGCTGGCCAGTTTCAGGGTGACCAGCGGCCGGCCCTGTTCGGTGCGCAGAAAAAAACCGGCATGATCCCGCGCCGCATCCTCGGCCAGCACGCCGGTTGTCACCGCAATGCTCTGCGCGCGCAGAGCCTGAAACCCCTGCCCGGCGACGCGGGCATCGCTGTCCTGCACCGGCGCCACCACGCGCGCCACGCCGGCAGCAATCAGCGCATCGCAACAGGGCGGCGTTTCGCCGTGATGCGCGCAGGGTTCCAGCGTCACATAGGCGGTCGCGCCGCGCGCCTTGTCGCCGGCCTGCGCCAACGCCATGGTCTCGGCATGGGGCCGTCCGCCGGGCTGGGTCCAGCCGCGCCCCACAACCCGGCCGGCGCGCACCAGAACGCAGCCCACCGCCGGGTTCGGCCAGCACGCCCCCTGTCCGCGCCGTCCCAGTGACAGGGCCAGCGCCATGAACCTTGTGTCCTCGGCGCTCACTCTTCGGGGGTCTGCGGACGCAGCTCGTGCACGAAATCCTCGAAATCATCGGCGGCCTGAAAATTCTTGTAGACGCTGGCAAAGCGCACATAGGCCACGGTGTCGATCCGGGCCAGCGCCTCCATCACGATCTCGCCGATCTTGCTGGAGGAAATGTCGGTTTCGCCCATGCTTTCCAGCCGCCGCACGATGCCCGAAATCATCTGGTCGATGCGCTCTGGTTCGATGGGACGCTTCTGCATGGAAATACGGATCGAGCGCTCCAGTTTGTCGCGATCGAATTCTTCGCGCTTGCCACTGGTCTTGATCACCACGAGGTCGCGCAGCTGCACCCGTTCATAGGTGGTGAACCGCCCGCCACAGGCCGGGCAGAACCGCCGCCGCCGGATCGCCACATGATCCTCTGCGGGCCGTGAATCCTTGACCTGAGTGTCGATATTTCCGCAAAACGGGCAGCGCATCAGCCGTCCCCCCTCAAATTCTTGCCACTTGTTGTGGGCGCTCTGGCTCACTTGGCAAAAACTATAGGGACTCTCCCAGAATTTGGGTAGAGGGGAAATTGGACCGCAAAATGCGGAATTCCGCCCGGCGCGGTCCGCGGATCAGGCGACTTTCGGCCCGAACTGGCGGTGGCCTTCGCGGCCATGCCAGAACCCGTCCGACAGGGGCGGCTGCAGGTCCAGCGCGGCCAGCGCCTGGGCGGTTTCGCTGCCGGATCGGCGCCCGGCAATGCGGTCTGCAAAGATCCGGGCCACCGCGACCATGTCCGCCATCTGCGGCATGATCCGGAAATGCCCGATGCCCATTGCGGTCATCTCGTCGATCTGCGCGGCCAGGTTGACATAGGATTGCGACAGGGTCTGGATGCCGTTGATCGTCAGAAACGGCTGGCCGGTGACGGTAGTCAGGGGCATGCCGTCCGGGTCCTCTTCGCAGACGAACTGGCAATTATCCTTGGTCCGGCAATGCGCGCGCGCGTGATAGCAGCGCGCCGACAGCGCCAGCGAGGCCCGTCCGAACACCTGGACCTCGGCGCCCACGCCCAGTTCCGCCGCCGCCCGGGCCATATGCCCGACCACCGCGCGTGGCAGTTCGACCGGCAGGGTCACATGGGTTGCGCCCTTGTTCACCAGCCAGCGCAGGGTTTGCTCGTTATAGGTGTTCATCAGCGGCCCGATCCGGTGCGGCCGCCCGTCGATCTGCTGCAGACCGGCGGTGTTGTTCAGCTCGATCTCGTGGCTGTCGATGGCGCAAAAGTCACGCATCATGTTGCGTTCGCGCTTGATCACGACCTCGGAGAGCGACGCCAGCACCACCTGCTTGCCGCCGCGTTCCAACCGGTCGATCACCTCGGGCATGTGCCGGTCAAAGAACGGCGTGCGCTTGGAACAGATCACCTCGCCCAGATAGACGATGTCCACCGGCGCCTCGTCGGCGATGCGGGCATAGAAATCGCGCTTGGCCTCGGCCTCCCAGTGATACAGGATCGGCCCCAGAGTCAGTTTTGCCGCCATGTTTTCCGCCCCGTTCCCTATCGCCATTTCTTGCTCGCAGCCGCGCCCTCGGTCTGTTTCTGACCCTCGGTCAGGGCCACCAGATCGGCCAGTTCCGGCTGATCGCCGGCCAGGATCTGATCGACGGCACCGCGAAATGCCGACACGACCTGGCGCACATAGGCGCGCGAGCGTTGCCGGCCCTCGATCTTGAAGGCCTCGACCCCGGCGTCGATCAGGGCGGGCAGCAGCTTGGCCAGGTTCAGGCTGACCGGTTCCTCGAACGCGTAATAGGCATCGTCGCGGTTCGGCGCGAGATAGCGGCCCTTGCAGATCGTCGGATAACCGGCCTGTTCGCCATTGCCGAAGCGGTCGATGGTGAAATCGCCCAGACGGGTGTCGACCGAGCCGTCCGGTCGCTTGTCGTACTGCACCTGCGCGGCGGGTGAACAGACCCCGTCCATGTTGGTGGACAGGCCGGTGACATAGTTGGTCAGGCTGCAGCGCCCCTCGACCATCAGCCCGTGATTGCCAAAGATGAAGGTCTCGATCTCGCAGGGGATCTCGGCCTTGACCTCGCGGATCTCCGGCACCGTCAGGATGCGCGGCAGCACCACCCGTTTGACCCCGAATTCCTGCACGTAATAGCGGATCGCCTCGGGGCTGGAGGCGGCGGCCTGCACCGACAGATGCAAGCGCATATCCGGGTGATGTTCGGCGACATAGGCGGCAACGCCGATATCGGCCACGATCAGCGCATCGACGCCGATCCGGGCGCCGGTATCGGCGGCGTCGCGCCACAGATCGAACCGCCCCGCCGTGGGAAAACTGTTGACCGCCAGCAGCACCTTGGCGCCCTTGGCATGGGCATAAGCCACGCCCTGGGCCATCTCGTCCGGGGTAAAATTCAGACCCGGAAAATTGCGCGCGTTGGTGGCGTTCTGAAAGCCGCAATAGACCGCGTCGGCCCCGGCATCCACCGCCGTGCGCAGGGCCGCCGGGGTGCCGGCGGGGCAGATCAGTTCGGGACGTTTCATGCGCGGGCCTTTCTTTTCTCTCCGGCGCGGCGCAACGCGGTCAGAATGCCGCGTCCGGCGGCGCCGAACAACCCGGCCGCGTCCTCGGCGATCGAGCCCTCGACATCGTCCAGCGCGTTGCGCAGACAGACCACGGCCTCGGTGTTGCCGGTGATCTCCAGATCGCGGGAAAAGAACAGCGCGTCGCCGTCGGTATTGCCATCCACCAGCCCCAGCAGGTCGAAAAACCCGCCGGCAATGCGGGCATCGCTTTGCGGTTCGGCCTTTCGCGAGACCGCGCGGAACTGCAGATCCTCTGGGTCAGGCTGCAGCACCAGCAGAAACGGCAACCCCTGCGGGTCGATGACATAGCGCGCGCGGCGATGCGGCCCCAGCCGGTCAAAAAGCGACGGGTGCAGATGCGCGACGCGACGCGCCACACGGGCCAGCACGGGTTGCAAAAGAAACAGCGGCGGCGACGGCCGCAAGCGGCCAAGCCCGGTACGCGATTCGGCGCGGTTTTCATGAACGATCTCTGTCATGCGCCGCCTATAGCACCAGAGTCGGCCGACATTACTTGATAATTATCAAGTCAGGCAATCAATCGTTTCCCTGCAAATGGGCAGCGATGGTACGCGCATGCGGCGCATCGCGATGTTCGAACAGAAATATGCCCTGCCAGGTGCCCAACAGCGGACGCCCATCGGCGACCGGAACCGACAGGCTGACCGGCAGCAGCGCCGCCTTGATATGCGCCGGCATGTCGTCGGGTCCCTCGTAGGTATGGCGCAGATAGGACATGGCCGGATCGGTGCTGGGCGGGACCAGCCGGTGAAAGAACGCTGCCAGATCGCCCTGAACCAGCGGATCGGCGTTTTCCTGGATCACCAGCGAACACGAGGTATGCCGGACGAACAGCGTCAGCAGCCCATTGTCCGGCCCGGCTGCATCGACCCAGCGCGTCACGTCCCGGGTGAATTCATACAGCCCGGCCCCCGAGGTGCGGATGGTGAACTGTGTCTGGCAGGCCATTGCGACAGTGCCGGTCAGCCGGTGTCCGACTTGCGCTGCAGGCAATAGTTGAACGCCATCGCCGCACTGAGATTCTCGCCGACGCGGGTGGCGGACAACAGCAGCCCGGTCCGGGTATCCGCATCGACCGGTTGCAGCAGCGAGAACTGCACCGCCGATTTGCGGTTTTCAGTTTCGGCATGGGCGCGCCCACGCACCAGATAAATGCGCTGGTGCAGCGGTGCATCCAGCACCCGGCGCGCATAATCGCCCGCCGCGCACCAGTAGTCCACGTTCGATGACCCGGCCCGGCCAACCACCTCGAACACGTCCGGCGAGACCGGATTGACGTGCTGGCTGTTGCCCGCCACCCAGGCGGCGGCCGATCCGGGCAGGATGGCCGATGCCAGCGCCATTGCCAGCGCCGCCAAGGTCGAATTCTGCCAGTTCATGGGAAATGCTCCTGTCCTGTCGGGTCTGCCTGCCGCCGGGTTACCACCGCCGCCGCCAGATGTCATCACCGTCATGTTGATAGCAATATTGCACTGCCGCATGCCGCGCCAGGTTGTCGCCGACCGCCTTGACCGACAGGGTCAGTGATGCCGTGGTATCGGCGCCGGGCGGCGGTGTCAGGGCGAATTGCACGGCCTTGCGTCCGGGCCGGTTCACGCTGGGACCGATGCCGCGCCAGATATAGATGCGCTCGGCCGCAGGCAGTCCGATCACCCGCTGGGCGAAATCCCCTGCCCCGCACCAGAAATCGGACGCGCTGGAACCGACCCGCGCGACCACTTCGTATACGCCATCGGAGACGGGAAACACCTCGTGCCGGTTCATTGCCCACCACGCCGACGCCCAGGTCGGGCTGAGGGCCAGGATCCCTGCCAGGACCAGTTTCGGGAAAAAGGACACGGTTCTCACCTCGCTCATACTCGTTTCATCTGCCACTCACTGATGCGCAACAGGGTATCACATGTCGGCCAGCCTGTCAGGAACGGCCTGCCCAAGGTCCGGTCGGGCAGCAGGACCCGCTCAGAACAGCGCCTGCTTCTGACAATAGTAAAAGGCCTGCTGCACCGACATGCTTTCACCGACCGCAAATTCGTTCACGCTGAGCGACGACTCGGCCGGCTGGATCCCGGCAGCAGCCGGATCCAGCGTGAACTGCACCGCAGAGCGTTTGCCGGTGGTTACGCTGGGGCCACGCCCGCGCGCGACAAAAATCCGGGCCTGCCACGGGGCTTTCATCTGACGCTGCGCAAAATCCGCCGCGCCACACCAAAAGACACCACCGCTGCCGCCGGTCTTGGGTACCACTTCGAATATTGCGGCGTTCACCGGGTTCACCTTGGTACCGCCGCGGCTGGTAAAGGCGGCACCGGCCTGCGGCAAAGCCGCCACCAGACCCGCCACCAGCGCCACACTATAAAGGCCGTTCTTCATCCTGTGCATCTCCAAGTTGTTCCCCCTAGGCTAGTCCATCCCCTGGCCAGGTACAGGAGATTTCACGCCGATTTGACCCAGGGCAACATTTTCCACCGCCGCGTCTGGGTGACTTTACGCCAATGGTTGCCGTGGGCCGGATGATCTGAAAGACTTTGCCGGACAGGCAAAGGGGAGATTGCCACATGGAATATCACAACCCGGACAGTTTCGAAGAGGCCGTTGAAATTGCGACGCGGTCTCAAGGCATTACGCGCTTTCTGGCGGGGGGGACCGATGTTCTGGTACAGTTGCGTTCCGATATCGTCATTCCGGATACGCTGATCAACATCAAGGGAATCGACGGTGTAAAACAGATCGTCCGGACCGAGACAGGCGGGTGGCGCATCGGAATCGCCGTTTCGGGAGCGGAAATGACCGAACATGCCGAACTGGGGCGCGACTGGCCGGGGCTGGTCGAGGCCACCGACCTGATCGGTTCGACCCAGATCCAGGGCCGCTGCACGATGGTCGGCAACCTGTGCAACGGCTCGCCTGCTGCCGACGCGGTGCCGGCGATGGTGGCCGCCGGTGTCACCGTTTCAGTGACCGGTCCCGACGGCACCCGCGAGGTGCCCGTCGAGGATATTCCCACCGGCCCGGGCCGGACCAGCCTGGCCCGGGGCGAGATGATCTCTGCCGTGCATGTACCGCCGCGCGGCAACCGGGGCGGCGATGCCTATCTGCGTTTCATTCCGCGCACCGAAATGGACATCGCGGTGGTCGGCTGTGGTATCAACCTGCGGCTGGACGGCGACAGCATCGCCGAGGCGCGCGTGGCGCTGGGGGCCGTCGCGCCGACCGTACGGCTGGTGCCCGAGGCGGCCGCCGCGATCGTCGGAACCACGCTGGATGACGCGGCGCTGGCGGCCCTGGCGGCGGCGGCTTCGGCCGCCTGCGATCCGATCGACGACAAACGCGGCACCGTCAAGTTCCGCACCCATGTGGCGGGCGTGCTGGCACAGCGCGCCGCCCGCATCGCCTATGACCGCGCCAAGGCCGGGGAAAGGGGCTGACCATGTCCAAGATACACGTCTCAACCACCATCAACGGCGATGCCGTCGAATTCCTGTGCGATCCGCGCGAAACCGTGCTGGACGTGCTGCGCGACCGGCTGGGCCTGACCGGCGCCAAGGAAGGCTGCGGCACCGGCGATTGCGGCGCCTGTTCGATCACCCTGGACGGGCGTCTGGTCTGTTCCTGCCTGGTGCTGGGCGCCGAGGCCGAGGGCCGCGAGATCGGCACCATCGAGGGCCTGGCCACCGGCGAGGCGCTGCATCCGCTGCAAAAGAAATTCATCGAACATGCCGCCCTGCAATGCGGCATCTGCACCCCGGGCATTCTGGTCGCCACCAAGGCGCTGCTGGATCGCAACCCGGACCCGACCGAGACCGAGGTGCGTTATTGGCTGGCCGGCAATCTCTGCCGCTGCACCGGATATGACAAGATCATCCGTGCCGTGATGGATACGGCGGCAGAGATGCGGGAGGCTTCGTAATGGCACTGGACACTCAGAAAAGCACCGGCTTTACCAAGGTCGGCACCCGTCCCGACCGCCCCGACGGAGTCGACAAGGTCACCGGCCGGGCCCGATTCGGTGCCGATGCCACCGCGCCCGGCATGCTGCATGCCGCAATATTGCGCAGCCCGCACGCCCATGCACGGATCAAAAAGGTCGACACTCGTCAGGCCGAGGCGCTGGCCGGGGTCAAGGGCATCGTTACCCGCGCCGATTTCGTGACCGGTTTGACGGGCGAGGACTGGAACATCCTGGAAAACATCATGGCCGGCGACACGGCGCTCTATGACGGGCATGCGGTCGCCGCGGTCGCCGCCACCAGCGCCCTGATCGCGCGGGACGCCGTCAAGTTGATCGAGGTCGAATACGAGGTTCTGCCCCATGTCACCGATGTCGATGCGGCGATGGCCGAGGATGCGCCGGTGATCCGCGAAGGCGCGGCCAACAAATCGGTGCCGCCGGGCCTGCATCCCAACGTGGTGCGCTATCACGAAAGCGGCCATGGCGATGTGAACACCGGTTTCGCCGCCGCCGATCTGGTGATCGAAGATCATTTCAAGACGGAAGCCACCCATCAGGGCTATATCGAACCGCATGCCTGTCTGGGCACGCTGGGCAGCGACGGCAAGGGCGAGCTGTGGTGCTGCACGCAGGGGCACTGGAATGTGCAAAAGGTCTGTGCCGCGCTGCTGGGGCTGGAAACCGCCAACCTGCGGGTCACGGCCAGCGAGATCGGCGGCGGGTTCGGTGGCAAGACCACGGTCTTTATCGAACCTGTCGCGCTGGCGCTTGCACGCAAGACCAACAAGCCGGTCAAGCTGGTGATGAACCGGGCCGAGGTGTTCCGCGCCACGGGGCCGACGTCATCCACATCGATGGATGTCAAGATCGGCATGAAAAAGGACGGCACGATCACCGCCGCAGAGGGCGTATTCCGCTTGCAGGGTGGCGCCTTTCCCGGCGCCCCCTGCGAAATGACCGCCATGTGCGCCTTTGCGCCCTATGCTCTGGAACATGTGCGTCAGGTCGGGTTTGACGTGATGAGCAACCGCCCGAAACAGGCGGCCTATCGCGCGCCCGGCTCGCCGATGGCGGCCTTTGCCGTTGAATCGGTGATCGACGAACTGTGCAACCAGCTAGGGCTGGACCCGATCGAGGTACGGCTGAAAAACGCCAGCCGCGAGGGCACCAAGGCCAGCTATGGCCCCAAGTTCGACCGTATCGGCCTGGCGGAAACGCTGGAGGCCGCCAAGGCGCACCCGCATTACGCGGCCCCGCTGAAACCCGGACAAGGGCGCGGAATTTCCTGCGGTTTCTGGTTCAATTTCGGCATGGAAACCAGCGTTTCGATGGCCCTCAGCGAGGACGGTTCGGTGCAGGTGATGGTGGGCACGCCGGATATCGGCGGCAGCCGCGCCTCGATGGCGCTGATGGCGGCGGAAGAACTGGGTATCCCCTATGAAAACGTCCGGGTGACGATCGCCGATACGGCATCGCTGGGCTTTAACGAACAAAGCCACGGGTCCCGCGCGACCTATGCGAGCGGGCTGGCGACCATCAAGGCGGCGCGCGACGTGACGCGGAAACTCTGCGCACGGGCCGCCGCCAAATGGGGTATCGATGAAGAAGCGGTGATATGGGAAGACGGCAGCGCCAAACCCTCCGGGCCGAACGCGGGCGATTTCGACCCGCTGAGCATTGCGGAAATCGTCGCCACCATGGGGCGCACGGGCGGGCCGATCTCGGGTCACTACGAGGCGAATCCCGAGGGTGCCGGGGCCAGTTTCGCCACTCATATCGTCGATGCCGAGGTCGACCCGGAAACCGGCAAGACATCGGTCTTGCGCTATACCGTGGTGCAGGATGCCGGCAAGGCGATCCACCCGACCTATGTCGAGGGTCAGTTTCAAGGCGGCGCGGCGCAGGGCATCGGCTGGGCGCTGAACGAGGAATATATCTATGGCGCCGATGGCCGCCTGCAGAATCCGCTGTTCCTGGATTACCGCATTCCGGTCGCCAGCGACCTGCCGATGATCGACACGGTGATCGTCGAAGTGCCCAATCCCGGCCACCCCTATGGCGTGCGCGGGGTCGGGGAAACCTCGATCTGCCCGCCGCTGGCGGCCATTGCCAACGCGGTATCCGCCGCCGCCGGTGTGCGCCTGCGGCACCTGCCGATGTCGCCGCCGCGCATCCTGGAGGCGCTGGAGGATCAGCGCGATGGTTGAAGTCAACCTGTGGTCGGGGTTGCGCGCCCTGGCCAACGGCCAGGACAAGGTCGAGGTCGAGGCGACCAATGTCGGCGAGGTGCTGGCCGCTCTGGTCAAGGCGCATCCGGGCCTGCAGGACGCCATCGACGCCGGCGTGTCGGTGGCCGTGGACGGGCGCATCATCGCCAGCGGGCTGACCGAACCGGTGCGGCCCGACAGCGAAGTCTATCTGATGCAGCGCCTCAAGGGCGGCTGATCCCGCCCCGCCGCACCCTGGCGACCGCGCGGGGGCCGGTCTCAGGCAAAGGCATAGGCGCCGCCGCGCTCCAGCGCCCGGACAAAGCCGGGCCGGGCATGGATGCGCGCGACGAAATCCGCCAGTTTGGGATGCGCTTCGCCGCGTCCCTGGCGCACCGCCATCTCGGCGGGAAAACTCATCATGATGTCCACCGCCGACAGATCGTCCAGCACGAAATGCCCCGAGGGGCGCAGCACCGCCTCCATATAGTTGAAATGGGTATCCAGTTGCTGTTCGATCCGCGGCCCCAGCGGCGCGCCGGCCGCGCCCAGCCGCCCGACATAGAGCGCCAGCAGGATCGGCACCATCGCCGAACCCTCGGCGAAATGCATCAGTTCCTGATGGCTGATCCAGGCGTCGCTGTCCGTGGCCGGGATCATCTGCGGCCCATAGCGGGTGCAGAGATATTCGACGATCGCGCCGCTCTCGACGATCAGCCGCCCGTGGTCTTCGATGATCGGCGATTTTCCCAGCGGATGCACCTGCAGCAACTCGGGCGGCGCCAGGTTGGTTTCGGCATCGCGCTGATAGGTCTTCAGCTCATAGTCCAGCCCCAGTTCTTCGAGCAACCACAGGATGCGCTGCGAGCGCGAGTTGTTCAGGTGATGCACGGTCAGCATGGCGTTTCTCCGCATGGCCCCGTCGGTCAGGTTGGCCTGTTCCCGGCAAGAAATCCAGCGCCTGATCGGTCTTGATGTTCGCAATTTGCGGTCGCGGACCAGCACACGTTTGCAGATGCAACAGGTTGTGTTCACCCCGCCACAAAGCCATCTTTCCCCAGTCCAGATCCGCTGGCGGCTTGACCCGTCCCTTGTCTCGGATACAGATACCGAAACGTTTCCAGCATCAAGGAAAGCACATGAAACGCATCGGCATAAGCTGTCTTCTCGTCTTGTCTCTCGCAACCGTGTCTGCCTGCGGCGGCGGTGGCGCAAGGACCGAAACCAATGTTTCGACCACCACCACCGGACAGGAACTGACCGATCTCAAGGCAGCGTCGGATGCGGGCGCGATCTCGCAAAGCGAATACGAAAAGAAGCGCACTGAAATCCTGAAGAAAAAGGGCTGAAGCGCCGGGTTTCAGGGTATTCCGAAGCCAAATAGCAAACCGCCGGCGCAGGGGACTGCACCGGCGGTTCGCGTTTCATGTCGTCGGCTCAGTTGCCCGACGGGGCCGGGAACAGAGGCAATGCCGAAACCGCGCCCGAGGGCGAACTGCCGCCCTGCATCGCATCGCGCAGAACCGCCACGCGATCCGAAGACTGCCCCAGGACCGCAGAGCCGCCACCGGCCAGCGCATCCATCGCCAGGCTCATCCAGGCGCCGGATTGCTGCGGCGATGCCTTGGCGGTGCCAAAGCCCTCGCGCATGTGGTGGCTGACCATTTCGCCATAGCCCAGCTGACCGGCCGAGGACAGCAGCACCGCCGAGGCCAGTGCCATCGCCGCGTTGTCGGTGCGGTATCCGACGCCCAGACAGACCTTGCCCGCCGAGACCAGCTGATCCATCGGCCGGCCCGACTCCTGCAGGAAGCTGGCCGTGTCGCCGATCACCTTGTCCGGGCGTGCGGTTTCCAGTGCCACCAGTTGCGGCGCGATCGCCTGTGCCAGACCTTCGCATTGCTGGGTGACCTGGGCGTCGGTCATGTTCGGGATGGTCGACACGATCGAGGTGCTTTCCGCCATGGCATGGGTCCGTGCCAGGCAGAACTGTTCGTTCAGCGCAAACTCGGCATCGGTCACCCGGCCTGCCGTGGTGATGCCGCCATTGGCCGCCGTCAGCACGTTGATCTCGTTGCAATGCTCGTTGACCGAACGCGGCACCTGCCCGAACGTGAATTTCGGCAGGGCACCGGTGTCAGCGCGCGCGGTGACCGGTTCGGGCTGGGTCGGCGCAGGTGCCGCGACCGGCGCCGGGGCAGGTACGGGGGCAGGAATGGGGGCCGGCATCGGCGCCGGTGCCGGAGCGACGGCCGACTGGATGCCGGGCGTGGTGTGCGGGGTGGCGATGCCCAGCTGTTCGTTGCGATAGGTCCGCAACAGCCCGTTATACCCCTGCGTGGCGACGACCTGATTGTAGGGCGGCACGCTGGAACTGGCCAGGGCGCGCTGATAGCTGCCCAGCAGGAAGTCGCGTTCGTGCCCGTCCAGATAACCATCGGGCTGGAATCCCATCTCCGCCTGATAGCGCGAAATTCCGGCGCGGCTCTTGCGGCCCAGCGAGCCGTCGACCGTGCCGACGTGATAGCCGAAATAGTTCAGCGCGGTCTGAACCTGGCGGTTCTCTGCGCGCTGCGCCGACGAGGTGGAAGACTTGTAGGTCCGGCGCTGCGTCGATGCGCGCTGACGCTGCTTGTTCTTGTGAACTTCGTTGACGATGATCCCGCCCAGCAACGCGCCGCCCAACAGGGCCGCCGCGTCATTTGCCTGGGCGCGCTGAACCGGGACGGCAATCAGACTGGCCGCCACCAGCGTCGTACAGAATTTTCGTGCAATCATTTTTCTAACCTCACCGAATACAAGACCCGGAGCGTCGCCAGAGCGACCCGACAGCCTTGTGTCATGGAAATACCAAACTGCTGTTTCAAGCCGACCACTCATGCCGGTTGATGTCAAGCTTGACCGGGGTTTTTGGCCGATCATGGGCGGTTGAATGGCGGGAATGTGAATACCGCGGCAATGCGGCGCCCTGCCCGCGCGGGGTATCAATCCAGCGCCACCTGCAGCAAATCCGCCGGACTGATGTCGGGCCGGTCGCCATAGACCGACAGATCGGCCCAGAACCGGTCCAGAACCTGCAGCGTCTGCTGCCGGCCTGACAGCGACAGTTCCTCGCGCAGCACGTTATAGGCGGCTTCGCGTTCGGCGGCGCCGATATCGGTCGTCAGGGTTTCCAGAGCGGCCCGGATCGACAGCAGATAGGTCGACTGGATGCGCCGCATCTGCTTGATCTCGGCGACGTGCTTTTCGACCTGCCGGCCGTAGACGGCGCTGTTTTCGCCGGCCCGCTGCAGGTCGATCAGCATGCGGATATTGCCGGCCTTGTCGCGGATGTCGGCGGCGTTCTCGTCCAGCGAGTCGACAAAGACCGCGCCCGCCAGCAGCGTCGCCCGGGCCGATTGCTGCAACGCGGTCTGGGCGCGATCGCGCGATCGGCGGAACTCCAGCTTGAGCCCGTCCAGCGCCGCCTTGCGCCGCGGATCGACCTCGGCCTCGATCAGCCCGGTGATGCGGGCCACCGGATCCAGGGTGTGGCCTTCTTCGGCGGCACCGGAACCGGCCAGGGCGACCCAGCGGTCGCGAATGCGGCGCAGACGCGCGTCCGACGTGGCGATATGCGCCGCCAGGACCAGCCGTACCCCAAAGGTCGGGCTGCGCGTCGGCGCGCCGGTCCCGACGTCAAAGGGCGGGTATTCGGTGCGCTGCGCGCTATCGATCTGATCCGCCGTCGACAGAACCGAGCCGCCGCGGGTGACGATGCCGCCGACCTGACCGCCGGCGCGACCGATGGCGTTCAGGCGGAACGGTTCCAGCATCAGTTCCTCGGCATTGCCGTAGACGTCGAACAGACCCAGCGGATTCGGTTTGCGCAGCCCCACGGGCCCCAGTTTGCCACGCGCCGATCCGGCGGCCTGATACCGGGCATAGGCGCGCAGCTCGCCATTGCCGAAAAAGGTCGGGGCGGGAAACCGGGTGGCGTCGATGCGCGCGCCGCCCCGGGTGGCATATTCCCATTCCGCCTCGGTCGGCAGGCGCACGTAACCCGGGGCCTCGCCCGCGCGCGGCAGCTCCCCGGGCGCGTTTCGATACAACCATTGCGAATAGTCGCGCGCCACTGCCACCGCATCGAACCAGCCAAGCCCGCCCTGCGCCATCCGGTCGACGCGGGTCGGTGGCGCACAATCGCCGCTCAGCGCCCGGTACTGGCCGCGGGTCAGCTCGTATCGGGCGATGTAGTAATGCGTCGCACCGGTCTCGGCATCCTCGAACGGACCACGCAGATGCGCCGGCAACAGATAGTCGGAATAGCCGGTCTGATCCTGCGATCGGCCCAGCCGCACCCGCCGATCCGCCAGCGGATCCGACGCATCGACCGGAACGCTGACCTTTTGAAACGCCATTTTCGCCCCGCAGGGCATCGGCAGGATCAGGTCGGCAGGCGCGCTGTCCGCTGCCGGATCGTACAGTTCGGTCGGCCAGCGGGGTTCCGCTGCTGCGGCCCCCGTCCAGATCGCCAATCCCATGGCCAGCAGCTTGCGCATCCTCACGCCCCCTCGCGCAGCACGCTGGCCGGATCCAGGCGCAGCGCCGCCCAGGCCGCCACCGCCGAAGCGCCCAGCGTCAGGCCCAGCACCGCCGCGCAGATCGCCAGCGCCTGCGGCAATGTGATGAGCGTCAGCGCCGCGCCCTCGGGCAGTCCCTGCCCGAACAGGGCCGTCGCCAGCGGCCCGGCGGCCAGATACAGCAGGCAGGACAGAACCAACCCGATCAGCGAGGTGATCAGCGCCTGCACCGCGGGAAACAGCGCCAGCCGCGCGCCGGGCACCCCCAACAGCGCAATGCCCGCCAACACTGTCTTTTTGCGCTGGACATCCGACCAGAACCCCAGCACCAGCGCCGCGCCCAGTCCCAGCGCCGCCAGCAGCGCGGTCAGCCCCAGCGCCAGGTTCAGCTTGCGCCCCAACCCCAGCAGGGACTGAACGTCGCGGGTGCGCGCGGTGGTGCCGATGCCCAGTTGCGTTTCCAGCCGCGCCTGCAGCTCGGCCAGATCCTCGAGCCGTCTGGCATAGACCCGCACGCCCTCGTAGGACGGCACCCGCTGGGCCAGATCGCGGGTGCCGGTGATGCCATGCTGCGGCAGAGCATAGGAATCGTAATACGCCTCGATCAGATCAAGCATCGCAAAGGGCGCCAGCACCGCGCGCCCGGACACGGCGGACTGGGGCAGCACGGCCGCGACGGTCACCGGCAGGACCAGTTGCCGGGGCCGTCCCTCGGCCTGGCTGATCAGCTCCAACCGGGTACCGGCGGTCAGCTGCAGCTGCGCCGCTAGCTGGGCGCTGACAACCACCTGATCCGGACCGATCCGCGTGCCCGGCGGCAGGGTCGGGTCCCCGGCTCCGCTGGGAATGACCAGCGCCGGACGCATCCGCCGTCCGCCTTGCGCCCGCACGTTCATATAGTCGAACTGCCCCCGCACCTTGGGGGTCAAAAAGGCGATCTCGGGCCAGTCGCGCAACGGCGCCAGGTCGGTTTCGGAAAACGCCGCGTTGCCCAGCGTGTCGATCTGCCGGTTTGCCGGGTCGGCCAGCATCTCACCGATCAGCGCCGCATAGACGCCGTTCTTGACCCCGAGCAGCACCAGCAGCGGCACCAGAATGCCGACCATCACCGCGACGTTGCAGTACAGAAAGAACCGATCGCGCATCAGGTCGCGCCAGGCCAGCGCCGCGATCAGCATGGCGCGGTCTCCAGCCGGCTGGTCACCTGCCGGCCGCTGGCGCTGGCGATCAGGTGCAGGCGCGGTATGCCGAACCGCGCGATACGCGCCAGATCATGGCTGGACAGGATCACACCGGCCCCCTGCCCGCGCGCGGTCTCCAGCAACAGGTCCAGCACGCCGTCGGCGCTGTCGCTGTCCAGCGCCGCGGTCGGTTCGTCGGCGATGACAAAGGCCGGGCGATGCGCCAGCGCCCGGGCAATGGCGACGCGCTGACGCTGGCCGATGGACAGCGCCGCGGGGAAAAGGTCGGCGACATCGGCCAGGCCCAGCCGGGCGATCAGATCCGCACACCAGCCGGCATCGGCGCGCCCTGTCACCTGCTGTGGCAGGGCAATGTTGCCGGCCACCGTCAGAAACGGCATCAGCCCGCCGGTCTGGGGTACGAATCCGAACAGCCGGCCGCGGGTCTGCGCCAGTCCGGCGCTGCGCGCGCCCTGCCGCCACAGCCCGGCCAGATCGCGGTCGCCGCAGGCATAGCGCGTGCCCGTGCCCGGCGCCCGCAACAGCCCCAGCAGTTCCAGCAACAGGGTCTTGCCCGACCCGCTGGCCCCGGACAGAGCCACCGCCTGACCAGAGGTGACCCGCAGATGCCCGACCCGCAGGCAAAAGCTGCGGTCGCCGTCGCGCAGGGTGACATGACCATCGGATAGGTTCAGACCCGCCGACATGCGCGCTCAGGGCAGCACGTCAAACGGCATGGCAAAGACATATTCGCCATCCGGCGCGCCATCATAAAGCGGCGTCCAGACCGCCGGGTCCAGCAGCCATTTGCGGTATTGCACCAGTTTCTGCCGCATCCCGTCCAGAATCGCCCGCCGGTTCATCGCGCTCTGCGCCCAGCGTTCCTGGGTGGTCAGCATCAGCTGGCTTTCATAGGGCAGGTCCTCGAGAAATTCCAGCGCCCCGCCCAGCGTGTCACTGCCGGTGTTGACCAGGCGGTCCGGGTTCTGCGCCATCCGCGCCACCACGTCGCGCACCTGGGTGAAAAAGCTGGCCGCATCGTCGGCACCACGGCTCTGTTCGCCCAGCGTCAACAGTTGCGACAGCAGATCGGCCATGGTGGCCAACTCGTTCTTGGTGACCAGCAGACGCGGCTCGATCGCCAGCCGGGTCGGATCCTCGACCGCCTTTTCCGACACCCAACCCTCGATCACGTCCGGCGCCTGGGTGCCCTTAAGGCGCCCCAGATAGGCCAGTTGCAGCGCCAGTCCCAGATTGACCAGTTCCGGCCCGGCCTCTTCGGGGGCCAGCACCCGCTGTTCGTTGCGGGCCACGCGGATGACGTCGGTCAGCGCCGTCACCAGCCGGGTCACCGTGGCCTGAAAGGCCTGCGGCGAGCCGTCCTCGATACCGTAATAGAAGGTATCGTCGTGAAACCGCGACAGATCGCGGTACTGCGCGGCCGCATAGGCATGCTGCGCCGGGCCGCCGGCGGGCGTCTGCAGGTGCAGGGTCATGATGGCCACGCCCTTGTCCTGCGCGTTGCGCTGCAATTCCTTGGCGCCGATCCGCGACCGGGCATTGGGATCGCGCACATCCTTGGGACCGGCATCGGTGATCAGGATCACGATGCGCGCGTCGAACGGATCGGCACCGCCGCCGCTCCAGTCGGTCAGATCCACGGCGTCCTCGACCCCGGCCAGGCTGTCCTCGTTGAAACCCGGCGAATTGGCCTGGGCCACGCGGGTGGCGGCACGGATGGTGGCCACGACCGGGGTCTGATCCTGACGCCGCTGCAAGGGCAACAGGGTGCGGGTGCGATATTGCAGCTCGGGGGCTGCCTCGGGACTGTCTCGAAACGCGACCACGCCGAACTGCACCCGGTCGCCGATTTCGGTGCCGCGCAGATTCTGCACGACCTGTTCCACCGCCGCCTGGGTGCGCTGGATATACGGGTCCATCGACTGGGTGGTGTCAAAGACAAAGACGATACCGGCGTCGAAATTCGCCGCCGAGGCCGAGGCCGGCTTGCCATCCTCGCGCAACGGCACCGAGGCGACCTTCATCAGCAGGTTTTCCTCGTAGTTCAGCGGGTGCAGATCCTGGGTAAAGTCGAGGATCGGCATCAGGTAGAGCTGATCGACGATATTGACGAATTCCGGCGGCTCGGCGGCGACGATGCCGCGGCTTTCGGGCACCGCACCGGCTGCTACCTCGGCCAGCATCCGCGTCTGCATCTCGCGCAGCGATTCATGCTCCATCAGGGTGCGCAACCGCTCTTCGCTGTCGAACAGGAACTGACGTTGCCGCCCGGCTCCGTTGGTAAAGGCGGCAACGATATTCTGTTTCCAAGGCACCACCGATCCGGCCTCGACCCAACCGGCGGGTCCGCCCGAGACCGAGGGGCCGACCTGAAACCACCCGGGCTGTTCGGCATAGACATAAAGCGGCTGAAAGGCCGGATAGCCACGCGTGGGCGCGGCCTCGGGCGCGGCGTGATGCAAGGCGCCGGGACGGGTCAGCACGCGCTGGTAGACGGTCTTGCGCCCCTCGACCAGCAGCGGGCGCTGGTTGTCCTGCGCCAAAAGCGGTGCGGCGGGCAGGCCGACGACCAGTCCCCCGAAAAGACACGCCACCGCAACGGCGCGACGGGTGCAGACAGAAAACCGCTTACGAACAGAAATCATCATGAGCCCCTTTGGCTAAGGTCGCATTTGCACCGGACAGAGTCCGGCAGACCGCCGCCAGATGCTTTGAAGCGTCAGTCGCTCCGGCTCTGACGGCGCGGGCATAGTATTCCGCCGCCTTGGCCGGGTCATCCTCAAAGGTCAGGCCGATCAGATTCTCGATGCGGGCGTCCAGCCGGGCGCCATCATAAAGCGTGCCGAACAGCAGCAGCGCATCGGCATCGTCGCGGTCGGCGGCTTCTTCGACAAGACGCAGCGCCACGCCTGGCGGCACATCTGCACCGCAGGTCCGGATCGCATCGGCGGTGGCCGCAAAACCGCCGGGAACCGCCGCCAGTGCTGCCGGGCTGCAGGCCGCGTCCCGGACCCCGGCATCTTTGGCCACCGGAGCGGTGTCGCGGGGCCAAAAATACCAGATCGCCAACGCCAGTACCAACAGCGCCGTCAGCACCAGGTTCCGCAGCAACCGGCTGCCCCGGCGGGTTTCCTGCGCCAGCGTCAGCGCCGCGTCAGACGCTGGTCGCGGTGCCGCTTCGACCTCGGGCGCAGGCGGCTTGGGTAGCCGCGATCGGATCAACTGGTCGGAACGGACCTCCGCCGGTTTGCGCACCACCGGCTGTAGCCCGCCCAGCACCGCCGCCCCGGCGCGGGGCGGCACATCGTCCGGCCAGGCGATGTCAAAGGACAGCCGGTCCACCTCGATACGCAGGGGCGCGTATTCCTGCAGCTTGTTGACGATTTCGGGGCCGATCCGCACCCAGTCAGCCCCGTCGTGACGATGCACTTCGTAGGGGCCAAAGCCGATGCGCTCGGATTGCCAATTGCCGTCGCCCACGGTAATCCGCCCGCCCGGCTCGCCGGACGGCGCAAGCCAGCGTTCGCCATAGGCGTCAAACACCGCCACCGTCACCTGCGCGTCCGGCAGGCTGCCGGCCGGCAGTTCCAGAAACGCATAGCCACCTGCCGGGTGCTGCGGATCCGGGTGAACCGACAGGCTCATTCTGCGCCCTGCCCCTGCAACGCTGCCAGGATCCGGCCCAGCCGCACGTTCTGTTCGATGTTGACCTCGCCGCCGGCACCGTCCTTGGCATTGGCGACAAACACCGCGTCCAGCGCAAAAACCCAGTCGGTCCAGACCTGCTCGGCCACGGCCCGGGGTTGCACCGGCAGGTCGTCCACATCATCCGAGGCCGGCGGACGCTGAAAGATCGGCCGGCTGTCACCGTTTTGGCCGCGCACCTGCGGCCGCTCGGCGGCGGGCACGTCCAGCATGCCCAGCGTCGAGACGAACCGATTGATGCTCTCGGCCCCCAGAATCGCTGCGGGCTGCGCCTGTTTCTCGACATTCAGGCCGAAATTGATCTGTTCCAGCTGCGCCGCCGTGCCGCGGCCCAGACCGGTGCGCCGGGCGGCGTGGATCAGTTCGGCCACCAGGTCGCCGGCGCCGGTTTCGCCCAGCCCATAGGCCCCGCGCCGGGCGCGATCGTCGCGGAACCGCTTCATCCGGTCGATCCAGATTTCGATCGCGGTTTCCGCCTGGAACTGTTCCAGCGTCATCGTCCGGATATCGCTGGCCGGTGCCGGCGCGGCCCGGGCCGGTTCCCGGTCGGGACGTTGCGGACGATCCGGACGCGCCGGGCGCTGCAGAACCGCGGCGTCGGCGATGCGCCCGTTGGCACCGCTGGCGGCGCTGACCGCGCTGGTGATGCGCACCGAACTGGGCACCCGCGCGATGCGGCCCTCGATTTCATCCTGATCAACCATCAGCGCTGCCAGCACCGCGCCGAACCGGTGCCGGGACAACGCCACTTCGAGATCGTCGATGACCCGGGTTACAGCCTGCTGCTTTTCGGCGATGCGCGCCTCGACATCGTCGCTGACATGAAACGGCGCCATGGCCTGGCGCAGATCGGTGCGGGCGGTGTCCAGCTGGGCGCGGATCTGGCGCAGCTTGCTGTCGGGCCTGCAGACCCGTTCCAGCGCCGCGGTCAGATAGCCGACGCCGCCATCGTTCAGCGACAATGCGGCGTCCCAGGCCGCTGCAGGATCGGCGAAATGGCGCCGCACCTCGGGCGCGGCCAGGCAGCCGCTGCGCAGTTCGGCCATGCGTGCCTGCTTGTCGCCGCGAATGGCGGTCTCGCGCTTGCCGGCATCGTAATCCATCAGACCATCGACATAGAAATTCGGGTTGCGCAGCCAGAAACAGTTGGCAAACGGCTGTCCCGGCACCCATTCCTCTACCCAGTTGTCGCTGCCGCGGCCGAATTTCTCCAGCAGCGAGGCGCTCATCCGCCGCTCGAACCGGGTCTGATCGCCGCCCTGGGCAGCGGAATCCGACAGATGCTTGTCGAACTTGGTCAGCACCAGGAACAGCACGCAATCGGTCTGGGCGCGCAGTACTGGCGTGGCGCCATGGGTGGTGGCGATCCAGTTCTGCACCAGTCCCGGCAGATCGACCGTCTCCATGTTGCTGTCGGGCACGCAGAGCAGCATCGAGGTGATTTCCTGGTTCTGCACGTAGCGGTCGAACAGATAGGCGACCTTGCCGCGCAACAGCAGTTCGGGCAGGATCGCATCGGCATCCTCGGCCAGCGCCTTGCCCAGATCCTGTTCGAACCGGTTGCGCGCCCCGGGAAAATCCAGCAGGTCGGTTTCGGCGAACATCGCCGAGGGCAGGCTCTGCATTGGCAGGACCAGTTCCGCCGCCAGCCCGCAGATCACCGAGCGCGGCAGCGCCGCGGCACGGCCATCGGCCGCCATCACCGTCAGCGCGGTCGCGTCGGCGGCGCCGCTCAGGGTCTTGACATCGATGATCGAGGTTTCGCGGGGCACCAGCGCGTCCAGACCGGCGAACACCTCTTCGGCATGGCCCAGCTGTTCCAGCGCGCCGGCCAGCCGCTGATAGAGATCGCCCAGCGCCGGATGCCCGCCCCAGAGCAATGCAAAAAAGGCCGCCCGGTCGGTCAGGTTCAGCCCAGGCGCGATCACAGCCGCCTCGTCCCAGAACGGGCGCAGGGCGACCGCATAGGCCTGACGGCCGAAGACGGTTTCGACATATTCGCCGACCTCGTGCATGTCGTCGGGGTCAAGACCGGGCCGCGCCACCCCGGCGCGGGCCTTGAACGCGTCCAGATGGGCGGCGATTTCGGCCGGTTCCGGGCTGGGCTCGCTGCGGTCGCCATCCATGAAAAAGCTGTTGATCAGCGTGCGCAGGATATCGGCTTCGCTGAGCAGGGTCAGCCGCACCGGATGGCCCTCGGGCGTGGCTGTGCGGTCCATGGTGAAACGGGTCACAAGACCCGTGCTTTCGCCCTCGCCCTCGGGGTTGATCTGGCGGATGTAATCCAGAGCGCCGTCCGGCCCGCCGAAATCGGCGATCAGCGGACCGTCCTGGGGCCGTGCCAGCACCGAGACCAGAAACGACTTGCCCGCCTGGCTGGGGCCAAAAACGCTGACCGACATGCGCGTGCGCGCCGCCCGGGCCAGACGCCGCGCCCGCCGCGCGCTGCGGCGCATCATCTGCACCAGGGATTTGGTCTCGGCCCCGACCAGTTCGGCGTTTTCGGGATCGCGGACCCAGGCCAGCGCCTGTTCCGTCAGTTCGGCGAACCCGGTGCATTCCGTGGCCAGCCTGTCTTGTTCTGGTGCCGTCATTGCCGCAATCTCCTCACAGCCGGAACAGGCCGGTATCTATCCAGTACTCGTCTTCAAAGCCCAGCGTGTGCAGGCTCAGATCGACCTCGCCGCTCTTCATGGCGGTTCCTTCGTTGTCCTCGACCTCGGTCACGACAAAGGCCTCGCGCATCGCCTCGCGACGCAGCACCGTATCGCTGGTCTCGCGGTCAGGATCGCCATCGAATTCGGCACGCTCGAACGTCACCCGCAGGGGCGCGCGCGCCTGGGCTGACTGGGTGGCGAAATCCAGGCGATACAGCGGTGTGGTGGTCCAGCGTTCCAGCGGCAATTGCCGCGCCCCCAGATAGACCGGCGTGTACATGGTGATCCGTGCCACCAGATCGCTTTCGGATTTGCGCGCGTCCAGATCGACATCGGCAAACAGGACCCGGTCGGTCAGAATCTGCCCCGACGTGTCCATCTCGCCGATATAGCGCGCGGTCGATTGCATACGAAAGGCGCGGGTCTCGACCTTGAAGTTCGGGATCCGGTTTTCGCTGAGGGCGATCAGCATGCCGCCCACCGCCACCGTCGATTTCGGATCCCCGATGCGCTGGGTGACCGGGTCACGGAACGGGTACCAGCGCCCGGTCTTGTAGCTGTGCATCGACACCAGCCGGTGCGGCGGCACCACCAGCATCTCTTCGAGAATCGCCCGCACCGCCGGCAGGCGCGACGGCCGCCCGGTCAGCAGCACCACATCCACCCCCAGATGGTCGATCACCTCGGCCAGGTTGCTCAGCGCCTTTTGAAACACCTCGCGGGCAATGGCGTCCACATCCTCGCGCGAAAAGGTCAGGTCGACATCGGTTAGGCGGAATTCCCCGGCCCCCAGATCGCGGGCGGCTTCCTCGATATAGGCCACCAGCGCATCCGGCACGTGGGCTTCTGACGACGCGGGTTCGGCCCCCAGCTCCAGAACATCCCGCACCGCCAGTGTCAGGGGCTGAAATTCGCCCGCGGTCTCGCACACGTTCAGGATCTCGACCGCCAGCGGCATCAGCGCCCGCAGCGCGAATTGCCGGCGTTTCTGAACGCTTTGCTGGTCCAGCCCGCCGATATCGCCAGCAAACAGCTCGCGCAGCTTTTCACCAACAAAGCGACCGCCGGCGGTCTCGATCGCCTGCTGCAGCCCCGGCAGGATGATCGCCGCGATGATGCGTTGCAGCATGTCGTCGCCCGCCACCCGGAAGCCTTCGCGAAAGGTCTGGCGCGGGTGCAACACCCGCCCGGCCTCGCCCCAATAGGTGGTCACCATCAGATCGGTGGTGCCACCACCGATGTCGATGCAGCCCAGTCGCAGGGACGGCTCGGGTGCGCCCTCGGCCAGACGCGGGCGCAGCGTGCCTTTGAGCGACAGAAAACGATCGATCCGCCCGTCGAATTTCTGTGTCAGCTCGGAATAGAGATAGACCAGCTGGGTGGCGCTGGCCTCGTCCCATTCGACGATCAGTTCGGGCATCCGAGCGATGCTGCTTTCGCCGTCCTTCAGCCCCAGCGTCGCCCAGACCAGCGCCAGCGCGCCGCGTGCCTTGGAGCGGATGATCGCCTGTTCCTGCGCCGTAGTCGCGGTCGGCAGGGTCAGGATGATCCGGTCCAGCCGCCGGGGCAGTTCCGATTGCGGCCGCCGCGCCCGGCTGGCCGGCGCGTTCACCTGGATCAGCGCATGCGCGATGATCTCGGCCAGCATGAACCCGAACAGCGAGGCGCGCGAAAACCGCGGCCGGATCGCCGGCGTCTTTGGGGTCTTGCCGCGTGGCCGCAGCCGGGCCTTTTCATCGGCTTCGATCTGTTCCAACACATCGCCGGCCTCGTTCAGGTGACGCATTGCGGCGCGCAGCGATTTCGGCAGGTTGTTGGGGTCGGAATGGTGGTGAAAGCGCCAGTCCTGCAACACCGGCCTGTCGTCCCAGAGATAGCGTTTCGGGCTGCTCAGGCCCGAGGCGGTCTCGGTGCCTTCTTCGCCGGCCACCAGCCGCAGCGCCTCGGGGCCGATGCGCACGAAACTGGGCCACAGAAAGGCGTTGCGCCGCCCGGACCGGCTGGCATAGCGTTCGTCGCCCATGCGGTGCTCGGAAAACTCGACCCGGCTTTCGAACAGGCCGGAATAGTGCAGTTCCGGCCGCGACAGGTCGCGCACCTCCAGCGGAAACGAGCGCGCCAGATCCAGCCGGGAATCGCCGGGAAAGCGTTCGATCAGGATGCCGCAGGTGCGCGAATTGCCCACATCCAGCACCAATTCGACCTCGACCGGGGTGACGCTGTCGCGCGGGCTGACAGTGTCCGCGAGGCGCAGTTTCGGAATGTTCACCGCGTGATCGATCAGGCGCAGATAGGCCAGATAGCGCGCCCAGTGCTCGAACTTATGCGGCAGGTCGTCATGGGTGATCCGGCGCCCGGGGCGCTCAGCGCGCTTGTAGGCCATGAATGTATCGTCCAGCCAGTCCGACACCCATTTCTGCAGATCCAGAATCTGTCCGTCGCTGTCCGGCTGAAGCCGGCGAAGGAACCAGTCCATCCGCGCCGGGTCAGAGACGAACCTGAAATCGCGCGACTTTTCCGCGTCACCGCGGTCGGGCGCGATATACTGGAACTGCTGGTCACCCTCGATCAGGGCCGTGTCCAGCGCCAGTTGCACGCGGTGGGTATGGCCGGTCTCGGGGTCCGGCTCGTCCAGTTCGACGGTGCGGATCCGCGCCCAGCTGGACGGGCCGGGATCAAAGCGTTCCTCGCCGCCGACGCCGCGATCGGTCTTGATGCGCAAAACCGGCACCGGCAGCCATTTCGACAGAAAAGGCTCCAGCGCCGCCACCGGACGCACCGAATATTCGTCATCTTCGGCCGTTGCGCTGTCTTCGATCCCGGCGTCGCTTTCGGCATCGCCGGTCAGGGGTAGCAGCGCCCATTCCTCGGCCTCTTCGGTGCCTCCGATGACGCGTTCGACAAACCGCGCGTTCTTCAGCTCCAGCCTGTCCAGTCGAAAGCCGAAATCGAGGATCTGCGTGCCGGAATTGGGCACCAGGGTTACCTCGTCGCGCCAATCGACCAGCTGCGCCAAATTTACGGAATGCTGCATCCTGCCTACCTTGATATGCTTATGTTCAGCGACCACTCGGGGGTCTTGCCGCTGACTGTACCAGAATATGACTGCGTCCGGCCATCCTGACGCATGACGTGCAGGGTAACCGCCTTTTCACCGGCGGTCCGCTCGCTCTTGAGGTGGACACGCACCTTGTACAGCCCCGGTACCGCCGGACCAAAAACGATGTTCTCGACCGGATCGGTCACCGCTTCGGCGCGTTTCACGTTGGCATCCAGATCGTAATTGCCATTGCAATCGCCGCGGTTGCGATAGGACACGGTCTGTCCCGCCGGGCAGGTCACCGCCAGGTCGATATCGTCGATGGTGGACCAGGCCAGCACGAAATTCAGCGCACCACGCTTGCCGCCCCGATCCACCAGCCGGCGCGCCGTCGCCTTGGGGGCCAGGTCGGCCTTGTCTTTCGCCTTGTCCGGCGGCGCGGGGGTCTTTTTCGGGGCCGGTTTCGCAGGTGTCTCGGGTGCTGCCGGTTGCGCCGGCAGCACCGGGATCGTCGGCTGACAGGCGCGGTCCCGCAGCGCCAGTTCATGCTGCAGCGCCGCGATCTCGTCCTCGATCACCGCCCTCTCGCCGGGGATGGCCGAAACCGGCGGTGCCGGCGCCGGGCAATAGACCGGGCGGACACCGTTCAGCCCGCAGGGCGCGATCAGCAGATAAAGGACATAGGCCAGCAGCACCGCCAGCAGCAGCCAGCCCAGCAGAATCAGCCACCACCACGGCAGCGTCGCAGCCGCCCGTGACCCGGCATCGGCCCCGGTTGCCACAACCGGCGCCGGTTGTGGACGCGGTACCATGGCCGTCAGCAGACCGCGCACGGATTTCTGCCCATCCTGCAACCAGGCCCAATGCACCAGAACCGGATGAAGCACACCGTCCGGGTCGCGCAGCGCATAGATCATCGCCTCGTCCGGTATCTCGATGGCATTGGCCAGCGCCTCGGACAGGCGCTGATCCTGGGCATCGGCGCTGGCGGCTAGGCGATCCGCCTCCTCCCGGATATCGGCCACCAGCCTGCCCAGCCGGTCGTGCAGCGCCCGCTGGTCGTCCTCGGTCAGATCCGGCAGCGGCGTCGCCGCGCCGGGCATCGGGGCATGCCAGTCGATCCTGTCGCCATGTTCGGTGGCCACCGGTTCGGCAAAAAGCCGGGCATGTTCGTCGCCCAGCCGTGCCGACAAGGTGCCGGTGATCAGCTCGAACGAGCGCTGTGCCGCCGTGCCCAGCGGCTGCAGACCTTCGGAGGATGTGGTGACCAGAAAGGTATCGAACATGCCGGGCCTCTATTTCGCCCCGGCCTTGCCCGGAGTCCCGGCCGGTGTCGCATCCGGGTCGGCAGTGGCCTGCGCCCGCATCACGACCGGGCTGCAGGGCTGGCTGTCGATCTGCGGCGCGGCGGCTGTGCCGGTCAGAAACGCCATCAGATCACCGGTGGTCAGGGCAAAGCCACGGTTCTGCAGCCGACCCTGACGCACAAAGGAATTCACCCCCACCAGCCGGCCGCACATGTCCACCAGCGGACCGCCGGAATTGCCGCTGGACAACGCCGCGGAATGCATCAGCACATGGGTATCCGGGCCGATCTGCTGTTCGGTGTTGATGATGCCGTCGGTCACGGTCAGCCCCGGGACCGCGCTCAGATCGCCCGATTTAAGGGCCGCATAGCTGATATCGGTTTCCAGAACGTCGCCAGGAAAACCGGCGGCCACGACGTTGTGCAGCTTGAGCGACCCGGACGGCAGATGCACGGAAAAAGCAGCTGCGCCGGTGTCTTCGATCTGCAACAGCGCGAAATCGCCGCCGGTGTCCAGGAGCGGCCCATGGGTTTTCAGAACGGTGGCGGTCTGCGGTCCCGACAACGCCCCGCCGGTCACCAGGATCTGACCGTTTTCCACCTGGCTCGGAGCGATCACGTGCTGGTTTGTCACCACCAGCCCCGGCCCGATCAGGAACCCCGACCCGGTGGTCACCCGGCTGTCGCCCGGACTGGCCAACACCAGCACCGTCCGGGCCTCGATCAGTGCCAGCAGGCTGGCCTCGCCGGTCTTGTCCGGCAACAATACGCGCGCCGGGCTGTTGGGCAGCAATGCATCCGGCGCGGCGCCGGCCTTGCGCTCGGGCTTGACGCCCACGGCGGGCGGGGTCAGACCCTCCGGCGTGCGCCCATCGGGCAATACCAGCACCCCGTCGGGCCGGCAGACCGCCCCCTGCACCGCCGCCTGCAAGGCCGCCCTGCGCTCGCGCAGGCTGTCGTTCAGAGCCCGCGCGGCCCGTAAGGCCGCCGCATCGGTGACCACCGGCGGCGTTGCGGCGGTGTGAAACAGCCGGGTCCCCGGCATCAACAGCCAGGCCAGAGCCGCCCCGGCGAGCAGCAGCAGGACCAGCAGCGGCACCCAGGCCAGTGGCGTGATTGCCCGCGGCACCCGAGGTTCCGCGCCCGGCGGTTCGGCCACCGCAGATGCCAGGGCCGCAGGCGTCACCGCCGCTGAGGCCATTGCCGACGCCGGCACCGGGCCGGTCGCCGCGTCCTGGGCCGGGGTCAACGCCACATAGCGCCCCAGAGTGGCCGCAAAATGCGCCGGTCGGCTGACGGCATTGGCCCCGCCGCCATCCGGCAGCAGACCCCAGTTCACGATGACCGGGCGGTCGCCGACCAGAACCACATCGTCGCGCCCGTAGACACTGAGCGCCGCCAGGGCCAGGTCGGCGGTGGCCGGGTCCGCCGCCAGCGCCCGCAAGGGGCGCAGATGCTCGGCCAGATAGGTCTCGGCGCGGTCCCGCTCGATCGGCGACAGCCGGTCCAGCGGGCGCGGCTCGCCGATGTTTTCACTGTACCAGGCCACGGTCGGCGGCGCGGTGTCATTGCCGCGGCTGATCAGCGGTTCGGCGAACAGCGCCGCCACTTTGGGTCCGGCCCGTTCGGTCAGCAGCGCCTTCAGTTCGGCATGGCGTTCCAGAGCCGGCACGTCGCCGGCGGTGACGAAATCCTCGGAGGTCACGCGGATCTTGGACAGAAAATGGTCAGCCATCGCCGTTATCTCCCGGCCCGGCGCAGCGTTGCCGCGCCCCGGCCCTGTGTTTCGGGTTGGTAGGTGTCGCAATTGGCGTTGCCGCGCCGGTCCAGCTTGCAGGTGACCTCGCGGCGAAAGATCGACGAGCCGTCATCGCAGCGCAGATTGCCCGGCTCGCGCATGGTCAGGGTGCCGTTGCCGCGCATCTGGCCCGTCAGTCGACCGTTACAGCGCACGCCACTGGTCGAGCGCATCTGCTCAGTGCCGTTGCCCCTGGCGTCAAAGCAGATGCGCCAGTATCTGAACCGGGTGATGCGCCCGGTATTGATGTCGCGCACGGCATAATCCGAGGACAGTTGCCAACAGCCCTTCATCACCGAAATATCGCGCCCGTCAAAGGCGTCCGGCGCCAGGCCGCTGGGGGTTTTCGGTTTCGGCTTTGGTTTCGGCGGCGGCGGTGGAGACGGTGGCGGCGGCGCTGGTGGGTCGGCCTTGCAAACCCGTTCCCCCAGCGCCCGTTCCAATGCCCCGACCTGTGCCGCCAGATCGGCGTTGGCCCGGTCGGTACGCCTCAGGTCGGCGCGTATCTGCAGAGTGTCAGCAGCGTCGCAAAAGCTGATCTCCCGCTGGGTGAACGGCAGGCGCAGGCCGCAGGACTGCAACAACTGGACGGCCGACAGACCCACGGCCACGACCAGCAGCGCGGCCAGAAGGGTCAGAAAAATCCGCATGAGTCCCTGGCGATCACGAAACTGTCTTCCCCATACCTGTACTCACCTGCCTGCCCCGGGGTGGTCCGGGTGCGTGTCGCGCCGCCGAACCGCAAATCTCTGCATTTCAACAGCTTGAGACTAAGCCGCCCGGCTTGGCCGCCGCAAGGGCAGACTTGTCCGCCAGGAGCCCCCGGCCCGGCTGGCAGCCCGCATTGGCGGTGATATGCGCATATCTGATGAATTCGGCGGAAATTTCCCCCTTCCGGCACCGGCATATCCCCGCCCAAGCAAAGACTGCGACCCCGGTCAGGTGCCCGCTGCCTCTGTCCGGCAAACACATCCCGTGCTGTCCGACGGCTGTCCGGCCGGGGCCGTGTCAACCACCGCCATCAGCAGGCCGTTGGGCCCTGGGACGCGCGAAGCTGGCCGCAACCTCAATGGCCCGGGGCCGCGCAACCGCTCACGAGGCGGCGCGCCCGGGTTCTTCGGATTGTTCGGGCGGCTCAGAGCGACCTGCCTGACCCGGCTCGGCGCGGCCGATTGGCACGATATCTTCGGACATTTCGGTCATGGCTTCGCTGTAAAAACTGTGACACCCCCGGCCGGCATGTTTCGAAGCATAGAGCGCCATATCGGCCTTGTGCAGCAGCTCCGCCGGATCCCGCGCCGCAGACTGTTCGGACAGGACGGTACCGATGCTGGCCGAGATTTTGCAGATCTGACCGCCGAACGGCATGGGGTCTTCCAGACGGTCGATCAGGCGCTGCGCGATCCGTCCCAGCCGCATGCGGTCCATCAGTTGGTGAAACACCAGAACGAACTCGTCACCGCCAATCCGCGCCACCATATCCTCATCGCGGGTCTCTTCGACCATGATCCGCGCCGCCTGCTGCAACACGTGATCGCCGGCAGCATGCCCCATCGTGTCGTTCACCGCCTTGAAGAAATCGAGGTCAAGATGCATCAGCGCAAAGGGAGCCGGCGCCGCGGCCATCCGGGCCAGGACGTGATCCATCGCGCGGCGATTCTTGAGCCCGGTCAGGGTGTCGGTAAAGGCCTGTTCCTCGGCGGCGATCATCGCCCCCTGCAGACGCTGGTTCAGCTTGCGGGACGCCTCCATTGCAGCGGATTTCGCTTCGACCAGATACAGCAGTTCGATGGTCAGATCGGTGGCCGAAAAATCAGCGCTGGTCAGCGCATAGTCGCGTACCGCATCCAGCACCGAAATGCCAAAGGACAGGTTGACGATGGCGCCGGAGTCGTCCGGAATCGGTACGATCGCCCCTTTCAGCGAGGTTCGCGGCGCATCGCGGAACTGCAGGTGCAGTTTCGCCCCCGCGGTCGCCAGCAGACCGGCCATGTTGCCCACCGCCCGCGGTCGGCTCAGTTCGAACAATTCCAGAAACCGCACGCCGGCCATCGGCGCCGCGGGGCGCAGTTTCTGCAGCGTCGGTCCGACACGGACGATATGTCCGGTCGGATCCAGCAGGACATGCATCGGGCACATCAGGTCAAGCGTATCCGCCAGTTGATCGCGATCTATCATCCGGCCCGTGCCCCCAGATCAAAGCTGCGGCCCTCGGCAAAGGCGGTTTCGATCAGCGTGATGGTGATGACATCGGGACCCTGACCGCCGCCTGTCCGCTCGAGCATCGCCAAGGCGCCGTAATCATCCGCCATCGCCCGCAATACGCCCACCATCACGCTGCCGAAACCGGGCAGTCCGGGATGACAGGTCAGGCTGAACAGCCCCGCCGCATGCTCGCGCAGCTCCAGCGCCGGCAAATGCAGGTCCGAAACCGCCAGCCGCGCCCGGTCGGGCAGGTCGTCCAGGGAATGCAGGAATTCGACATAGGTCACGCCGCCAAAGCGCAGCAGCCGGCGCAGGGCTTCGGTTTGAGGGTTGGACACCAGGAAAGTGCCGAAATCTTCGAGCACCTCATCCAGGGGGCGGCCCAGTTCCGCGCTTGCCGCGTCCAGCATCCGGGCCGACTGCTCTTCGTCATAGACCAGCATTGCCTCGAAATCGGTAAATTCCAGGCCTGCCGCCTGGGTCACGGTCACCCATCGATCCACACCATAGGTCGTGCAAAAAAACGATTGAACAGCCTTGTTGATCAGACCATGCATGTCGGCCCCTTTTTCTGATATCGGGGAGCATCGCAATTCAGGTCTTAAAAAAGGCCCAACATCCGCAATTCTAAACAGTTTCGCGGCCCACGGCGCCGGGCTACTGACCCGGCGCCAGGGTCGAGCCGCCCAGAAACAGCGCGTGGCTGCCGCTGGGCGCGATCCGGAACCCGCCGTCCAGCGCCTGGGCAACGGCAGCGGGTGGCAGATCGGGCCAGTCATTGGCCACCGGGTCAAAGACATCGCGCACGGTGACCTTGCCTTCGGGACGCAGAACCAGGTGGTCGGCACGGCCGCGCCCCTGAGCGTCGAGGTAAAGCAGGATGCCCTGTTCGCGCTGATCCGCTGACGGGGTAAAGGGCCCCTGCACCAGCACGCAGCCGGCGCGCCCGTCCGGCAGGCTGCGCCGGCAGCCTTCGAGCCAGCGTTGCAGCCGATAGGGTGGCGCGGCCGCCAGCAACAGCGGCGGGACCTGGACATTCTCGGGGCGCACCGGCATCAGGGCCAACAGCGCGCGCGCCTGATCCGGCGCGGCGCGGCGCCGGGCCGCCTGTTCGAACTGGAACGGATTCACCTGGGTCCGCACATCGGCGATGCGCGCCACCAGTGCGGCATGGTCCGCGTGGTCCGTCATTGCCTCGAGCCGCTGCAGCCCGGCCTGCCCGGCCCGGCCCCACTGATGCCCCATCTGCCACAGCGCCAGTTCGTCCAATGTGCTGCGTCCGGACAAAAAGCGGTCAAGCTGACTGTTTGCCGACAGCCGGTGCACATCCAGTGCCGGGGTCATCCACAGCGCCGAAACCGCGATAACCGCCAGCGCCATTGCGACATTGGTCGAGCGGATCCGCCGCATCCAGCCGCCGCCGCCCAGCACAGCGATGCAATAGCCAAGACCATAGGCCAGCAGAAACAGCGCCACCAGACCGGCCAGAATGCGATCCGGGGTCCAGCCATACTGGCGTACCCGCAGCACCACCGCCCAGATCGCCAGCGCCGTCAGCAGCGGCAGCAGCACCGCCAGCGCCCGCGTCGCCAGACGCAGACCTCTGGACTGCACGGCCGCCAGATCGGTCTGATCCAGAGCCGTGCTGATCAGCGTGATCGCCATCACCGCGACCCCCATCAGGGTCGCCGCCGCTGAAAACTCGCCGAACAACTGGCTCAGACCGCGAAACGGCACCGCAGCCAGAAACAGGGCCACCACTGTCAGCACCACCGGAACGAACAGCCGCAACAGCCGCAGCGCCAGATAGGGCGACAAGGTTCCGCGCAACTCATGCACCACCGCCAGCCCCAGCCCCAGGATCGCACCGCTGACGGCAAAGCGCACCCAATCGGTGCGCAGCACCCAGTCGATCACCGTCACATCCACCAGATCCAGCAGCGCATCACTCAGAAACGCCACCAGCCAAAAGATCGCCACGAACACCCAGGCGATCGTATAGCGCATCAGCATGGTCCAGGCGGCATCAAACAGGCTGGCATACCGCCGCCATTGTCGGCGGTCGCGCATCCAGACGATCAGAAACGGCGTCAGATACAGCACCATCACGGTGGCGACGCTCAGCATGACAGGGTCTTCCAGCAGCTCGGTGGCCACCACATAGCGCTGACCAGCCAGGCTGATCAGTGCTGTGACAAAGATCGCCGACAGCGCGCCGCCGCGCAGGGCGCGGGGGACTTCGATCGGACCGCACAGCGCCAGCGCCACCGACACCAGTGTGGTCACATAGGTGAACAGCGCGAGAAACAGCGCCGGCGGCATTCCGGCGCTGCCCCATTGCCGGCCAAGCGCCCACAGCGCCAGCCCAGCGATGCCGCCAAGACCCACCATCGTGACACGATGCACCGCGATCCGCCTGTCTGTGGCCTGCATTCCGTGCTCACCTTCTGATCGGCTTCTTGTGCCGGCAACCTACAAGACGGGATGGGAACAAACCAGAGAGAGCAGCCTCATTGCCGGACATCTCATTGCCGGACATGGCCGCGAAATCTGAATGCGCCGATCACGCCGGACAGACCCGGCGGCGGCACGGCTGCGCTGCAGGGAAACCGGGTCGGACGCACGACCCGTTCTGGCCCGTGCCGGTCCTTGCTTTGGCCCTTGTCCTGGTGTCGCCTTTCTCCTTGGCGGGCCCGTCCGCCCCCGCGCGGCGCTCAGAAATCGGTCGGCGCGCCGCCCTCTTCCTTGCGCCTTGCCACAAAGGCCTCAAGCTCTTCGCGGATTGCCGGGTCCATCGGCGGCGGGGCATAGTCGGCCAGGATATCCTTGTATAGACGATGCGCGCGTTCCGCAGTCCAGATGGATCCGGCGACTTCCCAACCTTCGAAATTCTTCCAGTCGCTGAGAAACGGCTGATAGAACGCGGTGGGATAGCGGTCCTGCGTGTGCTGGATGCCAAAGAAATGCCCGGAATGGCCGACCTCGCGGATCGCTTCCAGTGCGATCTCGTCCGGGCCGGTGGCGGTCAGGGCCGGGTCCATGTAACGCTGGATCTGCTGCAGCACCTCGCAATCCATGATGAATTTCTCCGGGCTGGCGATCAGCCCGCCTTCGAGCCAGCCGGCCGCGTGATAGACCATGTTGCTGCCCGACTGCACTGCCGCCCACAAGCTGTTGGAGGTTTCCCACATCGCCTGCCCGTCCGGCACATTGGCGGCGCAGACGCCCGAGGACCGCATCGGCAAGCCGTAGAACCGTGCCAGTTGTCCGGTCATCTGCGTCGCGCGCATGTATTCCGGCGTGCCAAAGGCCGGCGCGCCGGATTTCATGTCGACATTGCTGGTAAAGGTGCCGATCACGCAGGGACAGCCTGGATTGATATATTGCGCCAGCGCGATGGCGATCAGCCCCTCGGCCAGCGACTGCGCCACCGCCCCGGCCATGGTCACCGGCGCCATCGCCCCGGCCAGGGTGAACGGCGTAACCACACAGCCCTGACCGCGCCGCGCGCAGCGCATCCAGCCATCCAGCATCGGATGGTCGTGCTTCAGGGGCGAGGTCGAGTTGATATTCGTGTACATCCGGGGGCTTGCGTCGAACTCCTCATGCGTCAGACCGCCCGCGATCCGCACCATTTCCATGACATCCTCGACCCGCTCGCGGCCCAGTGAATAGGCATGCATCACCTTGTCGGTCAGGGTCAGCTTGTCATAGAGAACGTCCAGGTGGCGCACGCTGGCATGAATGTCTACCGGTTCCACCGGATAGCCGCCTGCGAAATGGATGCAATTGAAATATTGCGTCAGTTTCAGCAGGTTGCGACACATTTCTCTTGTGCCCGATACTTTCTTGCCGATCTGCATGTCCCAGTAGTTGGGCGGCGAGGACACGTTGCCGAACAGCAGGGTGTCGCCGCCCACGGTGATCTGCCGATCCGGGTTGCGCGGGGTCAGGGTGAACTGCGCGGGCGCCTTGGCGACCATCTCGATGATGAAATCCCGGTCGCAGCGCACCACCTCTCCGTCGATGATGCATCCGGCCTGACGGAACAGCGCCAGCGCCTCGGGGTTCAGGATGGCGATGCCGATGTCTTCGAGGATGCGCATGGCCCCCTCGTGGATGGCGGCGACGCCTTCCGCGTTCAGCGGTTCAACGGGGCGGTCGATATTGACAGGCGGACTCCACGGCATCTGCTCGATCACCCGCCCCGCCCGGCGGGCGGTGTTTCCCGCATGCCCGCCACTGCGCCGCCGTCGCGATGCCCTGTCTGCCATGATGCGACCTCATTGGTGTTGCCCGATCAGCAGACATCGGGACAGATCAACGATCCGGCCCATTCGCGACGCAGTATGTCGTTTTTCACGAGAAGCCAGAGCAGAGCGTCCTTCGCTGCCCCCATTCATCCGCCAGACCCGTCCGGTAACGATGCCGGATACAAAGACCAGCCTGCCATGCGCCCCGCATAGCGGACAGCAGGCCAGCAGGTCGCCGCCGGTGCCGTCCCGGACCGCCCCGGCCACGGCAGAGAGGCGCAGCCACAGATACCGGGTCGGCGGAAGCGGTCTAGAGGGCCAGCCAGCCCGGCAGATGGCCGATATCGGGCAACACGACATCGGCCAGGGCGGCCAGATCGTCCTCTGGGGCAAGGCCAGTCAGCACACCCACCGTGATCATGCCGGCACTGCGCCCGGCGATCAGGTCATGGGTACTGTCCCCGACCATGACCACATTTTCAGGTTCGACCCCGACGGTGCGGGCAAAGGCCAGCAACTGCCCCGGCCCGGGCTTGGCACCGTGGCCACTGTCAAATCCGGCAATGAAGTCGAACCGGTCGACCACTCCGGCGGTTCCCAGATGCGCCCGCGCGGGGGCCTCGGCGTCGTTGGTCGCCACCCCCAGCCGGAACCCCCGGGCGCGCAACCGGTCCAGGAACGGTGCCAGCGGTACCACTTCGACCTGCGGCGCGGTCTCGGCCTCTTGGTTCATCATGTCATAGAGCTGTGCTGGCGCAATTTCGGGCAGATGCGGGGTCAGCGCCTCGGCGACCTCGGCAGCGGTGCCGGCGATGACGATGCTGTCAGGCCGAAATCGCCGGTTGGGCAGATCGAAGCCGATCTGCTGCCCCAGATGGGTGGCGCGGCGCTGATCCTGCCCGGCAGCGCGCAGCAGAAAGGCCTGCGCCCAGCTTTCCCAGGTCGGGCCGAAATCGAACAGCGTGCCGTCCTTGTCAAACAATATGGCGGCAATGGTCATACGGTCTTGTTCCTGTATTTGCTCGGGCGCCCGGTTTTTCCAGTGTTTTCAAGGTACCGGCAGTCAGGTCCAATGGAATTGTGCGCCGCCGGGCAAAGCCGCGCGCGCCTGCATCGGATGATCATAGGGCACCGAGCGGGCATCGCAGAACGCGACCAGCCAGGCCTCGTCCATCAGCAGGAAATCCAGAACCGAGCCCAGAAAGTCGGGATCCGCCGCCCGGTCGCGCATATCCGCAGCGCTGGTACCGCTGGAGCCCATGAAAACCGGCAGCAATTCCTCGTGCTCCAGCAGCCAGCCCAAGGCGGTCAGAGCAAGGGTTTCTGCGGCGTCGGCGGATTGTTGCATGGCAGAGGACTTTCGGGTCGGCGGAAAGGGTTTGTTAACGACTCTCATGAAGACTTTAGACAATCTTGAAACGACTTGTGAAAGGCGCGTGGCGTGCAAGGCACCATACTGATCCTCGACGGTGTGTCCACCAACCGCATCATGCTGAAAGTTCAGCTGTCGGCAGCCTATTACCACGTTGTGCAAAGCGATGGATTGCAAGGGCTTACAGCCCTGGCCCGGCGCTGCCGTCCGGATCTGATCGTCACCGCAATGACGCTGCCGGACGGCACCGCGCTGGATGTGCGCGCCGAGCTGCAAAAGGACGAATCGCTTAGGCAGATTCCGATCATCGCCGTGACCGCGCAAAACAACCCCGCGGCCCGGCTGGCGGCCCTGGCCGGCGGCATCGACGACGTGCTGAGCCAGCCTCTGGACGATTTGATTCTACAGGCCCGCATCCGCAGCCTGATCCGGGCCCGCAGCGGCACCGAAGAGCTGCATCTGCGCGACGGCACGCCCAGCGCCTTGGGGTTCAGCGAACCGGCCGCCACCTTCTCGACTCCGGCCAGCGTCGCCCTGCTGACCCGGGATGCCGCAACCGGCGCGGTCTGGCGCTCGCGGCTCAAGGACCTGACCCGGCACCGTCTGCAAAGCCATCAGATCAGCGATATCCACGCCCTTATGGCCGAGCCGGTTCCCGATGCGATCGTGGTCGACCTGACCGGCGAACAGCCGCAACAGGGGCTGCGTCTGCTGGCCGATCTGCGCGCGCGCAGCATGACCAGCAACGCGGCCCTGATCGCGGTGGTCCCCGTCAGTGCCCCGCATCTGGTGGCCGAGGCGCTGGACCGCGGCGCGCATGACGTGCTGCAAGGCGGGTTCTGCGCCGAAGAAATGGCATTGCGGCTCAGTTCGCAACTGCGGCGCAAGGCGAGTTCGGACCGGCTGCGCGCCTCGGTGCGCGACGGGCTGCGCGCCGCGGTGCGCGATCCGATGACCGGCCTGTATAACCGCCGCTACGCGCTGCCGCATCTGGCCGCCATCGCCGCCCGCGCCGCGGAATCCGGCACCAGTTTCGCGGTGATGCTGGCCGATCTGGACCATTTCAAACAAATCAACGATCAGTACGGTCACCAAACCGGCGACGCGGTGCTGATCGAAACCGCAAGGCGGCTGAAAAGCCAGCTGCGCCCCATCGACATGATCGCCCGCGTCGGCGGCGAGGAATTCCTGATCGTCATGCCCAATACAGATCAGGCCGGCGCGACTTTGGCCGCAGACCGGCTGTGCCGCCAGATCAACGCGATGCCGTTTCAATGCCCCGGGATGATGCAGTCGATCAATGTCACCACCAGCATCGGAGTCGTGGTCGGCCCGCCCGCCGGGGCGGATCCGCAGCTGTCCCCGGAACAATATGCCACTGCCCTGATCGGTCAGGCAGATCGCGCCCTGTATGGCGCCAAGGGGGGCGGGCGAAACCAGGTCTCGCTGATCCCAACCGCCGCCTGAGCGAGGCCACACGCCCCGCCGCGGCCGACAGTGGCATATCCGGCGGCCGCATACTGCCGGATCGTCGCCCCTGCATGCCCGCGCCTCTACGACCGGCAGGTCGGGTACCGCCCGCCGCCCGTTTCGTGGCCCCTGCCCTGTGGACCCACCGCACACAATGCCGCCTTCCTGTGCCACCGATCGAAACGTGGTTGCGCTGGTATCCAGGAAATCCCCTGTAGCCAGATCGCGGATCAGCATCTCGTTGACCTCCGTTGCTTCGAAAGCGAACTCTTCCAGTTCCTTGGTCAGGGGCATCATGGCGATGCTCATCTGGTATCTGACCGATCTGGTCCGCTTCTCCCGGATCTCGGCGGAAAACAGCTGCCCAATGGCCTGTTGGAGTTCATGCTGGCGTTTGACGGCGGTGGCCAGTGTCGCATCACAGGCCGCTCCAATGCCGTAGAGCGTCAGTGTCTGCGCGCAGAAACTGACGGATTAATCCACGGCTCGACCCCGTCAGGCGCACCAGCCGGTTGATAGGAATACCATCGTCGTCCATCCGGCGGACCATGCGATCGATCTGTTGCCGACGCCGAAATCCATCGTATTGCAGGCGTTCCGCCGCCGTCAGAAGCTTGGGCTCCAGTGTTCTGACCCCGATCGCTTTGCGGATTGCCGGCACACTCCGTTGAACCGCAGCAAGAAACGCAGCGCTTGCATTCTCGAAGAGATGCCAGCGGTCGGCGACCTGCACGGCATCCGGCAAGGCGCATGCGACAGCACCACCATAGCCGCCATCGCGGTCGCAGCCGACGATCTCGATGTCCGGACGTGCCCGCGGCGACGCTGTTACGGTCGCTGGCGTGCGGTCGGGCAGCGGGTCGATCATCTGTCGACGCTCAAGGTCGCAGATCAACCTGCCGTAGCGCTGCCCCTTGCGCCAGGCCCGGTCATCGATGCCGACCACACGGGCGGACCCGGCGGGTTTTCCGGACGCCTTGGGAACGCTGTACAGGAAAGTATCCTTGCTCACCTGCAGCAGAAGACGCCCAGCTAGCGCTTGCGCGGCGCGTCCGCCGAGGGCGAGGGCGAGGCCAAGATGGCGCACCAATCCTTGCCGGCGGGATGTACGTCTCGCATAGGGCCGGGTCACATGAGAGGGGAACCGTTCGGCGAAAATCTTGGCAGGGCAGCGCGCGGCGCAACAGCGAAATCGACGAGACAGCAATACCAGTTCGACTGATCGGCCATAAGCAGGAAGATCCGCAGGCCGACGCCGGTATCTGCCATGAACATGGCGTGAAGATGTGCCGCAACATGGGCAAGCCGTTGCGGCATCCGACGACCGCGCGTGGATCAGGATCCTGTCGCCAACCCGTTCGACCTGATCGGCCTTGAGCCCTGCTGGCAGAAAATCTCGTCGCGAAAACCATGACGCCCTCGATAACGTCCCAAAAGATTAATGAAATATAGCGGCACAAACCAACACCTGCACCAAATCCGCGACAGACCCAATTTTGCATGGCAATCCACATAATCTTCCGATTGTTGCCATTTGATAAGCGGTTCGCTATTCACGCTGCCACCGGTCGCAGCCTACCCGGTTATCAAAACAAGGACTGTAAAATGAAAACCTTAGTCATCTGCTCGGGCGGACTGGATTCTGTGTCGCTGGCGCATCTGATCGCGCGGGACGGCAACCTGTCCGGTCTTGTTTCCTTCGATTACGGTCAACGCCACCGCAAGGAACTCGACTTTGCCGGCGCCTGCGCGGCCCGGCTGGATGTTCCGCACCACATTATCGACCTGCGCCCCGTAGGAGCGGCCCTGACCGGTTCGGCCCTGACCGACAACTTCGATGTGCCCGATGGCCACTACGCCGAAGACACCATGAAGATCACCGTGGTTCCGAACCGCAACGCGATCATGCTGACCATCGCCTATGGCATCGCTGCGGCGAACGGGGACGAGGCGGTGGCCACCGCCGTGCATGGCGGCGATCACTTCATCTATCCCGACTGCCGCCCCGCCTTTACCGAAGCGTTCGAGAGGATGCAGCGCGCAGCTCTCGATGGCTACGCGGATGTGGCTTTGACGACGCCGTTCGTGCACCGATCCAAGGCCGATATCGTGACCGAAGGCGCACGGGTCGACACCCCCTTTGCCGAAACCTGGTCCTGCTACAAGGGCGGCGATCATCACTGCGGGCGCTGCGGCACCTGTGTTGAGCGGCGCGAAGCCTTTGCTCTTGCGGGCATCGCCGATCCCACGATCTACGATGACCCGGACTTCTGGCGTGACGCCATCGCGGCCAAGGAAAGCGCCTGATGTACCGTATTACCAAGGAATTCCACTTCTCTGCGTCGCATCAACTGTCACATCTGCCATCCGACCACCAATGCGCTCGACTGCACGGGCACAACTACATCGTAGTGGTCGAACTGGCTTCTGCGGAACTGAATTCGGACGGGTTCGTCCGCGACTATCACGAGTTGAAACCGCTGAAGTCCTATATCGACGACACGTTCGACCATCGGCACCTGAACGAGGTGCTGAACGTGCATTCCACCGCCGAAAATATGGCCCGCCATTTCTTCGACTGGTGCAAGGCGCGCTGGCCCGAGACAGCAGCCGTGAAGATATCTGAAACATCGAAGACCTGGGCCGAGTACCGGCCATGAGCCTGCGTATCGCCGAGATTTTCGGGCCAACGATCCAGGGCGAAGGTGCCCTGATCGGGGAACCCACGGTTTTCATTCGCGCCGGCGGGTGTGATTACCGATGCAGCTGGTGCGACTCGATACATGCGGTAGACAGCGCCCATCGCCATGACTGGGCGGTCATGACGCCGCAGGCTGTCTGGGACGAAGTGCGAAAACTTTCCGGTGACCGCCCCCTGACCGTATCGATTTCAGGCGGAAATCCGGCGATTCAGGATTTTGCCCCAGTGATCGCCATGGGCAAGGCGGCAGGCTATCGCTTCGCCTGCGAAACGCAGGGCTCGATTGCCAGATCCTGGTTCGCCGATCTCGATACGCTGGTGCTGAGTCCCAAGCCGCCTTCAAGCGGAGAAATCGTGGACTGGGCGGCTTTCGAGACCTGCCTGACGACCGCTAAAAACTGCCCAAATGTGGTGATGAAGATCGTGATCTTTGACGACACCGACTATGCTTGGTCCCGCGCGGTCGCCGAAAACCACCCCCGGCTGCCACTGTTTCTGCAACCCGGCAATCCCGACGTGGATCCTGATCTGCCGGTGGACCTGCGAACCGCCACCGACCGGCTGCTTTGGCTGATCGAGAAAGTGACCGACGACGGCTGGTTCACCCCGCGGGTGCTGCCGCAATTGCATGTGCTGGTCTGGGGCAACAGACGCGGCGTCTGACGGGACAAACTGGAGGAATACGATGACCGACAGCATCTACAGCGATCTGAAACAGCTCGGCGGCGCCACGGTGATGCCGGCCAGCCCCGACGAGGCCGAGCTGGAGCGGGTACCGAATCCGCAGGCCGACACAGCCTACAACGTGCGTTTCACGGCACCGGAATTCACCTCGCTCTGTCCGATGACCGGCCAGCCGGATTTCGCGCATCTGGTGATCGACTACGTCCCCGGCGAATGGCTGGTCGAAAGCAAATCTCTGAAGCTTTTTCTCGGTTCCTTTCGCAATCACGGGGCATTCCATGAGGACTGCACCGTTTCGATAGGCCGGCGGCTGGTGGAGTTTCTGTCGCCCCAGTGGCTGCGGATCGGCGGATACTGGTATCCGCGCGGCGGCATCCCGATCGACGTTTTCTGGCAGACCGGACCGATGCCAGAAACCGTCTGGATCCCGGATCAGGGAGTGCCGCCCTATCGGGGACGGGGATAGGCTGACGGCCTGCAATAATGCTCAACCAAGTAGTCCTGGATGCCTCCCCCTGCCGGCTGAACCACGACCGGCTGGCGCCGGCAGGATCGGCGATGTGTTTTTCCAGGTATGAAGCACGATGTCTTGGGTAATTGCGCCGTTGGTCGTCGAGAACTCCCCCCGGCCCCAATAACGTCGGCCCCCGTAACGCTGGCGTAGCTGAGCGCATTCACGTTGGACCTTGTGGGAAGACCGCCGCTTCATCAGCCGCACCAGATCGCTCACCGCCAGCCCGGGCGGCACCGACACGAACATATGGACATGATCCGCCGATAGCACATCCCGAATGATGTCGTCTCCCTTCTCGCAGCAAACCTGCCCGCAGATGTCCCGGGCGCGCATGGGCCCCGTCATCGGCGGTGAGGGCTGCGGAAAATCCAGCCGATCCGGCACCGATCACCGCGATATCGCAGCGGTCTTTCTAATCCGGGAGTTGGCAGCAATCGTTCATGATTTCATTTCTTTTGCAGACAGGCCAATTGGGTGCGTCTGCGCCAGAGGGCGTCAAGCACGATCAGGATGAACACACCGAGCGCCGGCAGCAGAACCATGTCCATATAGCCCGCAACCGTCGAAAGACCGACGGCGCCGAAGAGGAAAACAAGGACCGGCGTGAAGCAGCAAAGGGCCGCGATCAGCGTGCCGATGACACCGACTTTCAGAAGCGATATGTCGCTCACCGGCTACGATCCGGAGGCGACAGGCGTGGCTTCATACCCCGCAGCGGCAGAGGCGACCCTGATGGTCCGAAGCGTGGCAACCTCGTCATCAAAGACAATCATCGCCGTGCGGGTTTCGGAATTTGCAGTCACTGATCTGACGCCGCTTATGGCCGCCTCGACGACAAATGGACAGCTGTCGCAATACATCCCGGGTACCGAGAACGGCACGGTCTGCTCGGCGGCAACGAGAGCGGCGGCGATCAAAAGGACAATCAAGGCTGACATGGGAGTTTTAAGCTTCATGGGATGTCCGGACACAGGCCAAGAAGCAAGGGGGGGCACGACTGGGGCGATCTAGTTTCAGGCGATGTCGCGGCGCAGACGGTGCAGGTGGTCGGGCAGGTCGCGCGCGGTCAGGTCGGCCTCGCGCACCAGCGTGTCGAAATGCCGGGAAAAGGTCTCGACCCGGTCGCGGTCGCGAAAGGCCATATAGTGGCCCCCGGCGTAGAACACGCAGAGCAGCGGACCAAAGATGGTCAGGGGTGCGCTGTACAGGCGCTGCGCGTTGTAGAGATACAGCCGCAGACGCGGATAGAGCTGGTCGCACAGTTCGATGAACCGGTCGATCTGTTCCAGCCGCAGCCGCAAGGGCAGCGTCTGATAATAGCCGGTGCCTTGCGCAAAACTGTGCAGTTCAAAGGCCGGCAGGGCAATCTCGTAGTCCGATTGGGCGTTGCGCATCCAGTGCAGCCGGTCCTCGGACGCACCGATGGCCTGATCCGCCGTGCGTCCCAGATGCGGCGCGTATTCCCATTCCAGCAGGGCGCGGGTTTTCAGCATGTCAGGCAGCGCGGCAGGCACGTGGCGGATCTTGTAGCCGGCGGCCTCGCGGTGCCAGTCAAAGATGCGCTGATCGACCAGCGCGCGGGGCGCTTCGGTCAGGCTGAGACTGCCGGCCAGCAGTTCGGCGGCACTTTCCGGACGATCGCTGAGACAGAGCAGCCAGTCTGCCGACACGCCCAGGGCGGCGGCGCAGGCGCCGACCACATGGGCATTGGGCAACCGTGCCCCGTCACCCTTGAGCAATTGCGAAATGGTCGAGCGATCGACCCCGACCTGACGCGCCAGGGCACTCTGACTGACCGTCTTCTGGGCCATGGCCCGGGCCAGACGGTTGCGGAATTGTTCGGCGCGGGTGCGTTTGTCGACTCTGTGCAGCATATGTTGATATATGTCACAGCTGCAGAGTTTTGTTAATCATATTCGGAATTTTCAGCAACACCTGGCCGAGCTAGGCCAAGGGCATGGCACACAAGAATAGGCAAGTCTCGGAGACGCGGCGGCGATCGCTGGTCAAGGCAGTGATCTGGAACGGGATCGGATTCGTGATCATGTCACTGGTGGGCGTTGCGGTGACCGGCTCGCCCACTGCGGGCGGTGGCATGGCGCTGATCAATACCGCGATCGGGCTGACGGGCTATGTTCTGTATGAACGGATCTGGGCGGGAATCCGTTGGGGGCGCCATGTCTGAATCGCGCCGGCCGGACCACCGTATCGAATGGATCACGCTGGCGGCCATCCTGGTCTGCTACGGGCTATGGGGGCTGGCGATGTTCCGGCTGGCGGCGGTGGCGCCGGTGACGGCGATCCTGGTCATCGGGGTGCTGATCGCCTTTCACGCCTCGCTGACGCATGAGGTGCTACACGGGCATCCGTTTCGCGACCGGCGCTGGAACGAGGTGACGATGCTGCTGCCGCTGAACCTGTGCATTCCCTATCGCCGATTTCGCGACCTGCATCTGGCGCATCACCGCGAGCCGATCCTGACCGATCCCTATGACGATCCGGAAAGCAACTATCTGGACCCGGCCGTCTGGGCGGCGATGCCGCGCTGGCGGCGCTGGCTCTTGCGCCTGAACAACACGCTATTGGGGCGCATCCTGCTGGGGCCGGCCCTCGGGCAGGCGCGGTTCTTTCACGACGAGTTGCAGGCCCTGCGGGCGGGCGGAGGGGCGGTCTGGCTGGCCTGGGGGCTGCATCTGCCCGGCGCGGCGGCGGTGCTGGCGCTGGTCGCCGTTTCTCCGATGCCGGTCTGGGCCTATCTGACCGCCGCCTATCTCGGGCTGGGGCTGCTCAAGATCCGCACCTTTCTGGAGCATCGCGCCCATGAAGACGCCCGCGCCCGTACGGTGATCATCGAAGACCGCGGCCCGCTTGCGCTGTTGTTTCTGAACAACAACCTGCATGTCGTGCATCACATGCACCCGACCGCGCCCTGGTACCGGTTGCCGGCGCTGTATCGTGCCCGGAAGGCGCAGTATCTGGCCCGCAACCTCGGCTATGCCTATCGCTCGTATGGCCAGATTTTCCGGCGCCATTTCTGGCGCGCCAAGGATCCGGTGCCGCATCCGCTCTGGCCAGAAGGGTGAATATGCGCCACTAGGGGGCATGAGCCTCTGGATACCGGTCACACTGGCCGCCGCCGCCTTTCAAACCCTGCGTTTCATGCTGCAAAAGAGCCTGAGCACGACGAAATTGTCGGCCGCGGGGGCGACATTTTCGCGCTTTTGCTATTCCGCGCCGCTGATCCTGGGATTTATGGCGCTGTACCTGGCGGTGACCGGGCGCGATCTTCCGTCCCTGGGGCCGGTCTTTTGGGGATTTGCCGCCATCGGCGGGCTGGCGCAGATTCTGGCGACGATCTGCGTGGTGGCGCTGTTCAAGCAGCGCAATTTCGCCGTTGGCATCACGTTCAAGAAGACCGAGGTGATCCAGACCGCGCTGGTCGGCTTTGTGATTCTGGGCGAAGGCGTCAGCGCGCTGGGTTTTGCCGCCATTCTGCTGGGTCTGGCAGCGGTGCTTTTGCTGGCCCGGGGGCCGAACGCGCAGGGGGCGTGGATCCGGCAGCTGGGCAACCGGGCTTCGGCGCTGGGGCTGGGTTCGGGGGTGCTGTTCGCCTTTTCCGCGGTCAGCTATCGAGGCGCATCGCTGGAAATAGCGGCGGCGGACCCGGTTCTGCGCGCCGGGGTGACGCTGGCCTGTGTGGTCTGCCTGCAAACACTGGCAATGGCGCTGTGGCTGGGCTGGCGCGACCGTGCCGAACTGCGCGCGGTCTGGGGCGCGCGCCGGGTCGCGGTCTGGGTCGGCCTGTTCAGCATGGCCGGTTCGTTCTGCTGGTTCCTGGCCTTTACCTTGCAGAACGCCGCCTATGTCAAGGCGCTGGGGCAGATCGAGCTGATCCTGAGTCTGTTGGCCTCGGTGCTGTTCTTTCGCGAAACCGTCAGCCTGCGCGAGATCGGCGGCATGGCGTTGTTGGGCCTGTCGATCCTGTTGCTGGTGCTGGCGATCTGACCCAAAGGCGCGCCTTGCGGCGCATATGAATCATTTGCGTTCAGGCCACGCGGGCCATGCAAGGCGCGCGCAACTCGGACGCCCTGCGGGTGACCCGTCAGTCGTGGTTGGGCATTGGATGTCCGCGCAGCCGCAGAAACAGGCTTTCTTCGTCGTCATTGCGGAAATAGGGCACGCTGACCGGCGGCGTCATGTCCGCGACGCGGGCTTCGACCTCGGCCAGCACGACTTCGGTGATAAAGGGCAGGTCGAAGTTGCGCGCCTCGCGCAGCTTGATCCACTGCAGATGCGAAAGCTCGTCGCAGGCATGGGTAAAATCGTCGAGATCGCCCTGGATGGCGTTGGCATCGACCAGAAAGAACCGCGCGTCAAAGCGCCTGGGCCGCCCGGGCGGTGTCAGGGCGCGAAATACGAATTGCAGGCTGTCGGCGGCGGGAAGATGCCCGGTGGCGGCAAAGCTGCGCCAGTCCGGCGGTACGTCGCGGTCAGGCCATGTTCCGGCCCGGCCCAGGATCAGGCCGGTTTCCTCCCAGAGTTCGCGGATCGCGGCAGCGGCCAGCGCGGTCTGCATGCCGGCCGGTGCCTGGTCGCCCAGGCGTTGGTGGCAGATATCCGGCAAGGGCGCCGCCAGCGGCACCCGGGCATCGGCCGGATCCACCGCGCCGCCCGGAAAGACGAACTTGTTGGGCATGAAGGCCGCCTTGGCGCCCCGCTGGCCCATCAGGATTGCGGGGTCGCTGAGGCGGTCGCGCAGGACGATCACCGTCGCGGCGTTCCGGATTGCGGTTTTATCCATGCTCATTCTGTCTCGTGCGCCTTTGACCGGACGGGTTGTCGGGGGGAATGCCCCCGAGTCAGAACCCGTGCATGTGCCGCGCCCATTGGAACCCAACAATGGCCCCCTTCATGCGCGGCAGAAGGTACAGCGACAGCCCGACGCAGCCAACCGCGAAGATAGTGAACAATGTCAGCGGTTCCGGCCGCCAGTTGATGAACACCAGCAGCAAGAGCGGCGCCATGACATGGCCGACGATGAGAATCGTCAGATAGGCCGGGCCGTCATCGGCCCGGTGGTGATGCAGTTCTTCGCGACATACCTTGCACCGGTCGTTGACCTTGAGGTAACTACTGAGCAAAGGCCCGCTGCCGCAGTGCGGACACTTGCCGCGCCATCCCCGGATCAGCGCGGGCCACACATCACGCGCGGCGTCTTCGCCGACATGCGGCGAATGTGAAATCGATTCGTCTGTCATTTTTTTCCTTGTCTCCCACCTCATAAATGGGCGCGATCCCGGGTGCGGAAAAGGGGGTAATGTGACATTGCGGCGCGATGTCGCGAATACGTGACAGGGGCCGGAAGCCCCGTGCAGACAGATTTCCGTACCGGCAACGATGCAAAGGATGGAAAAATAATCCGAGTCCGGAAAAAAATATCGACGGAACCGCGGGGATGCGACGTTTGCATTGTATGATCGACGGCACGGGGCCGTCGCGCAGAAGGAAACGCGAAAAATGAAAAACAGCATGTTCATCACGGCAATCGTGGCGTCGGCCATGTCGCTGACCGCGGTTGCGGCGCTGGCCATGGGGCCGGGCCGGATGTCCGGGCACCAGGCGTCGTTCCAGGACCTTGATGCGGATGGCAGCGGCGAGATTTCGCCGGAGGAGATGGCCGCCCATCGCGACGCGCGCTTTGCCAGCGCCGATTCCGATGGTGACGGCCTGCTCAGCCGCGCCGAACTGGAGGCGGCCGGTCAGCAACGCGTCGCCCAGCGCGTCGCACGTCTGATCGAGAAATTCGATGCCGACAAGGACGGAGCCCTGTCACGCGACGAGATGCCCAGCCCGCGACGGTCGGGCCGGATGTTCGATCAAATGGACAGCGACGGCAGCGGCGGCATCTCGCAAGAGGAATTCGACACGGTCGGGGCAGCCGGCAAGGGCCGCATGAAGCGCCACCACGGTAACTACTGAGTGTGCCCGGCGCGCCGCATAGCCGGGTTGCCGGCTCGGACCGGTGGCGATGACCGCCGGCCGGTCCGAACCGTCCGACGCCGCCCTGTTAGGTCTGTTCGCCAAGGGCGAGCCGGCGGCGGCGCGCCTGTTGACGCAACGCCTGGCGCCACGCGCTCATGGCGTGGCGCTGCGGGTACTGGGCGACCGGGCCGAGGCCGAGGATGTGGCGCAGGAGGCGATGATGCGACTGTGGCGCATGGCGCCCGACTGGCAGCCCGGAACGGCGCAGGTCAGCACCTGGCTCTATCGCGTGGTGCTGAACCTGTGTCTGGACATCAAGCGTCGCCGCAAACGCCGCGCGGCGCGGCTGGACGATGTGCCCGAACCGGCGGATCCGGCGCCCGGCATGCCCGAGCGCCTGCAGCAGGCGGCGCGGGCCGATGCCCTGCAGGCGGCGCTGATGCAGCTGCCCGAGCGGCAGCGTCAGGCCGTCGTGCTGCGCCATCTCGAGGACCTGTCCAATCCGCAGATCGCCGAGATCATGGAGATCAGCACCGAAGCGGTGGAGAGCCTGACCGCGCGAGGCAAACGGGCGCTGGGCCGGGCGCTGGCCGGGCAACGCAACGAACTGGGGTACAGCGATGACTGACGGCAATCGGAACGAGATCGATCTGGACGGCTTTTTCGATGCTGCCCGTCGCGAGACGGCACATCTGCCTGAGGGTCTGGCCGCACGTGTTCTCGCCGACGCGGCGCGCGTGCAGGACGCAACGCCGGCAGCGGCGCGTCAGGAAATCCGGATGCAATCGCGGCGGTCGGGGCGGTGGCGTCAACTGATGCAGATGCTGGGCGGCTGGCCCGCGATGGGGGGGTTGGTGACGGCCTGCGCAATCGGTATCTGGCTGGGGGTAGCGCCACCGCAGGCGCTGCCGGATCCGGCCGGGCTGCTGATATGGGAAACCGCTCTGTTTGGCGATGACAGCCTGATGCTGGCGATGGCGGAGGAGCGGTGAATGACCGAAACGGACAATAAATCGCCCGGACGGAACCGGCGCTGGATGCGCATTTTGCTGGTGCTGTCGCTGGCAGCGAACCTGCTGGTTGTGGGGCTGGTCGCCGGCGCAGTGTATCGATTTGGCGGCCCGGACGGGGTACGACGGCCGCCGCCGGCTCTGGGCGCGGCTCTGTACCGCGAATTGTCGCGCGAGGATCGCCGCGCTTTTCGCCGGGACATGCGGCAGCTGATGCCGGCGCTTGCGACCGCCCAAGCGGGCGGAAAAGGGAAGAATAACGAGAACCATCACCCGGTCGGGCATGGGATCGAGGGGGCCCAACTGGCGGCAGCGTTGCGTGCGGTCCCGTTTCAGCCCGACGCCGCGACATCGGTGCTCGAAGCCCATGCCCGGTCGCGCCGCGACTGGCAGGCCGCCGCGAATGCGGCCTGGCTGCGGCGGGTCAGCGCCATGAGCGATGCCGAGCGTGCCAGCTATGCGGCGCGTATCGAAGAGGCGCTGAGCCGTCCTGCACGAACGGACCGGCGGACGCACTGGCGCCGTTCGGACAACTGAGCCGGCGACCGAAATGCCAGCACGCCCGCAGAACCTGTGGGCCTGGCCGCTCGGTCTGCCGGTGGGCACCGGGGCATCAGGGAAAACCCAGCCCGCCGCCAGCATCGCCCGCGCCTGTATCCGGGCCGGACGCCGGGGCGGTTCTTCAACGTCGTCGATCTGGTCAGCAGGCTGGGTGCAAAAGCCGGTGCCGAACGGCAAGGCCGGACTGCGGATCTGATCTCCTGTCCGGACTTCCGGACCCTGGACGAACTCGGCTATTTGCCCTTCGCCCAGACTGGTGGCCAGCTTCTGTTCCGCCTGATCAGCAAGCTCTACGAACGATAATCGATCATTGTCACATCTACCAGCCGCAACTGCAGCTGCAGCGAAGTCGTGCTGGAAAGGCCAGCCCCGAGCGGTCATTCCGGCACGCCGGTCCCGATGAGGCCTTAAAGATAATCTTGGACAAGTGTTGGATCTCGGAAGGACATGGAGTCGGCGAAGATGCCGACCTTGAAATCCGGTTCTGCCTCCAGGACCTTTTCGGCGCGAGCCCGTGCACTCTCGAAGTTCCCCAGCCGACGACAAGGGCCGTCTTGGTTATCGGCACCTCGGCGGCGGGTCTGGCCGCATTAGTCAACGGCCAGACGATTACGGCACCCATTGGCGCGTCGGGCTGCAGGGCCAACATTCAAGAAGCATTTGACGAGAGGCAAATAGACTTAAACGAATGTGTTGCGCCATTCCCTCAACCTATGGATAAATGACCCTACTAAAATGCTTTGGGGGTGGCACTCTGGCAACCATGTTTCTCGCTTATTGCCTGTCTGCGGCCACCTCAAGTTTCAATATATCAAATGCGAGGGAGTTATCGATTATGGCAATAATGCATTTTGGCCGGGCCGTCGGGGCCGGCATCCTGATGGTGAGCATTGGAGGGGCGCCAGCGCTTGCCCAGGAAGGCAGCGCGAGCGAAAAACCGAACATTCTCGTTATTTGGGGCGACGACATCGGCCAGTCCAATATCTCCGCATACACAATGGGGCTGATGGGCTATCAAACCCCGAATATCGACCGGGTTGCCAAAGAGGGAATGATCTTTACCGACTATTACGGCGAACAATCCTGCACGGCTGGCCGGTCGTCCTTTATCATGGGCCAGTCGGTCTTCCGCACCGGTCTGTCCAAGGTCGGGCTGCCCGGCGCCGAGGAAGGCATGCAGGTCGAAGACCCGACCATTGCAGGCCTCCTCAAGGCCGAAGGCTATGCCACCGGGCAATTCGGCAAGAACCACCTGGGTGACCGGGATGAACACCTCCCGACGAACCACGGTTTCGACGTGTTCTTCGGCAATCTCTACCATCTGAATGCTGAGGAAGAGCCGGAGAATGAAGATTACCCGCGGGACATGGTCCTGGCGGACGGCACAACGTTTCTCGAACGCTTCGGTCCGCGCGGTGTTCTGAACGTGACCGCGACCTACGGCGAGACTGAAATCACCCAGAATATCGAGGATACCGGCGCGCTGACGCAGAAGCGGATGGAGGTCGTTGACGACGAGACATCGGATGCAGCGATCGCCTGGATGGAGGAGCAGACCGCCTCCGGGACTCCGTGGTTCCTGTGGTGGAGCGGAACGCGGATGCATTTCCGCACCCATGTCAGCGACGAGAACCGCGCGCTTGCCGATGAAAAGTACAATGGAGAACGGGCTGACGAATACACGGCGGGCATGATCGAACACGACATGGATATCGGCAAGTTCCTCGACAAACTTGACGAACTTGGCATCGCCGATAATACCATCGTGTTCTATTCCACTGACAATGGCGTCCACATGAACACCTGGCCGGATGCCGGGATGACCCCGTTCTGGGGCGAGAAGAACACCCAGTGGGAAGGCGCCTGGCGGGTGCCCGCCATGGTCCGCTGGCCCGGCAATATCGCGCCGGGAACGATCTCGAATGAGATCGTGCATCACATGGACTGGCTGCCGACATTCCTGGCCGCCGCAGGCAACGTGACCGTTAAGGAAGATTTGCTGGAAGGCGTCACAGTTCCAGAGATGGCAGGCCGCGAATACCGCGTCCATCTCGACGGCTACAACCTCTTGCCTATGCTGAAGGGCGAGACGGACGAGAGCCCGCGCAAGGAGATCTTCTACTTTACCGATGACGGCGACCTCGCAGCGATCCGGCTCAACAACTGGAAGATCACCTTCCTGGAGCAAAAAGCCTGGGGGACCTTCCGGGCCTGGATGGAGCCGCTGACACCACTGCGCGTGCCGCTGATCTTCAACCTGCGCCGAGACCCGTATGAACGCGGCTACCGGACGTCGAACACCTATTACGACTGGCTGCTCGACCGAGCCTTCATGCTGGTGCCGGCCCAAACCTATGTCGCGCAGTTCCTAGAGACCTTCAAGGAATACCCGCCACGGCAGGAGGCGGCTTCCTTCAGCCTCGACAAGGTGATGGAGAAGCTGACGCAGCCGGGCGGCGCGCAGTAGGCCAATCCCTGTTCGCCCCGGTGGAACTTCTCCGCCGGGGCGCGTATTCCGCCGGTCGCCCCGGCGTCCCCTTCCCTGCGCTTGCGGAGGTCTTCCCGATGCGTACTCTACTGGTTTCACTTCCATTTTCAATTCTGTTTGCGTCAGCTCTGCTGGCGGATCCTTTGCCGTCATGGACGGACACGGCCACCAAGGCCAGGATCATCGAATTTGTCGAACGCGTGACGGACCCTGAGTCACCTGACTATGTCACCCCGACCGCGCGCATCGCGGCTTTCGACAATGACGGCACACTCTGGGCTGAGCAGCCGGTCTATTTCCAGCTCCTGTTTGCCATCGACCGTCTAAAGGAGTTGGCTGCTGCCGACCCTGCGGTGCTCACGTCTGACGTGCTGAACGCCGCAGCCGAAGGGGACATGGAAACTGTGGCCGCCTCGGGAACCGAGGGGTTGCTGGAAATCGTCTCGGCCACCCACTCCGGGCTGACGGTAGACGAGTTCCAGACCGCTGTGCGCAGCTGGCTGGATACGGCTAGTCATTCCCGAACTGGCCGGGCCTATGACGAAATGCTCTATCAGCCCATGCTGGAGCTCTTGAGCTACTTGCGCGATGAAGGCTTCCGCACGTACATCGCCTCGGGCGGCGGCCTGCATTTCATCCGTGCGTTCTCGGAGCGCGCCTATAATATTCCGCCCGAACAGGTTATTGGCTCCATTGGCAACGGCAGCTATTCCGCCGAGGACGGGCCGCCGCGGGTGATGAAGGACCCGGGTATTTTCTTCATCGACGACAAGGCTGGCAAGCCGGTTGCTATTGAGGCCCGCATCGGGCGCCGGCCACTGATCGCGGTGGGAAATTCCGACGGAGATTTCCAGATGCTTGAATGGACCACTGCGGGGACCGGCGCACGGCTGGGCATCCTCCTGCACCACACCGATGGTGAACGCGAATACGCCTACGACCGTGATAGCCACATCGGGCAGCTTGTACGCGGGCTTGATGAAGCAGCCAGCCGCGGCTGGGTGGTAATCGACATGGCCGCTGATTGGGAGCGGGTCTGGCCCGGCGGTGAATGATGCCGCTGCGCAATCCAAGTGCGTGCACGACCCGGGAAACCTGAAGGCTCACCGAAAATGCAGATTGCAGTTCTGATCCTTCTTCTGCTGCTGGGCCTCCCCGCGATGGCCCAGAGCCTTGACGGTTACTTGGGGTCAGACAGCTGCTCCGGCTGTCACAAGGACAGTGCCGCCGGCTGGGCGGGATCGCATCACGCCCAGGCCTGGACACTGCCATCGCGGGAGACGGTCGCGGGTGATTTCAGCGGGACGGACTTTCACCATGACGGTGTGACCGCCCGGTTTCAGACCGGAGCGGAGGGCGGCTACTACATCGAGCTTACCGAAAAAGATGGATCACAGGCTGAATACCAAGTTCATTCGGTCGCAGGGATCGAACCGCTGCAGCAATACCTTCTCGAGACCGGACCGGGGCGGCTGCAGAGCTTCGACGTGGCCTGGGACACCGAACAGGAAAAGTGGTTCCACCTTTACCCGGACCAGGACCTGCCGCCCTCGGACGGTCTGCACTGGACGGGTCCTTACAAGACCTGGAACGCGCGCTGCGCCGAGTGCCACGCGACTGGCTTCAGCAAAGGCTACGATGCGCGCCGTTTCAGCTATGCGTCTACCCAGGTCGAAATGGGGGTCGGCTGCGAAGCCTGCCACGGACCGGGTGCGGACCATGTGGCTTGGGCCGAAGGATGGAAAACGACAAGAACGCCGCCGCCCGCAAACCATGGATTTCCTGTGGATTTCTCTGATTCTGTGCAGACGGTCGAACAATGCGCGACGTGCCATTCCAGACGCGAAACCAACCTGGACGGCAACCCGGCGCCGGGCACGCGCTATGATGATGCCTACGTGCTCGCGCTCCTGCGTCCAGGACTCTATTACGCTGATGGTCAGATCCAGGACGAGGTCTATGTCTACGGCTCCTTTCTGCAATCGAAGATGTATGCGCGGGGCGTGACCTGCCTGAACTGCCACAACGCACACAGCCTGGAACTGAAGGCAGAAGGCAATGGTCTTTGTTCCCAATGCCACAGCCCGGCGGGCAATCCGGACTTCCCTACACTTTCAGCAGCTGACTACGACAGCCCGGCGCATCACTTCCACCCAGAGGGCACAACAGCAGCAAAGTGCCAGTCCTGCCACATGCCGGAACGCGTATATATGGGTAACGACTGGCGCGCCGATCACTCCTTCCGGATTCCCCGGCCGGACCTTTCACAGGTGACCGGTGCGCCGGATGCCTGCACCGCCTGCCACGGCGACCGGGACGCAGCCTGGGCCGCAGCACAGATTTCCACTTGGTATCCGGACAGTAAAAACCGCGGTCAGCACTACGGGGAAGTGCTGGCGCGGGGGCGTGCCGATGCGGTTGCGACGGCCGGCGATTTGACCGCACTCGCGCAAGATACCAGCCAGCCCGGCATCGTGCGGGCAACTGCGCTCTGGCTTCTGGAGCAGTCAAACAGCCCGCAGGCGGCCACCGGGCTGACGGATCAGCTGCAGGACCCTGATCCTCTTGTCCGCGCAGCCGCGGCCTCTCTGCAGCGGCTTGCACCGCTCCAGGAAAGGAGCAAGCACCTGGCCGCCGCCTTTGCAGATCCTGCCCGCAATGTGCGCATGGCAGCCGCCCGCACAATGTTGGGTGGAGCAGCGAACTATCTGCAGAGAGAAACCGCTGCGGAACTTCAAGGCGCCATGGTGGAATGGCAGGATGCTATGACGAGCCGTCTCGATTTTCCTGAAACCCATCTCCAGCTTGGCGGCGTAGCGCTAACCATGCGCGACATGGGCATGGCCACTTCCGCTTTCCGCGAAGTGGTGCGGCTGGATCCGCAGCGGCTGGACGCATGGATGATGCTAGTCAGGATCACAGCGGCGACCCGGGGTCGCGATGCGGCCGCCACGGTTGTAGCAGAGGCACTGTCGGCCAATCCGGAACACCCTGAACTCTTGGCAGTACAGGCAGAGTTGGACGGAAAGCCTGCGTTGCCAACGGGCCAGCAATGACTGCCTGTTTCAGAGAACCTTTGAGCGGCCCCCCCCCGAAAATCGGACTTCGACATAAGCTACGATTTGCAGTCTGCTGATCTTAGACGAGAAGGCGATCAGAGATGTCGAAACGGGAGAACCAATCGGCAGAGTATAAGGCGAGGGTTGCGCTTGAGGCGCTCAAGGCTGCCCTTCCCAGACATCGACACCTTGAACCCATGTTGGCGCAGGATCTTCTGATAATCGTGCGAACCATATTGCGACCCACGATCTGTGTGATGGATGCAGCCTTTAGGCGGAGATAGCCGAACCGACGGCGTTCATTCGCCGGTTCACGCAACCGTTTTCGGAGCGCCATGTCATCCTGGGCCTGCTTGCGATATTGAAAGACAGACCTATGCAGGTCGGCCAGTTCACATGCCCGACGCTCAGACAGGCCATGCCGATCCATCACATCCGACACGGCCCGTCGCTTAACGTCAGGCGTCAGTCGTTTTTTGTCGCGAGATCCTTGAGCGCGGCGTTGTCCAACATGGCATCCGCCAGCATCCGTTTCAGACGATTGTTCTCATCTTCCAGCGCTCGCAGCTTCTGCGCATCCGACACGTTCATCCCGCCAAACTTGGCTTTGTATTTGTAGAACGTGGCATCGCTGATCCCGTATTTGCGGCACAACTCCTGAGCTTTAACCCCTGCCTCGAATTCCTTGGTCATTCCTATGAACTGTTCGTCGCCAAATCTGCGTTTCATAGTCCATCCTTTGCTTGGACGGATTACTAACATCCCAGTGGCCTGATTTCAGGGGGCTGGGTCAGCTGCCATCGAAGCCGTTCGGAACGCGCAATTGGGTTTTGGCGGAGTTCAAAAGCAAGCTACTGAAAAGTAACGGTAAAAGTAGACTGAACCGGAGCGAGCGAGGTCCGCCCAAACTGAGACTGAGGGCCATTCAGAGCCCAACTTTGGACTGGCGACGCGTCTATGAGGTTCGGTCGGTTCCTGCAAACCCCTTTGATAACACTGAAAAATCCGTGCCCATCAGGGCGGTGTCACTGGTTCGCAATGGGGATAATGGCGGGGAGACGGGGATTCGAACCCCGGGGACGCTCTCACGCCCAACGGTTTTCAAGACCGCCGCATTCGACCACTCTGCCACCTCCCCGCGCGGCCCCCGCGGGACCAGCGTGAAACGCCCTGACCGGTTTCACTGAGACGCCGATGTATGCGCCCGCGCCCCGTCAGGCAAGCAAAAAACCCGGGGAATTCTCGCCGAGTCCGGTGGCGCGGACTTTCCTTGCCACCACAGCCAAGCTATGGTGCGGCGCACGGCCAGGCGGAATGACCGGACAACCGGCAATTGAACGCATATGTGCCGGCACACAGGCAAGGAACTGGATATGATCCGTACAGCAACTGGCATCAGGCGCGCGATCTGCCTGACCGGAACCGTGCTCGCCATGGGGGCGCTTTCGGGCTGCGACGAGGGCAACTCATTCCTGAATCCCGGTAACGGGCCCGCCGCGACCGGCAGCACCGGCGCAACGCATAGCAAGAAGCTGGTGGAAAAGGACGTCGAGGCCCCCGAGGTTTTCGAGGCGACCGAGGCGGCCCTGTGGGACGGGCGCCCGTCGCTGGGCGGCGTCTGGGTGGCGCATCCGGATGTCACCGAGCCCCAGCGCGTGGTGATCCGCAACGCGGCCAACAACAAGGAAGTGATCGGCGCGCTGTTCCGGCGCGAGCGCGACATTCCCGGCCCGCGCATCCAGGCTTCGTCGGATGCCGCCGAAGCGTTGTCGATGCTGCCGGGCGCGCCGGTTCAGATGACCATCATCGCGTTGACGCGCGCACCGGTCGAACCGGAACCCGCAGCCGCGGCCACCGCCGAGCCCGCCCCGGCACCCGAAATCAGCGAAACCGCGCTGGACCCGATCGCCGGCGCGGCTGCCGCAATAGAGTCGGCGGAACCGACTCCCACGGTGTCTGCAACGCCCGAGGCTGACGTTGTCGCAGCGACGGCCGCGGCCAGCACCGAAACGGCGGCGGATCAACCGCGCAAGCGGGGCTTTCGCTGGCCCTGGGCAAAACCTGCGGTCGCAGGCGCGGCTGCCGCCAGCGCCGCCGAGCCTGAACCCGCCGCAGAACCCGTGACCGCCGCAACGGCGCAACCTCAAGTTTCGCGGCTCGAAAAGCCCTATATCCAGATCGGCATCTTCAGCGTCGAGGCCAATGCCGAGCGTACCGCCGGCCAGATGCGCGCCGCCGGCCTGACGCCCACCGTCTATGACCAGCGCGCCAACGGCAAACGGTTCTGGCGTGTTGTGGTCGGTCCGGCAATGACCCGGTCCGACGGCGCGGCGCTGTTGAAGCGGGTCAAGGGGGCCGGGTTCTCCGACGCCTATTTCGTAACCAACTGACCAGGGAGTATTCTCGGTGAAACCAGCGTTCCGTCACATCCTTGGGGCCCTGTTGCTGTGCCAGCTGCCGCTGACCGCCTGGGCATTCGACACCGCCGCCAAGGCCGCTTATGTACTGGATCAGTCCACCGGCACGGTGCTGCTGTCCAAGAATGCCGACGATCCGTTGCCGCCGGCCTCGATGTCCAAGCTGATGACCTTGTACATGCTGTTTGACGCGCTGCGCGACGGGCGGGTCGGCCTGAACGAACAATTCACCGTTTCCACCAAGGCCAAGGAAATGGGCGGTTCGACGATGTTCCTGAACGAACTGGACCGGCCGACGGCGGACGAACTGATCCAGGGCATTGTCGTATCCTCGGGCAATGACGCCACGGTCGTTGTGGCCGAGGGATTGGCCGGCTCCGAAGAGGCCTTTGCCGCGCAGATGACCGAGATGGCGAAACGGCTGGGCATGACCCATTCCACCTTTGCCAACGCATCGGGCTGGCCGCATCCCTACCAGCGGATGAGCGTGCGCGACCTGGCCATTCTGGCCGAGCGCCTGATCGAGGAGTTCCCGGAATTCTATCAGTATTTCGCCCAGAAGGAATTCAACTACAAAGATCGTTCACCGGCAAACCGGTTCAACCGGAACCCGCTGCTGCGATTGGGCATCGGGGCTGATGGCCTCAAGACCGGCCACACCCAGGAAGCCGGCTACGGGCTTGTCGGCTCGGCGAAACAGGGCGACCGCCGGGTCATTTTCGTGGTGACCGGACTGCCGGATCAGGCGGCCCGCACCGAGGAGGCCCAGGCCGTCGTTAACTGGTCGTTTCGCCACTTTGTCAAGAAAACCATCGCCACCGCCGACACGCCCATTGCCACGGCCGACGTCTGGATGGGAGTTGAACGATCGGTAGGGCTGGTACCGGCCGAGGATCTGCAATTGCTGCTGCCCGCCCTGAACGACAAATCCGTCGCGGCCGAAGTCGTGTATCAGGGTCCACTGCACGCGCCGATCCGCAAGGGCGATGAACTGGCGGAACTGGTGATCAAGCCCGAGGGCCTGCCGGAAATCCGCCGACCGCTGGTGGCGCATCAGGACGTGCCCGCGGGCGGGTTCATGGTCAAGGTCACGACCGCTGCCCAGCACCTGTTCACCCGTTTCGTAAACGGGCCGATGGAGGCAATGTGATCCGATCGCCCACCGCCTCGGGGCGTTTTCTCAGCTTTGAAGGCATCGACGGGTCCGGCAAATCCACCCAGGCGCGGCGGTTGGCGGACGCATTGCGCGCCGCTGGGCACGATGTGGTTTTGACCCGCGAGCCGGGCGGCTCGCCCGGGGCCGAGGACATCCGCCGGCTGGTGCTGGAAGGCGACCCCGACCGCTGGTCGGCGGAAACCGAGATCCTGCTGTTCACCGCTGCCCGCCGCGACCACATGGAGCGCGTGATCCTGCCTGCACTGAGCGCTGGCAAGGTGGTGGTCTGCGACCGTTTTGCCGACAGCACCCGCATGTATCAGGGCCTGTCGCGCGGCGATCTGCGCGACCTCGTGGACCAGTTGCACGACCTGATGATCGGGCGCGAACCGGACCTGACCCTGCTGATCGACATGAACCCCGAAACCGGGCTGAACCGCGCGCTGGCGCGGCAGGGCCACGAGGAACGGTTCGAGGGGTTCGGCCCCGATCTGCAACGCAGGATGCGCACGGGCTTTCTGGCGCTGGCGGCGGAATACCCCGACCGGTTCCGGGTGATCGACGGCAATCGGGCCATCGACACGGTTGCCGTCGAGGTCCTTGCCATCGCCATGGACGCATTGGCATGAGCGCCGACCCCCTGCCCCCCGATCAGGCCCCCGGCGCGCCGCATCCGCGCGAAACCGCGCAACTGTTCGGGCAGGACGCGGCTCAGAACGCCTTTCTGCAGGCCTATACATCCGGGCGCATGCATCATGGCTGGCTGCTGACCGGGCCGCGCGGCATCGGCAAGGCCACCCTGGCCTGGCGCATCGCGCGGTTCCTGCTGGCCACGCCCGCCGCCGAGGCGGCCGGCATGTTCGCGCCACCGCCGCCCGACAGCCTGGACATCGCCCCGGACCACCCCGTGGCGCGGCGCATTCTGGCCGGGGCCGAACCGGGCCTGGCCCATGTCACCCGCAGCGAAGACGAGAAACGATCGGGGCGGATACGCCAGGAGATCGTGGTGGATGACATCCGCCGGCTGGCGCGGTTCTTTGGCCTGTCGGCGGCCGATGGCGGCCGGCGCGTGGTGATCGTGGACGCCGCCGACGAGATGAACACGGCGGCCGCCAATGCGCTGCTAAAAATGCTCGAGGAACCGCCGGCGCGCACCACCTTGCTGCTGGTCGCGCATCATCCGTCGCGGCTGTTGCCGACGATCCGGTCGCGCTGCCGCACGCTGCGGTTGAACCCGTTGGATAGCGCGGACATGCAGGCGGCGTTGTCCCAGGCCGGCACCGCCCTGCCCGACGCCTCCGGTCAGGCCGACCACCTGGCCGCCCTGGCCGCCGGTTCGGTCGGCGCGGCGTTTCGGCTGCTGGGCCTGGACGGGCTGCGCCTGTATGGCGAACTGATCGCGATCCTGGATTCGCTGCCCGCGCTTGACCGCCCCCGCGCGCTGGCGCTGGCGCAGGCCGCCGCCCAGCGCGGTGCTGCCGAGACATTCGACCTGCTGCTGGATCTCACCGAGATCGCGCTGACACGCCTGGCCCGCACCGGCGCCAGCGGCACCGCGCCCCGGCCCGAAGCGGCACCGGGCGAGGCGGCCATCCTGACCCGGCTGGCCCCCGATCCGGGAATGGCGCGCGCCTGGGCCGAGACCGCCGCCATCATCACCGACCGCAGCCGCCACGGGCAGTCGGTCAACCTTGACCCCGCCGCGCTTGTCCTAGATACGGTTTTCAAGATGAAGGAAACCGTGGCGGGCCGGCCCCGCGCCAATAGCCCATGACCAAAATTCCCCAGATCACCGACAGCCACTGTCATCTCGATTTCCCCGATTTCGAGGGCCAGCTGGATGACATTGTCGCCAATGCCGCCGCCGCCGGCGTCACCCGCATGGTGACGATCTGCACCCGGCTGCGCAACGAACCCGCCGTGCGCGCCATCGCCGAAGCGCATGCGCCGGTTTTCTATGCCGCCGGCACCCACCCCATGAGTGCCGCCCAGGAACCCTTGGTCAGTGTCGAGCAACTGACGGCGCTGGCGGCGCATCCGAAATTCGTCGGGATCGGCGAAACCGGGCTGGATTACCACTATACCGCCGACAGTGCCGCCATTCAGCAAGAGAGCCTGCGCATCCACATCGCCGCCGCGCGCCAGACCGGCCTGCCGCTGATCATCCATGCACGCGCGGCGGATGACGACATGGCGCGCATTCTGCGCGACGAGCACCGCAACGGCGCCTATTTCTGCGTGATGCACTGTTTCTCGTCTTCGGCGGACCTGGCCCGCGCCGCTCTGGATCTGGGGTTCTACCTGTCGATGTCGGGCATTGCGGCCTTTCCCAAAAGCCAGGAGTTGCGCGACATCTTTGCCGCCGCCCCCATCGACCGCGTCCTGGTCGAGACCGACGCCCCCTATCTGGCACCACCACCCCATCGCGGCAAGCGCAACGAACCGGCCTACACCGCGCATACCGCCCGCGTCGGCGCCGACATCTTTGGTCTGGATTATGCCGAGTTCGCGGCCCGGACCCAGAGCAATTTCAACCGCCTGTTCAGCAAGGCCGCGCAGTTCCGGGCAGCAGCCTGATGGCAGAGATGCGCTTTGTCATACTGGGCTGCGGCTCGTCCGGCGGCGTGCCCCGGCTGGGTGGGCATTGGGGCGATTGCGATCCTGAAAACCCCAAGAACACGCGCCGGCGCTGTTCGCTGCTGGTCGAGCGGGACGGGCCGGGCGGCACCACTTCGGTGCTGATCGACACCTCGCCGGACCTGCGGTCACAACTGCTGGACACCGGTACCGGCCGGCTGGACGGGGTGGTCTATACGCATGGGCATGCCGACCATGTTCACGGCATCGACGACCTCAGGATGATCGTGTTCAACATGCGCGCCCGCATTCCGGTCTGGGCCGATGGCGACACCCAGAACGACCTGATCAGCAAGTTCGGCTATGCCTTTGTCCAGCCCGAGGGCTCGCCCTATCCGCCGATCCTGAACCTGAACACCATCGACGGCCCGTTTTCGATCGACGGCCCCGGCGGCCCGATCGACCTGCGCCCGTTTCGGGTCGGACATGGCTCGATCGACGCCCTGGGATTTCGCATCGGCGGGCTGGCCTATCTGCCCGACGTCGCCGAGATCTATGACGAGGCCTGGGAGGCCCTGCAGGACCTGGATTGCTGGATCGTCGACGCCCTGCGGCGCACGCCGCATCCGACGCATTCGCATCTGGCCCGCACTCTGGAGTGGATCGACCGCGTGCAACCCCGCCAGGCCGTGCTGACCAACATGCATATCGACATGGATTACGATACCGTCATGGCCGAAACCGCCGCCAATGTTCTCGTTGCCTATGACGGTATGACCCTGCGCTATCCGATATGATCGAAACGGTCCCGGTCCGGGGCACGCTGTGTTCGTTTTCTCTGGCTTTCACAGCGGTGCCGGCAGCCCGGCAAAGCGGCTGACAGGCACGCGCTGCAGAAGAGGCAGAGCTTCATGTTCCAGACCCTGATCGATGTGATCCTGCCGGTTTTTCTGGTGATCGGCGCCGGCTACGCCGCAACCCGCGCCCGGTATTTCAGCGATACGCAGATCGACGCGGTGATGCGCTTTGCCCAGAGCTTTGCCATTCCCTGCCTGTTGTTCCGCGCCATTGCCCAGTTGGACATGTCCGCCGGATTCGACCCGGCCCTGCTGGCCAGTTTCTACACCGGTGCGGCCAGTTGTTTTGCGCTGGGGATCGCTGGCGCACGCCTGTTATTTCACCGCGACTGGGAGGACAGCATCGCCATCGGGTTCTGTTGCCTGTTCTCGAATTCCGTGCTGCTGGGGCTGTCGATCACCGAGCGCGCCTATGGTCCCGAGAGCCTGACCGGCAACTATGCCATCATCGCCTTTCACTCGCCGTTTTGCTATGCGCTGGGCATCACCGCAATGGAGATCGTGCGCAACCGCGGCCGGGGCGGCATGGCGACCCTTCGCACCAGCCTGCGCGCGATGTTCCGCAATGTGCTGATCCTCAGCATCGCACTGGGCTTTGCGGTCAACCTGTCCGGGCTCGCAATTCCCGGTGTGATCGATGATGCCCTGGCGCTGATCACCCGCGCCGCCCTGCCCTGTGCGCTGTTCGCTTTGGGTGGCGTTCTGGTGCAATACCGTCCCGAGGGCGATCTGCGCACCATCGCCTTTGTCTGTGCGATCTCGCTGCTGGTCCACCCGACCCTGGTCTGGGCAATGGGATCGGCGCTGTCCCTGAATCGCGATCTGTTCCGATCGGCGGTTCTGAATGCGGCGATGGCGCCAGGGGTCAATGCGTTCATCTTTGCCAATATCTATGGTCGGGCCAAACGGGTGGCCGCCTCGTCGGTTCTGATCGCCACCGGAACGTCACTTTTGACCGTCTGGATGTGGCTGACGCTGCTGGGTTAGATCAGAACGGGTTTTCTGACGCCGCACCAGATCGGCGCCGCCGGCCCTGGCCGGTATTTCTGGGAAACTCTGGTTCGGGATTGGGAAACCGGACCAGACCAAAAGCGGCGGCGCAAGGAAACCACACTAAAATTCAACGGGTTATGGTGGGTGATGAGAGACTCGAACTCCCGACATCTTCGGTGTAAACGAAGCGCTCTACCAACTGAGCTAATCACCCGCCCAACGCGATGTAGCGGGGCCTGCCGGGTAGTGCAAGAGGCCGACGGCAATTTCCCGATCCGCGGACTGAAGGCCCGGCAAGGGATATGCGTGCCTGTTCCGCAGCCCCGGCACCCGCATCGGCACCTGGGTCGGGACGAGATCGCGAATCTCGCAATCCGGGTTCACAATGATACCGCTGTCACGCAAACAAGCGCGGAATTCCGGCGTCGCGATGACCAAACGACCGGCCTGCCTGAAAATGTCGGAAAACCGCGGCAACTCACTCAGAATCGCATAGCGCACACCATGTCCCGGCAGCGCACGCGCGGCCACGACGGGGTCGAGGATCCGGTTGACCCGTGCGGCAGACACATTGTTCAGAACAAACAGAGTGGGCTGGGTATCACTGGCACAATACCAGTTTCTGACCAAGCTCTCGGCCTCGGTCGCCAGCAAGGACCGGGAAATTTCATAGATACGCCAATTCGACATCGTGACACACATAATCGTTAAAACCTGTCCGATTATGGACGAGTTTGGCACAAAAAGATAGCTTTGCGGAGAACAGCGTTACTGCCCAGCCGTCCGACGCTCGCCGATAGGGGGCCGCGGTGCAGCACTCTGGCCGATATGCCGCGACGAAAACGAAGCGGCGCCCCGCTAGGGACGCCGCTGTGTTGCAGGGCAGGTTCCGGCCAGCCAGGAGCCGGCGGCTCGGCTTCAACCCGTCAATGCGCCGTAGCCGTGGCCGTGTCGTCCTTGCCGGTCAGGGCCGCCTTGGTTGCCGCCGCCTCTTCCGCCGCTTCGTCCCATTCGACGGGTTCGGGTTGGCGCAGCAGCGCGTGTTGCAGCACTTCGGAGACATGCTTGACCGGCACGATTTTCAAACCGTCCTTCACGTTGTCGGGGATTTCGGCCAGATCCTTTTCGTTCTCTTCCGGGATCAGCACCGTCTTGATACCACCGCGCAGGGCGGCCAGCAGCTTTTCCTTGAGGCCGCCAATGGGCATCGCGTTTCCGCGCAGGCTGACCTCGCCGGTCATGGCGATGTCCTTGCGTACCGGAATCTGGGTCAGCACCGACACGATCGAGGTGACCATCGCCAGCCCGGCACTGGGGCCGTCCTTGGGCGTGGCGCCATCGGGCACGTGAACATGGATGTCCAGCGTGTCGAATTTCGGCGGCTTGATCCCGATCTGCGGACTGATCGAGCGGACATAGGAACTGGCTGCATCGATGCTCTCTTTCATCACATCGCCCAGCTTGCCGGTGGTCTTCATCCGGCCCTTGCCCGGCAGACGCAGCGCCTCGATCGGCAACAGCTCGCCGCCGACGCTGGTATAGGCCAGCCCGGTGACCACGCCGATCTGGTCCTCCTGCTCGGCCAGACCATAGCGGTATTTCGCCACCCCGAGAAAATCGCTCAGGTTGTCCGGCGTCACGGTGACGCTGTCGGTGTCGCCCTTGATGATCCGGGTCAGACTCTTGCGGCAGACCTTGGCGATCTCGCGTTCCAGGTTCCGCACCCCCGCCTCGCGGGTATAGACACGGATGATCTCGGTCAGCGCCGCATCGGTCAGTTCGAACTCCTTGGCCTTCAGCCCGTGGTTCTTGACCTGCTTGCCGATCAGATGCTGTTTCGCGATCTCGCGCTTTTCATCCTCGGTATAGCCGGCCAGCGGAATGATCTCCATCCGGTCCAGCAGCGGCCCCGGCATGTTGTAAGAGTTCGACGTGGTCAGGAACATCACGTTGGACAGATCGTATTCGACCTCGAGATAGTGATCCATGAAGGTGTTGTTCTGTTCCGGGTCCAGAACCTCCAGCATCGCGGAGGCCGGATCGCCCCGGAAATCCTGACCCATCTTGTCAATCTCGTCCAGCAGGATCAGCGGGTTCGTCGTCTTGGCCTTTTTCAGCGCCTGGATGATCTTGCCCGGCATCGAGCCGATATAGGTCCGGCGGTGGCCGCGGATCTCGCTTTCGTCGCGCACCCCGCCCAGCGAGATACGGATGAACTCGCGCCCGGTGGCGCGGGCCACGGATTTGCCCAGGCTGGTCTTGCCCACGCCCGGCGGGCCGACCAGGCACATGATCGGGCCTTTCATCTTTTTGCTGCGCTGCTGCACGGCCAGGTATTCGACGATCCGCTCCTTGACCTTTTCCAGACCGTAATGGTCGTCATCCAGCACCTTTTGCGCCTTGCCCAGATCCTTTTTCACCCGCGACTTGACCCCCCACGGGATCGACAGCATCCAGTCCAGATAGTTGCGCACCACGGTCGCCTCGGCGCTCATCGGGCTCATGTTCTTCAGCTTCTTCAGCTCGGCATCGGCCTTTTCCCGGGCCTCCTTGCTCAGCTTGGTCTCGGCGATCTTGGCTTCCAGCTCGGCGATTTCCCCCTCGCCCTCTTCGCCATCGCCCAGCTCCTTCTGAATGGCCTTCATTTGCTCATTCAGATAGTATTCCCGCTGGGTCTTCTCCATCTGGCTCTTGACGCGGGTCTTGATCTTCTTCTCGACCTGCAGAACCGACAATTCGCCCTGCATCAGGCCATAGACCTTCTCCAGACGTTCGCTGATCGACAGCGTTTCCAGCAGATCCTGCTTTTGCGCCACTTCGATGCCCAGATGCCCGGCCACCAGATCGGCCAGCTTGGCCGGTTCGGTGCTATCGCCCACGGCCGCCAGCGCCTCTTCGGGGATGTTCTTGCGCACCTTGGCGTACCGCTCGAATTCGTTCCCGACCGTTCGCACCAGCGCCTCGGTCGTCGTGACATCGCCCGGCATCTCGGTCAGGTACTCGGCCCGCGCCTCGAAGAAATCTTCGTTGTCCAGAAATTCGGTGATGCGCACCCGCGCCTGGCCTTCGACCAGCACCTTGACGGTGCCATCCGGCAGCTTCAGCAACTGCAACACATTGGCCAGCACACCGGCCTTGTAGATTCCGTCCGCCTCCGGGTCGTCGACGCTGGGATCGATCTGGCTGGACAGCAGAATCTGCTTGTCATCGGCCATCACCTCTTCCAACGCGCGTACCGACTTTTCCCGGCCAACGAACAACGGCACGATCATGTGGGGGAAAACCACAATATCCCGCAGCGGCAGTACCGGATAAGAAGAGTTCAGGGGTTCTTGCATGCTCTGTCCTTGTATTGGCAAGATGGCGCCGGTCCCGCGATGCGGCAACACCCGGCCATCTCCGATCATCGCTCAGTAGGTGGGGCCTGCAGCCGCCAATTCAACCTTGCTTACCGTTGTGTGATCAGAATGGCCTGCCCCATGCACGAGGGCAAGGCCACAAATTCGGGCAATGCACGCCATTCCCGACAGGGCGCTGCCCGGTTCCCGGTCAGGCACCCTTGTCAGCCACCGCGGGATCGCCGGGAACATCGCCACTGGCGCATTCGGGCAGGGTATCAGATTGGGGCTTCTGATGCCTCGCCCAAGGCGACAAGGTCGCTTACTAGAGTTATCACGATCAGACCCAAACTGGCCGCCCAGGCCACCGCCGCCACCCTCGTACCCACCGCCTCGACGGCAACGGCCGAAACCAGAACTCTCTACCCTGCTCCGGAAGGTGGCACGCCCATGGTCAAGGACGAAATGGTGGTCAAAGGCGACACACCGAAACCGGTCCACGCGATGATCCGCCATATTTCCAGCGCAACAAGGTCAGACAACTGACCTGTACCGGCAAGCCGCGCAAGAAACGCGGTAAGCAGCTTCAAAAGTCACACACAACCTGCGCCGGCGACCCGCAGGACCGTTTCAAGGGCAAGCGCAGCGACTGCAAGATCGAATAATCCCCCAAGGCGAATATCAGGGCAGGCACCAGGTCGGGACCACCACGCCTGACGGCATGGGCAACATGCTCTACCTTCGCGAGACCATTCGCCGCTGAACACGTCCTGCGGGATGGCGGGCGGGGCGATCCGCGCAGCGGGAGCGCCGCACAGCCTCCCGCCTTCACAAAGGCTCGATATCGCCCCGCTCACGACCCGCGTGAAAATCCGCCTGCCAGGTGTCGAAACGCCCACCGGCGATGGCGTCACGCATCTCGGACATCAGCTGCTGGTAATAATGCAGATTGTGCCAGGTCAGCAGCATCGAGGAGACGATCTCCTTGCTGCGAAACACATGGTGCAGATAGGCACGGCTGTATCCCCGGCAGGCCGGGCAACCGCAATTCTCGTCCAACGGGCGCGGGTCGTCCTGATGTCGCGCGTTCTTGATATTCAGCATGCCGTGCCGGGTAAAAACCTGCCCGGTGCGGCCCGACCGGGACGGCAGCACGCAGTCCATCATGTCCACGCCGCGCGCCACGGCGCCGACGATATCGTCGGGCTTGCCGACGCCCATCAGATAGCGCGGCTTGTCGGCGGGCAGCATCTGCGGCGCGAAATCCAGAACGCCGAACATCGCCGCCTGCCCCTCGCCCACCGCCAGACCGCCCAGCGCATAGCCGTCAAAGCCGATTGCCTGCAAGGCGGCGGCGCTCTCCTCGCGCAACTCCCGGTCCAGACCGCCCTGCTGGATACCGAACAGCGCATGGCCAGGGCGGTCCCCGAAAGCATCGCGCGACCGCGCCGCCCAGCGCATCGACAGGCGCATGCTGTCCGCGATGCGCGCCCGGTCGGCGGGCAGGGCCGGGCATTCGTCAAAACACATGACGATGTCACTGCCCAGCAGCCGCTGAATTTCCATGCTGCGTTCGGGCGTGATTTCATGGCGTGACCCGTCGATATGGCTTTTAAAGGTGACCCCGTGCTCGGTCAGCTTGCGCAACCCGGCCAGGCTCATCACCTGGAACCCGCCGCTATCGGTCAGGATCGGCCGGTCCCAGTTCATGAACCGGTGCAGCCCGCCCAGCCGGTCGATCCGCTCGGCCGTCGGGCGCAGCATCAGATGATAGGTGTTGCCCAACAGGATGTCGGCGCCAGTTTCGGCCACGCTTTCGGGCAGCATCGCCTTGACCGTGGCCGCCGTGCCCACCGGCATGAAGGCCGGGGTGCGGATCTGGCCGCGCCGCGTGGCGATAACCCCGGTTCGGGCCTTGCCATCCGTGGCGCTGACGTGAAAGGAAAAGGACTGTGCCATGCGACCCTCTTTTGCATATCGCCGCCTTCTGCGGCATTTGAGGGCGATTGCCAAGGAGGGACCATGACCGAGAACACACCCGCACCGCTGCAATTCGGCTGGGAAGAATGGGTCGGCCTGCCGGAACTGGGCCTGCCGGCGATCAGCGCCAAGGTCGATACCGGCGCGCGTACATCGGCGCTGCATGCCTCCGAAATCGAGCTTTTTGGCTCCAGCGCCGCCCCCAAGGTACGGTTCTACGTACATCCGGTGGCCGGTCGCGACGATCTGACAATTCCCTGTTCAGCTGACCTGATTGACCGGCGCGAGGTGACCTCCTCGAACGGCGAGACCGAATTGCGCTGCGTCATCCGCACCCGCCTCGAAGTTGCGGGGCAAAGCTGGCCGATCGAAGTCACCCTGACCAACCGCGCCAGCATGGCCAGCCGGATGCTGCTGGGCCGGCAGGCGCTGACCGATCACATCTCGATCTCGCCGACCGAACGTCACCTGCAGCCGGAACTGAGCTATGACGTCTATCACTCGCGCCAGATGCGCAGCACCGCCCCCAAGCGGGCGCTGCGCATCGCCGTTCTCAGCCGCGAGGACAATTATTCGACCCGACGGTTGGTCGAGGTGGGCGAGGCCCGCGGGCACACCGTCGAAGTAATCGACACCACCCGCTGCTACATGGCGATCAACGCGATGGCCCCCGAGGTGCATTACGACGGCAAACGCCTGCCCCGCTTTGACGCGGTGATCCCGCGGATCGGCGCCTCGATCACCCCTTACGGCACCGCCGTGATTCGCCAGTTCGAGACCATCGGCACCTATTGCGTCAACGGCAGCGCCGGCATCACAGCCAGCCGCGACAAGCTGCACGCGCACCAGGTTCTGGCAGCGCGCCAGATCGGCATGCCCAGCACCGCCTTTGCCGCCAGCCCCAAGGACACCGGGAACCTGATCGGACTGGTCGGCAGCGCGCCGCTGATCGTCAAGCTGCTGGAAAGCACCCAGGGCAAGGGCGTGGTGCTGGCCGAAACCCGCAAGGCGGCCGAAAGCGTGATCTCGGCCTTTCGCGGACTGAAGGCGAATTTCCTGGTGCAGCATTTCGTCAAGGAATCCGCCGGCGTGGACATCCGCTGTCTCGTCATCGGTTCCCGCGTCGTCGCCGCCATCAAGCGCACCGGCGCCGACGGCGATTTCCGCAGCAATCTGCATCAGGGCGGCAGCGCCAAACCGGTGCGCATCAGCAAGGCCGAACGCGACACGGCCCTGCGCGCGGCGCGCGCCTTTGGCCTGAACATGGCCGGCGTCGATCTGCTGCGCTCGGATGACGGGCCCAAAGTGCTCGAGGTGAACTCGTCTCCCGGTTTCGAAGGCGTGGAAAAGGCCACCGGAAAAGACATCGTTTCCCGGATCTATGACGAGATCGAACACAAGGTGCGCCCGAAACCGGCCCCCAGACGCCGCAAAACCGGCTGAACGCCGGCCCGCCACGGAGGGGACGGCGTGACACGGAATGGCTTGATTGCCGCGCCGATTGCGGCCACATCTCGGACAGATCAACTTTTTGGGGCATGACATGACAATCGATCAGATACTTGGCCTGCTTGGCGACACCGGGATCTATCTCCTTGGGGCGATCCTGCTGGTCGTCATCATCCTCAAGGGCGTGCGGATCGTGCCGCAATCGGAAAAACATGTGGTCGAACGGTTCGGCCGGCTGCATTCGGTGCTGGGCCCGGGCATCAACTTTGTCGTGCCCCTGCTGGACGTGGTGAAACACCGCATCTCGATCCTGGAACGGCAATTGCCCAACGCCAGCCAGGACGCAATCACCAAGGACAACGTGCTGGTACAGATCGACACCTCGGTTTTCTACCGCATCCTGGAACCGGAAAAGACCGTCTACCGCATCCGCGACGTCGATGGCGCCATCGCCACCACCGTGGCCGGCATCGTGCGCGCCGAGATCGGCAAGATGGATCTGGACGAAGTTCAGTCCAACCGCGCCCAGTTGATCGGCCAAATTCAGACCAGCGTCGAGGACGCGGTTGATGATTGGGGCATTGAAGTGACCCGGGCCGAGATCCTCGATGTGAACCTGGATCAGGCCACGCGCGACGCGATGTTGCAACAGCTGAACGCCGAGCGCGCCCGCCGCGCCCAGGTGACCGAGGCCGAAGGCACCAAGCGCGCAGTCGAACTGAATGCCGACGCCGAGTTGTATGCCGCCGAGCAGATCGCCAAGGCCCGCCGCATCCAGGCAGATGCCGAAGCCTACGCCACCGGTGTCGTCGCCGCCGCGATCCGCGCCAACGGGCTGGAAGCCGCACAATACCAGGTGGCCCTGAAACAGGTCGAGGCGCTGAACGCGCTTGGCAATGGCGATGGCAAGCAGACCATCCTGGTGCCGTCCAACGCGCTGGACGCCTTTGGCGATGCCTTCAAGATGCTCAAGGGCGGCAGCTGATGGCGTTCTGGTCGCTCTGGTGGGTCTGGCTCTGCGCCGGTCTGATCCTGGCCATCGTCGAAGTCTTGGTGCCCGGGTTTATCTTTCTGGGCTTTGCCATCGGCGCGGGCGTGGTGGCGCTGTTCCTGGCGCTGGGTCTGGCCGTCAGCCTGCCGGTCCTGATGCTGATCTTTGCCGCTCTGTCGCTGATCGCCTGGCTGGTCCTGCGCCGCGTTTTCGCCCTGCCAAGAGGGCAGGTCAAACGCTTCAAGGACGATATCAACGAGTAACCCGATCCGGCCGACCGGCGCCCTGCATTTTGCCGAAAAATACCGGTCCTCCGGCCCGGATCAGGCGCCGCTCAAGGCCGTCCGCCCGATAGCGGGGATCGGAGTGAGCCGCGACGCGGCCCTGCGCGGGCGCCGGGCAATCCGCAGATGGTCCGCCAACAGCGAAGGACCCGGTTCAGCCCGAAAATTGCCGGCCTTCCCTGGCGACCCGCCTCTGGACCTTTGGGGCCGCTTTTCCTATATAATCACTCAGGAACAAATCCGAGGCCCAGATGACCCACGCCCCAGAACCGCTTGAAGGCGCGCCGCTGATTGCGCCCTCGTCCACCGATCATCCGCTTTACGAGCAGGTGGTCGAGGCTTGCCGCTCGGTCTACGACCCCGAGATTCCAGTCAATATCTACGAATTGGGCTTAATATATACCATTGATATTTCTCCGGAAAACGAGGTCAAGATCGTCATGTCGCTGACCGCACCGGGCTGTCCGGTGGCCGGCGAGATGCCCGGCTGGGTGGCCGATGCAGTCGAGCCGATACCGGGCGTGAAACAGGTGGATGTCGCCCTGACCTGGGAACCGCCCTGGGGCATGGACATGATGAGCGACGAGGCCCGGCTGGAATTGGGCTTCATGTAAGCGCAGGAATGTAGAGAAAGAGAATCCATGTTCGGAATACCCGGAAAACAGGCCGTGACCCTGACCCCGGCGGCCGCGGCCCAGATCACCCGGCTGATGGCCAGCAAGGGTCATTCCGGCCTGCGCATCGGCGTCAAGAAGGGCGGCTGCGCCGGCATGGAGTACACCATGGAATACGTGCAGACGCCCGACCCCAATGACGAGGTGGTCGAACAGGATGGTGCGCGCATCATGATCGCACCGATGGCACAGATGTTCCTGTTCGGCACCGAGATCGACTATGAAACCGGGCTTCTGGAATCCGGGTTCAAGTTCAACAATCCCAATGTGTCCGAAGCCTGCGGCTGCGGCGAATCGATCAAGTTCAACGACATGGATACGGCCGGGAAATAGGCCTCAGTCCGCTGGCTTGAGATGCAGATAGGTCTCGCCGAAGCGCCGCGTCAGGTGGTCGCCCGCGACGATCATCCGGTCCGAACCCGGCGGCGCGACATTGGTGTCATAGGCGGGGTTCAGAAACAGCGGTACCGAGATCCGTTCGGTGCCCCCGCCCACCACCCGGTGCAGAGTCGCCTTGACCTGTCCGCTGGTCCACATTTCCAGCATCTCGCCGAAATTGATAACGAAACTGCCCGGCGGCGCATTGATCTCGCGCCAAGCGCCATCGGGCATCTGCACGCTCAACCCCGGGGTGCCATCCATCGCCAGCAGGGTGAGGCAGCCATAGTCGGTATGGGCAGCGATCCCGAAATCCCTTTCCCCGGCCCCGTCCGGCCGCGCCGGATAGTAGTTGCCGCGCAACAGCGCCATCGGTGGATCGAACGCCGTCGCGAAACTGTCGGCGTCCCGGCCGATCGCCGCGGCGATGGCGCTCAGCACCTGCCGCCCGACATCCAGCGCGTCGGCATAATAGGCTTCGATCTCGGCGCGGAAACCGGGCGGATCCGCAGGCCAGAGGTTTGGCGCATAGACGCTGAGACCGCGCGCCGCCATCGGATGACCGGGCGGCAGCTCATAGCCGCAGTCAAAGACCTGCTTGAAATCCGGATTGGCGTCAGGGTTGACCTGTTCCGATCCCGCCGCCCCCCAGCCCCGGTTTGCCCCGGTCCGGGCCATGTCCACCGCCCGTTTCCGCGCCTCGGGCAGGCGAAAGAACTGCCGGTAGGCCGCGATCACCCGCCGCACCCGCGAAGCGGTCAGCGAAGTGTGGGACAGGGTCAGAAAACCGACACTCCGCACGCCCTGCCGCAGCCGCGCCATCTCGTGTACGTCGCGCGCCAACAGTTTGTTCAGATCCAGATCCGGTATCGCCACGTCACCTGCCCCCTTGTCCGGATCAAACGCCGGCTGGCGGCCGGTCCCCCAAGGTCGATTGTCTGCCAGTCCGGCGGATGCTACCACGGATCGAAATTTGATGACAGGATTGCACGATGCGAAGAAAGCTGGCCGCGGGAAACTGGAAAATGAACGGCTCGGGTGCCGATCTGGCGATGCTGGGTGAACTTGCCCGCCGGCACCCCGCGCCGGATTGCCAGGTGCTGATCTGCCCGCCGGCCACGCTGATCGACCGGGCCGCCCGGGCCGTGGACGGCAGCGCCATCGCGATCGGCGGTCAGGATTGCCATTTCGGTGCCAACGGCGCCCATACCGGCGATATCAGCGCAGCAATGCTGGCCGAAGCCGGCGCCACGGCGGTGATCGTCGGCCATTCCGAACGCCGCCAGGATCATCACGAAAACAACGACATGGTGCGGGCCAAGGCCGAGGCCGCCCTTGCCGCCGGGCTGACCGCCATCCTCTGCGTCGGCGAAAGCCAGGCCCAGCGCGAGGCGGGCCGGACGCTGGACGTGATCGCCGAGCAATTGGCCGGCTCGATGCCGCAGGACGCGACTGCGCATGGGGTGGTCATCGCTTATGAACCGATCTGGGCCATCGGCACGGGTCTGGTCGCCGAACCGGCGCAGATCAGCCAGGTGCACGAATTCCTGCGCGCGCAGTTGCGGCAACGCCTGGGCGAGCAGACCGGCCAGGCGATCCGCCTGCTCTATGGCGGTTCGGTCAAACCGGCCAATGCCGCCGAAATCTTTGCCGTCGCCGATGTCGACGGCGCGCTGGTCGGCGGCGCCAGCCTGTCGGCGGCGGATTTCGCACCGATCATCGCGGCGCTGGACGCCAGCGCCTGAACCGGACATCGGTGATCGACGCACCAAAGGCGCCGCCCCCGGTCCGGAGGCGGCGCCTGGCCACTTGCTGTATCTAGAATGCGCGGTCGCGCACTATTTTATTATGATTTCCGGCCCCATGAAGGTGTTGGGCAGGAAGGTGCTGATGAACGGCACGTAGGTGACGATGATCAGGAACACGAACATCACCGCCAGGAAGGGCAAGGCCGCGCGGACCACCCGCATCATCGGCATGCCGGCCACGCCCGAGGTCACGAACAGGTTCAGCCCGACCGGTGGCGTGATCATGCCGATCTCCATGTTGACCACCATGATGATCCCCAGGTGAATCGGGTCGATCCCCAGTTCGATGGCGATCGGGAACACCAGCGGCGCGACGATCACGATCAGGCCCGAGGGTTCCATGAACTGACCGCCGATCAGCAGGATCACGTTGACGATGATCAGGAACACGACGGCGCCGAACCCCGCATCCAGCATCGACTTGGCGATCTGCTGCGGAATTTGTTCGTCGGTCAGCACGTGTTTCAGGATCAGCGCGTTGGCGATGATGAACATCAGCGTGACGGTCAGCTTGCCGGCCTCAAACAGCGTGTCGCGGGTGTCGCGGTGAAAAAACGCGGTGATCAGGGCCACCGGCTTTTGCATCAGCGACAGGTTGCGTTCGTCATCCTTGCCCGACAACGGTCCCATGTCACGATAGACGAAACTCGAGATCAGGAAGGCATAGACTGCCGCCACCGCCGCCGCCTCGGTCGGCGTAAAGATACCGCCATAGATGCCGCCCAGGATGATGACGATCAGGAACAGGCCCCAACCGGCGTCGCGGCCGGATTCGAACACTTCGCCCCAGCCCAGCCAGTCGCCTTTGGGCAGGTTCTTGACCCGGGCGATCAGATAGATCGTCAGCATCAGCATGGTGCCAGCCATCAGACCCGGGATCACCCCGGCCAGGAACATCCGCCCGACCGAGACATCGGTGGCGCTGGCATAGACCACCATCACGATCGACGGCGGGATCAGGATGCCCAGGGTCCCGGCATTGGCGATCACGCCGGCGGCGAAGTCCTTGGAATAGCCGACCTGGCGCATCCCGGCGATCACGATCGAGCCGATCGCCACGACCGTGGCCGGCGAGGACCCGGACAGGGCCGCGAACAGCATGCAGGCAAAGACCCCGGCAATCGCCAGCCCGCCGGGAAAATGCCCGACGATGGCGATGGCAAAGCGGATGATCCGTTTCGCCACCCCGCCCGTCGACATAAAGCTGGAGGCCAGCACAAAGAACGGAATGGCCAGCAGGGTGTAGTGCCCCGCCATCGCCTGGAACAGGGTCTGGGCGATTGACGCCAGCGAGGTGTCGCTGAGCGCCAGCAGGAACAGGATCGAGGACATGCCCAGGCTGATCGCGATCGGCACGCCGATCAGCATCAGGCCGATGACCATGAGGAAAAGAATGGCAACTTCCATGGGTTCAATCCCCCTTGTTCATGTGACTGACATCGGCGATCGCATCTTCGGCCTCGTGGCTGACGATCAGGCCGGCGGAATGGCCCCGCGCGATGCGGATGGTGGCCTGCACCAGGCGAAAGAGCAGCAGCGCCATGCCGATGGGCAGGATCGCGTACGGAATGAAACGCGGCAGCTTCTCGTACCGCTCGCCGTCGTTCATGATCGGCTCGATCCAGCGCAGCCATTCCGGGAACGGCACATCGACCACTTCGTACCAGCCCCTGTAGGAAGTCCGTTTCATCTCTTCCAGCCCGGTGGGAAACCAACGCCCGGTGGTCTGCGGCAGATTTGCGAAATTGGCCCAGTAATCCCAGGCGCCCTTGAGCACCAGCGCGGCATATAACACGCAGACCAGCGCCGCGATCAGCGCCATGATCCTGCGGCCGGCGGGCGAAAACAGATTGATCACCGCGTCGACGCCCAGATGCGCGGTCACCTTGAACGCGTAACTGACCCCGAACAGAACCAGCCAGGCGAACAACAGCGAGGTCGCCTCGAGTCCCCAGATCAGGCCGGTGTTGAACCCATAGCGCAGGATGACGTTGACAAAGGTGATGATGGTCATCAGCCCCAGGATCAACGCGATGGCGGATTCTTCAAATTCGTTCACCACCCGGCCAAGCATGGTGTCCGGTTCGTAATGGGTCGACATGGCGGCGTGCCCCCTTTTCCCGGTTAAAGACGCAAAGGCCCGGCCCCGTGCGGGCCGGACCGGTGTGCTGTGGTAGGTGTCAGTTGGTCGCGTTGAAACTTTGCGCGGCGGCGATGTTGTCGGCGCCGACATCGCCTTCGAACTCGGCCCAGACCGGTTTCATCGCGGCCAGCCAGGCGGCGCGCTGCTCGGGGGTCAGTTCGCGGATCACACCGCCGGCATCCAGGATCGCCTGACGCGCGTCGGCATCGACCTTGCCCACAGCCGCGTTGCGCTCGGCGGTGACTTCCTGAACGATGGTGTCCAACTGGGTGCGCACGTCCTCGGGCAGGCTGTCCCACCAGTCGACCGAGGTCACGACCATATAGTCCAGCACGCCGTGGTTGGTTTCGGTGGTGCCGTCCTGAACCTCAAAGAACTTCTGACCATAGATGTTGGACCAGGTGTTCTCCTGCCCGTCGACAACGCCGGTCTGCAGCGCGCCATAGACCTCGGAGAACGCCATCGGCTGCGGGCTGGCGCCCATCGCCGCCATCTGCGCCTTCAGCACGTCCGAGTTCTGCACCCGGAATTTCAGGCCGGCGGCATCCTCGGGCACCAAAAGCGGCCGGTTGGCCGACATCTGCTTCATGCCATTGTGCCAGAAGCCCAGTCCAAGCAGGCCGCGGCGGACCATGGTTTCCTTCATCGCCTGACCGGTTTCCGACGTCTGGAACGCGTCCACGGCTGCCATGTCGTTGAACATGAAGGGCAGATCGAAAATGCGGAACACCTTGGTGAACTGCTCGAACTTGGACAGCGACGGCGCGGCCATCTGCACGTCGCCCTGCAGCATCGCTTCGAGCACCTGGTCGTCGTTGTAAAGCGTCGAGTTCGGGAATACCTCCATGCAGGCCTTGCCGTTCATCTCGTCATTGACGCGCTGTTCCAGCAACGACGCGGCCAGTCCCTTGGGGTGCTTATCCGAGTTGGTCACATGGCTGAACTTGATGACGATCTCACCATCGTCGCAAGCGGCAAAGCCTGCGGTCGCGGTCATTGCCAGGGCCATTGCCGTGGCGGCAGCGGTTACAAGTTTCATCGGTTTCTCCTCCCGAAAATGTCATTTCTTCCGGGGTCTCTCCCCGGTATCGCACCGGATTCGGCGCGCTGGACTCAGTGAAACCGATGCCGGTTGCGCGCTCAACTGTTTCCGCGCGGGCCAGAGAAGAAAGCAGAAAAATAAAAGATTTCTGCGCCTTGCATTGTAAAGATCAAGAAATTGAACGCAGTGTCACGCGAAGATGTGCGACTATCCACACAAGGGAAATCGCGACCTGTGTGGAAAACCGCACAGATTCATCTTCGGAAATCCTCGGGGCGAATGCCGTATTTCGCCAGTTTGTCGTAAAACGTCTTGCGTGGCAGCTTGAGCGCCTTGGCAGCTTCGGTGGCGCGACCGTTCTGTCGCCCCAGTGCGGCGATCAGCAGCGAACGCTCGACGCGGGCCATCTGTTCGGCCAATCCCAGCTCTCCGGCCTCGAACACGTCCTCGGGCATGCCCAGGACAAAGCGCATCGCGGCGCTCATCAGCGAGCGCGCATTGCCCGGCCAGTCCTGCGCCATCAGTGCCGCCAGATGGTCCGGCGTCACTTCGGGCGCCGCCAGCCCGGCCTGTTCGCTGGCCTGTTGGACATAACTGCGAAACAGCGCCGGGATGTCCTCGGGCCGTTCGGCCAGCGCCGGAATGCGCACCGACGTGGCCTGCAAACGATAGAACAGCTCGGCATTCAGCCGGCTGTCGTCCAGGTCCGCCGTGCTGCCCGCCATCACACGCGTGTCGCCCCCGGTTTCCAGCACCTCGATCAGGGCAATCTGCGTGTCTGCCGGCAGATGCGCGATCTCGTCCAGAAACAGGCTGCCCCCTTGGGCCACTTGCAGCGCCGCCAGCAACCCGGCCCGGTCCAGCCCATCCGAAGCCCGTTTTTCAAATGCTGCGCCGGCCCGCGCGGAACACAGGTGGAGCACTTCGGCGATCTTAGAGACACCGCTGCCCGGCGGACCGGTCACCAGCACCGCGGCACCGGACCGGGCCAGCCGGCGGACCCGTGCCCGCAACCCCTGGGTCAGTTCAGAGGTGCCAAAGATCATTCGTGCCGCCGGGTCCCCGGCCTGCGCGCGGGCCTGTTCCGCACGCTCTTCCAGCACGGCCTGGCGCCGTTTCAGCGCTCGTCCGAGCACCGCGATCAGATCGGCCGGCGCGCAGGGCTTTTCCAGAAAGTCAAAGGCCCCCTGTTCGATCGCCGATACCGCCATGGGAATATCGCCCTCGCCGGTCAGCAACACCACCGGCAGGTCCTCGTCGACATCGCGCGCATAGCTCAACAGGTGGAACCCGTCGCGCCCCGGCATGCGGATGTCCGACAGGATCACACCCGGAAAATCCCGGGTTATATGGTCCTTGGCCACCACAAACGACCCGGCGGTAATCGCCTGCAGATCGGCCAGCTCCAGAGTCTGGGCCAGCGCTTCGCGCACCGCCGCGTCGTCGTCGATCAGCAGGACCCGCGTCAAGGCGCTCATGCGGCCTGTTCCTCTTGCCAGCGTTCCAGTTGCACGCTGAACACCGCGCCGCCGCCGGGCGCGTTGCCGCCGCGAATGTCCCCTCCGAAACTCTGCACAATGCCATAGGAAATCGACAGTCCCAGCCCCATCCCCTCGGAGGCACCGACCACCTTGGTCGAATAGAACGGTTCGAACACCTTGTCCGGCATGTCGATGCCCGGCCCGGTATCGCGCACCGAAACGGTCAGCGGCCCGGTTTCCGATATCTCGATCGTGATCGCCTTGTCGGTGCGCCCGTCCATCGCGTCAGCGGCGTTGCTGATCAGGTTGACAAAGACCTGCCCCAGCCGGACCTCACCGCCGCGCACCCAGACCGGATGATCCGGCCGGGCAAAGCTGACCTGTACATCCTCGCGCCGCAGCCGCGCGCCGGTCAGTTCGATAACGCTGTCCAGAACCGCGACCACGTCAACGCGCCCCGCCGCCTGGCTTTCCTGTCGGGCAAAGGCGCGCAGGTTCTTGATGATCCGCCCCATCCGGCGCGCCAGATCCGAGACACGCGTGACGTTTTCCGATGCCTTGTCGGTGAGTCCGCGGTCCAGATACAGAGCGGCATTTTCGGCAAAGGACCGGATCGCCATCAAGGGCTGGTTCAATTCGTGACTGATGCCCGCACTCATCTGGCCCAGAGCGCTCAGCTTGCCAGCCTGCACCAGATCGTCCTGCGCCCGCTTCAACGCCGCCTCGGCCTCCTGGCGTTCGGCGATTTCGCGCAGCAGCCGCCTGTTGGTTTCGGACAAGGCCCGGGTTCGCTGCGCGACGCGGCTTTCCAGCACCGCGTTGGCCTGCGCCAACGCCCGACGCCGCTCGGTCGCGAGAAACAGCATCGCACCGAAGGCCAGACAGATCGCCGCCACGGCAGAGGCCTGCAACCCCGCCAACCGCCGGGCCGGCTCTGCGGTCACCAGGATCTCGCCGGTCAAGCCCACCACCGGCAGGTCGCGCGTCAGGTGCAGTGCATAAGTCGGCACATATGGCCCCCAACTGAGCCTCCAGATCTCGTAGTCTCCCATCCGGACTGCCCGGAACGGAGGTGCTGTTCCCTCTGGCGGTACCAGTCCGACGCCGTTTTTCGGCCGGGTCCAGAACAACAGTTCGAAGCGGTTGGTGATAAACACCTCGCCGCTTGCATCGGTGAAGAACACTGCCGGCGCACTGCCCGGCCAAGCGAGTTCGATGCTGGCGACATCCGCCACGACCACGATTGCACCGCGCACCTGCCCCGCATCGTCAAAAGCCGGCGCCGCATAGTAATAGGCCCGCCGGTTCAGCGGCGCGCGGATCCCGTGATCCGACCCGAGGGCGCCCTGTAGCGCACGCCGGAAATGCGGATCCTGCGACACGTCGCCGGTGGTCAGCCCCTTGGCGCTGACCAGCACCTTTCCGGTCGCGTCCGCGAACATCACGTCCAGCGCCGCGGTCTTGTCCGCCACATCCAATAGCTGTAATTCCGCCGCAAGCCGTCTGGCCGGATTGTCCAGATCCTCCAGCATCGGGTGATCGGTGAGCAACACGGCCAATTCCTGATAGACCTGCAATTCCGTGCTCAGCCGATCGCTGGCCAGCGCCAGATCGGCCTCGCCCCGCCGGGCCAGTTGCTCGAGCGCCTGCAGATAGCCATAGTGCCAGACGCCGCCGGCCAGGGCGGCCACCGCCAGCAAAAAGGCCAGAACGATGGTCCAGCGCTGAAGTCGTCCTTCTCTCATCCGCAGCAGCCTAGCAAACCCGTGCTCACATTGACCAGACGGCTTGGCCGCCCTGTCCTCCGCCACACCGCCGCCGCCACGGGCGTGTCGCGCGGATCAGCGTTGCGCGCCCGCCCACCCGTTGCATCAGGAATGCGCGGCAGCGCCCCTCTTGGTCAGGCCTGCAACGGCAGCATGGTGGTCGACTTGATCTCTTCCATCGACAACAGCGCCGTCACGTTGTGCACCCGCACCTCCGAGATCAGTGCCTGATAAAAAGCGTCATAGGCACGGGCGTTCCTGACTCTCACCTTCAGGATATAGTCGATGTCTCCGGCCAGCCGGTGCGCCTCCTGCACCTCTGGCCGGTCACGCAGGGCTTTCAGAAACTTTGCCTGCCAGTCCGCCTCATGTTCCGAGGTGCGGATCAGCACAAAGAAACAGGCCTCAAAGCCCAGCGCCTCGGCATCGAGCACCACGGTCTGCCGCCCCACCACGCCGGCCTCGCGCAGCTTGCGAATGCGGTTCCAGACCGGGGTCTTGGAACTGCCCACCGCGCGGGCGATATCGTCCAACGACTGGCCGGCATCGCGCTGCAATTCGGCCAGAATTTTTCGATCGATCTCGTCAATCCGTATGCTCATCCCGGTTTCCCCTCCCATGGCAGGCCAGATGTTCCACCCTGCGTTTAAAATGGAACGAATGTTCTTATTTGGCAAGGCATCTAGCGCAATATGGGAATATTTTCCTATATTGGGTCCCGAATGACAGATTGGAAATGACAGCCCATGCCGCAGACCCGTCCCGTTTCTTCGACCCGCCTGGCCGCTCTGTGCCCGACGCCCGGTGCGACGCTGGACGTTTTCGGATCGATACCGGACGACGTGGCGCTTGTCCTGCGCGATTTCGAACTCAACCGTTTTGACAAGGAACTGGCCTGATGCCCCGCGAATTTCTCCCCAAGGTCGTCACCGCTTCGGATTTGCTCGAAGGCGACGTGATCTATCTGACCGCTGACGACAGCTGGACCCGCGATCTGGTCGCAGCCGAAGTCATCACTGACGAAGCCCATGCGCAGTTGCGCCTGCTCGAAGCCGAACGCCAGAGCGCCCGTGTGGTCGGACCCTATCTGGCCGATGTCCTGCCATCGCGCAACGGACCGCAACCGACGCATTTCCGCGAGGAGTTCCGCCGCACCGGCCCGTCGAACTATGCCCATGGCAAGCAGGAACAACTGGCCCGCCGCCACAGCTGACCGCCTGCCGCCCTCACCTCTTGCCGGACAGCGGGCCGGAAACGATCTCTCCGGACCGGAGCACGAAAGGACCGACACGATGTATGCCTATACCGAATTTGACAAAGCCTTTCTGGCAGAGCGCAACGCCCAGTTCCGGGCGCAGGTCGAACGCCGCATCGACGGGTCGCTGACCGAGGACGAGTTCAGGCCGCTGCGGCTGATGAACGGCGTCTATCTGCAGCTGCACGCCTATATGCTGCGTGTGGCCATTCCCTATGGCACCCTGAACAGCGCGCAGATGCGCCAGCTGGCCTATCTGGCCCAGCGCTGGGACAAGGGCTATGGCCATTTCACCACCCGCCAGAACATCCAGTACAACTGGCCCAAGCTGCGCGACATTCCCGACATGCTGGACGCGCTGGCCGAGGTCGGCCTGCATGCGATCCAGACCAGCGGCAACACCATTCGCAACGTCACGGCCGATCATTTCGCCGGCGCCACCGCGGACGAGATCATGGACCCGCGCCCGGTGGCCGAACTGATCCGGCAATGGTCGACCGACCACCCGGAATTCCAGTTCCTGGGCCGCAAGTTCAAGATCGCCATCACCGGCAGCGGCAATGACCGTGCCGTGATCAAGGCACATGACATCGGCCTGCGCATCGTCGAACAGGATGGCGAGATCGGCTTTCAGGTGATCGTCGGCGGCGGTCTCGGCCGCACGCCGATGATCGGCAAGGTGATCCGCGAGTTTCTGCCGCAGGCCGACCTGCTGCCCTATCTCGAGGCGGTTCTGGGCGTTTACAACCTGCTGGGACGGCGCGACAACAAGTACAAGGCCCGGATCAAGATCACCGTGCACGAGCATGGCATCGACGACATCCGCGAGCGGGTCGAGACGCTGTTCGAGCGCCTGCGTCCGGCCTTTGCGGGCGTCGATCAGGACAAGCTGCGCGACATCGAGGCCGCCTTTGCCCCGCCCGCGCTGAAAACCGCGTCGACAGCGCCGTATCAGCGCGCCTATGATTCCGACCCGGTGTTCCGCAGCTGGGCCGACACCAATCTCAGCCCGCATCAGGATGCCGATCACGCTATCGTGTCGATCAGCCTCAAGGCGCATGGCGCCACGCCGGGCGATGCCAGCGCCGAGCAGATGCGCCTGATGGCCGATCTGGCCGAACGTTATGCTCATGACGAGCTTCGCATCAGCCACGAGCAGAACGTGATCCTGCCGCATGTGCACAAATCCGATCTGCCGGCGATCCATGCCGAGCTGAAAGCCGCCGCGCTGGCCACCGCGAATATCGGCCTGATCAGCGACATCATCGCCTGCCCCGGCATGGATTACTGCACCCTGGCCACGGCGCGGTCGATCCCGATCGCCCAAGAGATCGCCACCCGCTTTGACGAGCTGAAGATCGAGAAAGACATCGGCCCGCTCAAGATCAAGATTTCCGGCTGCATCAATGCCTGCGGCCATCACCATGTCGGCCATATCGGCATTCTGGGTCTGGATCGTGCCGGGGTCGAAAACTATCAGGTCACCCTGGGCGGCGACGGCACCCAGGATGCCGCCCTGGGCGAACGGGCCGGTCCGGGATTTTCCGCCGAAGAGATCGTGCCGGCGATCGAACGACTGGTCCAGGCCTATCTCGACCTGCGCGAAGACCCGAACGAGACCTTCCTGCAGACCTATCGCCGTCTCGGCCTGGCGCCGTTCAAGGCCGCGCTCTATCCCGAGGCACGGGCCCATGCTGCATGAACATCGCAGCCTGGATGCTGCCGACAATGACATAACCGGGGTCGAGCCCGGTATCTCTGCCGCCCAACGGGTGGCTGCGAAAGCACGCGACCTCAATGCCCGCTTTCGCCATCACAGCGCCACTTCGGTGCTGCACGGCGCGCTGCGCGATGCCGGCAAGATCGCTCTGGTGTCCAGCTTTGGCGCCGAGTCGGTGGTGTTGCTGCACATGGTGGCGGTGACCGACAAGACCACGCCGGTGCTGTTCATCGACACCGAGATGCTTTTCACCGAGACCCTGGTCTATCAGGCCGAACTGGCCGAGCGTCTTGATCTGCGCAACCTGCGCATCATCCGCGCCGACGCGGCCGCGACCGCCGCCGGCGACCCGGACGGCACGCTGCACCGCACCGACCCGGATGCCTGCTGCAGCCTGCGCAAGACCGAGCCGCTGAACCGGGCCCTGGCCGATTACGACGGCTGGATCACCGGCCGCAAACGGTTCCAGTCGGGCACCCGGGCGGCGCTGGACTTTTTCGAGGCCGAAGAGGGCACAAACCGGCTCAAGGTCAATCCGCTGGCCCATTGGGCGCCCGAAGATGTGCGCGCCTATATGGAAGAGAACCGCCTGCCCCGGCACCCGCTGGTGGCGCAGGGCTATCCGTCGATCGGCTGCGCGCCCTGCACCTCGCCGGTGGCCGAGGGCGAAGACCCACGCGCCGGACGCTGGCGCAATCAGAACAAGGACGAATGCGGCATTCATTTCGTGAATGGCAAGATGGTGCGCACAGGAGCAAATTCATGACCGTTATCGTGACCGACGCGGGCTTTGGCCCGGACACCTGGATCAAGGGTTATGCCCCCCTGGGCGAGGCTGCCAATGACGTGACGGCGCTGGATCTGGCGTCCGACACCGATCCGGCCGAGGTTCCGCTGACGCCGGGACTGCAAATGATCCGCGTCGATTTCCCCAGCTTTGCCGACGGGCGCGGGTTCACCATTGCCCGCCAGTTGCGCCTGCGCGGCTATGATGGCCGGTTGCGCGCCAAGGGCCATGTGCTGGCGGATCAGTACGCGATGGCGCGCCGCTCGGGCTTTGATGAGGTCGAAATCGACGATTCTCTGGCCGCCCGGCAACCGCAGGATCAATGGCAGTCGCGGGCCAATTGGCGCGATCACGACTATCAATCCCGCCTGCGGGGCTAATCGGCCCTTTTCCTGACCTACATCAAAGCTTAATCAGAGGTGTCGGTTTAAGTGACCGGCAGTGAAACGATGACAGAGATGATTTCCGTGACCCATGCCGCAACCGATGCCACGCCCGTCAAGACTCCCACCCTGCCCGATGCCCAGACGGTGACCTCGGTCAAGCACTGGACCGACCGGCTGTTCTCGTTCCGCGTGACCCGTCCGCAGAGCCTGCGGTTCCGCTCGGGTGAATTCGTGATGATCGGACTATTGGGCGACAACGGCAAACCGCTGCTGCGCGCCTATTCCATCGCCAGCCCGGCCTGGGACGAAGAACTGGAATTCTATTCGATCAAGGTTCAGGACGGGCCCCTGACCAGCAAACTGCAGCACATCCAGCCGGGCGATCAGATCATCCTGCGCCCGAAACCCGTGGGCACCCTGGTGCATGACGCGCTGCTGCCGGGCAAGCGCATCTGGTTCTTTGCCACCGGCACCGGCTTTGCCCCCTTTGCCTCGCTGCTGCGCGAGCCGGAAACCTACGAGAATTACGACGAGGTGGTGATCACCCATACCTGCCGCGATGTGGCCGAACTGGATTATGGCCGGCAGTTGATCGAGAACCTGAAATCCGACGAGTTGATGCAGGAACTGATCGGTACCGAGAATCTGGACAAGATCCGCTATTATCCGACTACCACCCGCGAAGAGAGCCCCAAGATGGGCCGGATCACCAATCTGCTGACCGACGGAACCGTCTTTGCCGATCTGGGCATCGAACCGATGAACCCCGAAACCGACCGGGCCATGGTCTGTGGTTCGCTGGGCTTCAACGTGGACCTCAAGGAAGTTCTGGAAGGCTTTGGCCTGGAAGAAGGCGCCAACTCCGATCCCAAGCATTACGTGGTCGAAAAGGCCTTTGTCGGCTGAGGCATCCGATACAGCCGGTTAGCCGCCTCTGACCTAGGGGCCGAAATGACGGGGGCCGCGCAGATGCTGCGCGGCCCCCTTTCCTTGGCAAAGCCGGATTTTCAGGCCCAGAGCTTTACAGGCCCAGCGCGGTCTTGATCTGATCCAGAACACCCTTCAGCAGGTCCGGGTTGTTCTTTGCCTGATCCAACCCTGCTTTCAGCGTGATTTTCTGAGCGGCGGCCAGATCCGAACCGTCGATGGCCTCGACCACCTTGTCATGGTCAAAGCCCGGCACTGTCAGCAGCGTGGACAGATCGGCCGGAGCCACGGCGGCTTCGGCCGAGGCAGCAGCAGCGTCATCAGCCGCCGGTTGCGCCGCATCCGCGGCCGGCTTGGCGGCGTCGGCGACCGCATCTGCGGCCGTATCCGAGGCGGGCTTGGCGGCATCTGCCGCAGGCGCGACCACATCAGAAGCGGCGTCGGTCACCGCCTTGCCCGCATCAGCGACAGCGCCTGTAGCCGCCTCGGTGGTATCGGCAACGATGTCCTTGGCTGCTGCAGCGGCATTGGCGGCAACCTCTTGGGCATCGGCGGCGGCATCCTTGGCCGCGTCGACCGCATTGCCGGCCGCTTCGGCCGCATCTGTGGCGGCCTGAGTGGCGGCATCCTTGGCGGCATCGACCGCATCGGACGCAGCCTCGGTCGCCGCGGTGGCCGTGTCGGCTGCGGCTTTGGCCGCCTCTTCGGCGGCGGTTTTGGCCGTCTCGACGGCATCCTGAGCGGCAGTGGGCTGTTCGGTGTCACTGGCGGCACTGCTGCTGCTGCCGGTTTCAGCCGGGTCCATGGCATCCTGCTGACCGCTGTACCAAACATAACCCGCCCCTGCGATGGCTGCGGCTGCGACAATCCAAATCACTGGTTTCATTACTATTCGCCCTCAACTTCCATTCAGCTCACCCGATGTGAGCCGATTGCAGACTAGGTGGGGCTTGCCGATCCCAAGGGCAAGGGGAAAGTTGACGCGCTTTGCCCCCCGAGCCTGTATCGGCAAAGAATTGCGACTTGAACCGAACCGCGCCAAAAGCTAGGTTTGCGCTTCAGTAATTCCCACGATCAAAGGAACGATTCCATAGCCCGCAGACCCCACAACGCGCCGCCGCAACGCGACACCGGCCCGCGCGTAAACGAGAACATCCGCGCCCCCGAAATCCGCCTGATCGGCGCCGAAGGTGAAAATGTAGGTGTCGTCCGTCCTGCCCGCGCCATGGAAATGGCCGAGGAAGCCGGGCTTGACCTGGTCGAAATCTCGCCCAACGCCAAGCCCCCGGTGTGCAAGATCATGGATTTCGGGAAATTCAAGTACGAGACCCAGAAACGCGAGGCCGAGGCGCGCAAGAAACAGAAGACCATCGAGATCAAAGAGGTCAAGTTTCGTCCCAATACCGACGTGAACGATTACAACGTCAAAATGCGCAACGTGTTCAAGTTTCTTGAGAACGGTGACAAGGTCAAAGTGACCCTGCGGTTTCGTGGCCGCGAGATGGCGCACCAGAATCTGGGCCGCGAACTGCTGGAACGTGTGGCCGAGGACACCAAGGAAATCGGACGGATCGAAAACTTTCCCAAGATGGAAGGCCGTCAGATGATCATGCTGATCGGCCCCCTGCCGACCAAATAGCGCCCCCCCAACAGCGATTTCAGCCCGACAGCGACACCACGCGCGCAACCGGCCATCGCCAGACAGAAAGGTCCCCGCCCTGCGCGGGGACCTTTTCTTTTGGAGGAGTCTGCAAAACGTGTTGACCGGTTGGCGGGCTTTGCTGTCATTCAATGGTGATTGAGCAATGGCTGCTTCGGTACACCGTGCGACTTGACAACTAAGAGCTTTCTTGACGGACGGTTTGTTATCCAGATACTTCAATCATGGATGCAAAAAACGCTTATGTTCAGACACTGGCAAAGCCCTTTTTTGGCTTGCTGTTGGTACTAGCTGTCTTTGTCAGCCCAACGATAGCACAGGAAAGCGAGCACCAGCGTTCTGAATTTACGATCCCGACCGAACTGAAATCTGTGAGAGAAGGTCGAGGCGGATTTTCTGCCGAGCAAAGCCAACTCTACAGACAAGCATATGACGGGGAAACTTTGACCACCTCTGGCGATGCGGGCAATTATGCGGCGTCTCGGCTAAGTGAAAACCTGCTCACTGCTATCGTACATCGTTACGGGCCAGTCTCGGAGCTCAGCTACAATTTGATGCCTGATGTCGGTGATGTCAGAGCAACGACCATTCTCGGCACGATGACTTTGAAAGAGATGATGCAGGATGAAAGATCGCGGTTCAAGGCAATCGCAGTCATCCACAAGGGTCAGATTGTGTTCGAGGAGTATATCGGCATCCGCGATTGGGATAATCACTTGTGGGCCTCTGCCACCAAGATACTGGTTGGAACGCTCGCTCACATCGCCAACGAGCAAGGCCTCATAGACCTCGACGAGACGGTTTCACACTACGTCCCTGAACTTGAAGATACCTCGTGGGCGGATATCAAAGTCGCCGATGTTCTTCACCAACGATCCGGACTTGATATTAGCGAAAGTCGTTTGGGCAGTTCGCCAGACCATCCGGTCAGCCTTTTTTACGCCATCGGATTTGGTGACCCAAATCTCCCTGAAGGTCTCTCGCTGATGGAGGCGCTGAAAAAAGTAGAGGTCGATGTAGAGCCCGGTACTCGGTTTGAGTACGCGTCTCTTAATACTTACGTTACCACTCTGGTCCTGCAAAATGTTACCGAGAGGCCGTTCGAAGACCTAGTCACTGAGCACATTTGGAGCCAAGCAGGCATGGAGGGCGACGGGGTTCTCGGTCTGACTGTCAGTGGTGAGCCGTCATCGCCGGGCGCATTCGCAGCAAGACTTCGTGATTTAGCCCGTTTTGGAATGCTCTTTACGCCCAGTTGGAGCGTGGTGGCAGATGAACGTGTCGTTTCAGAAGCCTACTTTACGAAAGCCCAAGCCGCTGCCGATCCCGCGATCTACGGCGAGGATTACATGAGCCAGCGCCTTGTCAACGACTTTGGCCAGGTGGGTTTTGGAGCTTCCTACCAGTGGGATGCCGTGTTCCCTGACGGAGACATGTACAAGTCGGGACGAACGGGTCAGTGCCTTTACGTGTCACCCGATACCGATACGGTCGTGGTCTACTATTCCTCCTCCTACCAAGCAGAAGTCTGGGTGCACGCTTACGCCCGTGAAATCGTAAATCAACTGTTCAGATAAGTTGGCGTTATAACTGAGCTGAAAGTTTGAAGCGGACTTTCGTTTCCGAACGGCGAATTGGAATGATGGGCTCAATGCGGACATCCGCCGGCCGAACCTGCAGCCAGTTTGTCTCGCCGTTCAAGTTATGCGTGGCCGGGCCGCAGATGGGGTTGATGAACTTGTCGCAGCGGGCGTGTAGCGCGTTTGTGTTTTGGGCATGATGGCGGCCTGCGGCTGCGCGTGTGCCGGGCGTGCCCGATCCGGGCCGGATCAAGCGCGTCGAGGGTATCGCAAAAGCGGCGAAAGCCGTGGGGTGGCAAGGGTATCCTCCGCTGGTTGAGCAGAGGTATACGGGCCTTTCTCTGTCTCGCCACAGCGACCCAAAGCGATTTCCGGACAGCGCCGTTTTTTTTGGTCCGGAAGTTTGCCGGCAGCGCAAGCGCGCCCAGGGCGGCAAAAGCAAAAGGACCCGCGCGATGGCGGGTCCTTGAGATCATCGGATCAGGCTTGCGCTCAGGCTGCCTGGGCCAGGTTGCGCAGAACGTAATGCAGCACGCCGCCATGTTCGATATATTCGATCTCGATGGCGGTATCGATCCGGCATTTCAGCTGGATGGTCTTTTCGCTGCCATCGGCAAAAGTGATCGTGCAGGGCACCTGTTGCAGCGGCTGGATGGTGTCCAGACCAGAGATCGACACCGTCTCGTCCCCGGTCAGGCCCAGCGATTTGCGGGTGTCGCCGCCGGTGAACTCGAACGGGATGACGCCCATGCCCACCAGGTTGCTGCGGTGGATGCGCTCAAAGCTCTCGGCGATGACCGCCTTGACGCCCAGCAACGCCGTCCCCTTGGCCGCCCAGTCGCGGGACGAGCCGGCCCCGTACTGTTCGCCGCCAAAGATCACCAGCGGCGTGTCAGTGTTCTGATAGGCCATGGCCGCGTCAAAGATCGAGGTCTGCTGACCGTCCGGCCCCTTGGTGTAACCGCCCTCGACGCCGTCCAGCATCTCGTTCTTGATACGGATATTGGCAAAGGTGCCGCGCATCATCACCTCGTGGTTGCCGCGGCGGCTGCCATACGAGTTGAACTCGCGCACCGGCACCTGATGGTTGGTCAGGTATTGGCCGGCCGGTGTGGTTTCCTTGAACGATCCGGCCGGGCTGATGTGGTCGGTGGTGATCATGTCGCCCAGCACCGCCAGCACCTTGGCGCCCTCGATGTTGGTGATCACGCCCGGTTCCTTGCCCATGCCCTGGAAATAGGGCGGGTTCTGGACATAGGTCGAGCTGGCCGGCCAGTCATAGGTTTCGCTGTCGGTGGTTTCGACGCTTTGCCATTTGTCGTCGCCTTTGAAGACATCGGCATATTTGGTCTGGAACGCTTCGCGGGTCACGGTGGCTTCGACCAGTTCGGCAACCTCCTGCGAGGTCGGCCAGATATCTTTCAGATAGACGTCCTTGCCATCCGGCGTCTGGGCGATCGGATCGGTCGCCAGGTTGATGTCCATCGTGCCGGCCAGCGCATAGGCCACCACCAGCGGCGGGCTGGCCAGATAGTTGGCGCGCACATCGGGGCTGATCCGGCCCTCGAAATTGCGGTTCCCGGACAGGACCGAGGTGGCCACCAGATCGCCCTCGGCAATCGCTTCGGACAGTTCTTTCTGGATCGGACCCGAGTTGCCGATACAGGTGGTGCAGCCATAGCCCACCAGGTTGAACCCGATCTTGTCCAGATCGTCCTGCAGCTCGGCGGCCTCGAGATAGGCGGACACGACCTGCGACCCCGGTGCCAGGCTGGTCTTGACCCAGGGCTTGCGGTTCAGACCCAGCGCGGCGGCCTTGCGGGCCACCAGCCCGGCGCCGATCATCACATAGGGGTTCGAGGTGTTGGTGCACGAGGTGATCGAGGCGATCACGACCTTGCCGCTCTCCATGGTATAGTCTTCGCCCTTGACGGGGACTTCCTTGCCCATGGGCCGTTTGAAAGTCTCTTCCATTTCCTTGCGGAAGGCCGCCTTGGCGTCGGTCAGGGCGACATAGTCCTGCGGGCGTTTCGGCCCCGAGATCGCCGGCACGATGCTGCCCATGTCCAGGCTCAGCGTGTCGGTATAGACCGGGGCGTAATCCGCGCCGCGCCAGAAGCCGTTCTCCTTGGCATAGGCCTCGACCAGCGCCACGCGGTCCTCGTCGCGGCCGGTGTTGCGCAGATAGCGCAGGGTCTCGTCGTCGATCGGGAAGAACCCGCAGGTGGCGCCGTATTCCGGAGCCATGTTGGCGATAGTGGCGCGGTCCGCCAGCGGCAGATGGTCCAGACCGGTGCCGTAGAATTCAACGAATTTGCCGACCACACCCTTTTCGCGCAGCATCTCGACCACTTTCAGCACCAGGTCGGTGCCGGTGGTGCCCTCGACCATCTGGCCGGTCAGTTCAAAGCCGATGACCTCGGGGATCAGCATCGAGATCGGCTGACCCAGCATCGCCGCTTCGGCCTCGATGCCGCCGACGCCCCAGCCCAGAACGGCGGCGCCGTTGACCATGGTGGTGTGGCTGTCGGTGCCCACCAGCGTGTCGGGATAGGCGACTTCTTCACCGTTCTGATCGGTGTCGGTCCAGACGGTCTGGGCCAGATATTCCAGATTCACCTGGTGACAGATACCGGTGCCCGGCGGCACCACGCGGAAATTGTTGAATGCGCCCTGCCCCCATTTCAGGAACTGATACCGCTCCATGTTGCGCTCGTATTCCCGGTCCACGTTCATCTGAAAGGCGCGCGGATTGCCGAATTCGTCAATCATCACCGAGTGGTCGATGACCAGATCGACCGGGTTCAGCGGGTTGATCTTTTGCGCGTCGCCGCCCAGTGCCACGATGCCGTCGCGCATCGCCGCCAGATCCACGACCGCCGGCACACCGGTAAAGTCCTGCATCAGCACGCGGGCCGGACGATAGGCGATCTCACGCGGGTTCTTGCCACCCTTGGCGCCCCATTCGGCAAAGGCCTTGATGTCGTCGGTGCTGACGGTCTTGCCGTCCTCGAACCGCAGCATGTTTTCCAGAACGACTTTCAGTGCCGCTGGCAGGTTGGCAAAGTCGCCCAGACCGGCCTCTGTGGCGGCGGGGATCGAATAATAGGAAATGGTCTTGCCATTCACGCTCAGCGTCTTGCGTGTCTTGGCTGTGTCCTGTCCAACGGTAATGGTCATCAGTGGCCTCCCTGTGAAGCGGCATGGAAAATGGGAATTCGCTGCACGCTATCTGCATCAGGCGGGACACGGGATCAATAGAGATCCCGGGGGTGCGACGATTTTGTATACCATTGTACACCGACACACACGGATCGCGCCACCGCGCCCCGGAACGGGGCCGGACCGCGCCTGGCTTTCAAGAAACCTTGATTGGCCATATCGACTGAACCTAGCTAGACCGGCAGGGTAAGCAAGGGAAACCCGCCACACATGCCCCGGATCGTCACCGCATTGATCGCGCTGTTCCTGTTGCTGGCCCCGCCGGTCAGCGCCCAAAGCAACCCGGTGGTGGTGGAACTCTTCACCTCGCAGGGCTGCAGTGCCTGCCCGCCGGCGGACGCGCTGATGCACGGACTGGCCCGGCGCGACGACGTGATCGCCCTGGCGCTGCACGTGGACTACTGGGACTATATCGGCTGGAAGGACGAATTTGCCCGTCCGGGCAACACCGCCCGTCAGCGCGGCTATGCGCGTGCCGCCGGGCGCGATATGATCTATACGCCGCAGATGATCGTCAACGGCCAGCAGGATGTCGTCGGCGCCCATGCCCGGGAGTTGGCCGACATCATCACGCTTTACAGAGCACAGACGCCCAAGGCGCAGATCTCCGCAGACCGGACCGGATCGGCACTGCGAATCCACGCCGAGCCTTTGCAGGACCTGCAGGGGCGCCTGACGGTTCACCTGATCCGCTATACACCGTTGCGCAGCGCGCAGATCACCCGAGGCGAGAACGCCGGTCGCGATCTGGACTACGCCAACGTGGTCGATGACTGGACCGAACTGGGTCTCTGGGATGGCACGGACCCGCTGGATCTGTCGATCGAACTGCAGGGCGACCGCCCGGCGGTGGTGCTGATCCAGCAGCCTGGCCCTGGCGCCATTGTCGCGGCGACCCAGGTCCGCTAGGTCCGCCCATCTGCGTCACGCCGCGCGGCGCAACTGGTCACTCGGGCTTCCAGCGGCGGTGGATCCAGAACCACTGGTCCATATGCGTGCGCACCAGCTCTTCCAGCCCGTCATTGATCGCCTGTGTCATCGTTTCCGGGTCGGAATGGGCAATCGGTTCATGCATGACGATCTGGAAATCCAGCCCGTTCGGCTGGCGCACCGCATAAACCGGAATCAGCGCCGCATCCTGTTTCAGCGCCAGTTCGGCGGGCACCGTCGAGGTCACGGCGGGGGTTCCGAAAAAGTCCAGCGGCGTACCGCCCTGCGCATGCAGATCGCCGACGATGGCGATGATGCCGCCCTGTTTCAGATGCCGCACCATCTCGACCATGCCGCGGCGGCCCTGCTCGAACATCGGTGTGCCGATGGCGGAAATCGTGCGCACGTAATGGGCGTTGAAATAGGGGTTGGCCATGCGCCGGTAGAGCGCGCCCATCTCGTAGCCCAGCGAAATCAGCCGGGCGCGGGCCGCGTCGTAATTGCCGAAATGCCCGGTCATCAGGATCACCGGCCGCCCCGCGGCGCGGGCCTCCTGCAGCGCCGCAAGGCCGGGGCCGGAAACAGGCGCCGCGCGGGCCCGCGCGACGAATTGCGGCCCGGCATACAGCTCGATCAGCGTGCGCCCGGCATTGTCTGGCACAGCCCGGCACAGGCGCCGCACCTCGGCATCCGTCAGGTCGGGTCGTGCCAGCCGCAGATTGTCGCGCACCCGCCGGTCGAACCCCGCCAGCGGTGCCAGTATCCGCGACACCAGCCAGCCCATGGCCGGGACGCGCGCCCGGTAGGGAATCAGGCCGAACAGGCCGATCAGCCCCCGCAGGAACAGGTTCGCGACGAAATACCGGACGCGGGCCGTGCGGGAAAGATCGGAGATGTCTGCCGGCATTCTGGGCTCTCAGCGGCGATAGGTTTCGCGGTGCCAGACATACAGACCCGCCCCGGCGATCACAAGGGCGCCGGCGACGGTCCACAGATCCGGCAATTCGGCAAAGAACAGCGCCCCCCACACGGCGGCGAAAATCAGCCCGAGATAGGAATAGGGGGCCAGCATCGCCGCTTCGCCCAGGCTGAAGGCGCGGATCAGGGCCAATTGTCCAAAAGTGCCGAACAGCGTGATCGCCGCGAACAGACCAAGCCCGGTTGCATCCGGCCAGGTCCAGGTCGGTGGCACCGCCAGGCTCAGGATCACGGTGCCGACCAGCCCGGTATAGAACAGCGAGGTCCACACATCCTCGCCCGGCCCCAGCTTGCGGGTCAGCAGGGAATAGGCCGAATAACAGGCCGCGCCGGCCAGCGGCAACAATGCTGCGGGCGAGAAGACCGCGCTGCCCGGTCGGATCACGATCATCGCACCGACCAGGGCGACGGCGATGCCGATGATCCGGCGCGGTCCCAGAGGTTCGCCCAGAAACAGGGCCGCCCCCAGGGTGATCAATACCGGGTTGACCGCCATCAGCGCCGACGCATCGGTCAATGGGATCAGACCGATACTGGTGAAGAACAGGCCGGTGGCACTGAGCAGCAATACAGACCGCAGAATCTGCAGAACCGGATGGCGGGTCCGCACGATGTGCGTCAGCCGCGGCGCGATCAGAATCAGCACCAGCAGCATATGCCCGGCATAGCGCGCCCAGACCGTCTGCAATATGCCGACGCGTGGGATCAGCGCCTTGGCCGAGGCATCCATCAGGGTGAAACAGAAGATCGCCACCACCATCAACAGGATCGCCCGGGCCTGCGACGCCGGCACGGCGGCCTGCGTCATGGCGCGGCCCCTGACACGCCGGACCGGTCCGACGTGTGGCCATACGCCCGGCACCGGCCGGTCATGGACATAAGGGCAAGGCGGGACCTGCGGGCACTCATCCGACCGTGATAGGCGCGCCAGTTCCTTATGTCCATGCCGCTGGGCCGGACCGGCTCCGGCGGTGACTCTTCCGCTCTCTGCGTTTTGTGACGGGCCATCGCAAGACCGAACCGCACCGGTTCGGGCGCCCGGCAGCAGCAGTCGGAACAGGCTGTATCGGGCAGCGCCGGCGGCGACGCGGCGCGGCTGGCCGCCGCCGGATATCCGCGCCGGGGAGGCACAGGCGCCGGTGTACCGCTAGCGTGGCTGGCGGCGCGGCTGCGGTCGCGACGGGATCTCCTTCAGCAGCCCCCCGACCCCCATCGCCATGATGTCATCCGGCCCGACCGGTACGCCGCAGACAATGCGGTCGACGATCCGGTCAACGCCGCTGACCGCCGGCGAGCGGGCGCTGCCCGGCAGGCCGATCACCTTGCGCGCACCGATCTCGCCGAGAAACAGCAGGTTACCCGGATCGACCGGCATGCCGAAATGCACGATCCGCCCGCCGGCGCGGCGCACCGCCTCGGGGGCAATGTCGGCTGGATCGGATGTGGCCGAACCGGTCAGGATCAGCACCAGTTCCTCACGACATTCGGCAATGGCCCGGGCCAGCGGCGCGATCCGGTGGGCAACGGTGACCGGCGGCGCCAATTCCGCATCCAGCCGCCTCAGACGGGCCTGCATCATCAGATGCCCCTTGGCGGCGGCGGCCTCGGCCCCGGGCACCAGGGTCTCGATGAACCCGGCCCGGCGCAGCACCGGGCGCTGCAGCGCCAGGGCCCCGCGCGCCGCGTCGCAGGCCCGCGCCAGCGCCGTGCCCGGCACCGCGTAAGAGATGATCTTGACCGTCGCGACCATGCCGTCATGCTGCATCCGCTGCCAGCGCGGCGCGGTGGCGACGGTGATCATCGGGTGCACCCGGTTCGCCCGGTCGATCGCAGCGGCGTCAATCCGCGCCAATCCCGGTGCCTCGGCGATCAGGTTGACGCGCCCGGTAAACGCCCCGGTTGGGCGCAGACCCGCCGCCGCCGGGTCGGGCACCAGCGCCGCCGCCAGCGCCGTCGCGGCGGCGTTTTCGTCCAGATCGCCCGCCTCCAGCCGCGCCACGACGATCTCGCGCAGACCGGCCGCCCCCAGGGCCGCGCATTGCTGTGCCGTCAGCACCTGCCCCTTGCGCAGCCGGACCGGACCGATCCGGACCGAATGGGCCAGGACACTGCCGGCGGCGCGGTCGACGGCGACAGGGCCGAATTTCACGTCGCCTGCCCGCGCAGCACCGCCGTCATCTCGGCCAGAATGGCGACCGCGATCTCGGCCGGACCCGCCGCGCCGATATCCAGCCCTATGGGGCCGTGAATGCGGTCGATCCGGGCGGGCGGAATGCCGGCGGCACGCAGCCGCTGAACGCGGCCAGCATGGGTACGCACCGATCCCAGCGCGCCGATATAGAACAGCTCGGATCCCAGCGCCGCCGTCAGCGCCGGATCGTCCAGCTTTGGGTCATGGCTGAGCAGAACCAGCGCCGTACGGGCATCCGGACCCAACTGGGCCAGCGCCGTATCGGGCCAGTCGCGCAGGATGGTCTCGCCGGGGAACCGGTCGGGCGCGCCGAAACTGTCGCGCGGATCGATCAGAACCGGATCATACCCGGCCAGCCGCGCCATGGGCAGCAGCGCCTGGGCGATATGCACGGCCCCCACAACGATCAGCCGCAAGGGCGGATTGTGCACCGCAACAAAGGTCCGCCCGTCAGGCTCCATGCCCGAACGGTCGGCCCGCATGCGCTGCGGATATCCGTCGCGCACCAGGCGCCGGGTGCCGTCCTGCAGATCGACCTCATAGGCCAGCGGCTGGCGGGCCGAACGGGCCGCGACCAGCTCGGCCAGCAGCGGTTCGGGCAGCGCCCCCCCCACCGGCTCGACCAGCACCCGGATGGTGCCGCCGCAGGCCAGGCCGACGGCAAAGGCATCGGTGTCGCTGACACCATATTCCAACAGCCGGTGACGGCCGTCCTGCAATGCCTCTTGCGCCTCAAGGATGACCGCGCCCTCGACGCAACCGCCCGAGACCGAGCCCGCGATCCGGCCATCGCCGCCCACCGCCAGTTGCGCACCGGCCCGGCGCGGGGCGCTGCCCCAGGTCTGGACCACCGTCGCCAAGGCCGCGCCGTGGCCCGCGCGATGCCAGGCCAGAGCGGTTTCGGGAATGTTGTCAATCGGCTCCATCCGGGGTCCTTTCGCGGACGCAGGGTCTGCCCGGCCTCACCGGACCCCGCGGTCGCAAAAGGTATAAGAGCGGCCCGGTGGGAACACAAACACCGGACCGCTCTACCCGCCTGTTGGAACAGGCCCTGACAAAGGGTTTCCCCTTTCACGCCTCAGATCATTCGGCGGGTTGCCTCAGGTCGTCGGGCTTTGCAACCAGCCGGTCGGGCAGCGCAAAGGCCATGACGACAAAGCCCAGCCCCAGAACCAGCCCCAGCACGTCGCCGGGCCAGGTGGTCACGGCGTCAAATTTGCTGCCCGGCACCGCGCCCAGGGTCACTTTGCCGCCAAGGACCGGTTCCAGCAGACCGCTGGCCTGCCATATCGGATAGGTGACCATATACGCTGCCGCCCCCAGCAGCCCACCCGCGATAAAGAACAGTGCGTCCCGGCGACCGGCGGCCGCGGCGACGATTCCGGTGCCCGGACAATAGCCGGAGGCCGCCCATCCGGCCCCCAGCAGCACCCCGCCCAGAACGACACCGACATAGGCGGTCTTGACGGACATGTGCCCGACTTCGACCAGCCCCAGCATCTGGCCGCCGAACATCAGAACCGAACCGGTGCCGATCGCCAGCAGGATGGTTTTGGCCAGGTGCAAGTTGCTCAGGTTCAGCATCCGCCCGATCAGGGTGGGATTGCTGGCGCCGATCCGGTCCAGCACCACGCCAAAGGCGGTGCCGATCAGCAGGGCAAGAACTAGGCTGGTCATGGCTCAGGCCTCCTTTTTGTACATCAGCAGCGCCACCGGGACAGCCGCAAGAAAGGCGCCGGCGGCAAAAAGATAACCGGACACGGCCGTCTGCATCATGCCCGACATCATGTGCCCCGACGTGCAGCCCCCGGCCAGGCGCGCGCCGTAAAGAACGACAAAACCGCCCAGAAAGGCCACAACATAGCGTTTCATCGCGCTGTCCCCGAAATTGGCCCGCCACAGCGCCGGCATCCGGCGCTCGCCCGTATCCAGACCGCCGCGCAGCCGCGCTGACAGAAACCCGCCCAGCGCCATCGCCAGCACGAATACAAAGCTGTAGTTCAACGGGTTCGCCACGGATTTGGCGTATTTGCCGCCGGATTTGTTCAGATAGGCGTTGTCCGACGCCCAGCCATCCCCTGTGGGCACCACCAGCCCGGGATTGACCGCATCGGCAATCACACCGTTCAGGATGACGAACTGGGTCGACACGCCGATCGGTTTCACCAGCAGCACCGCGGCAAAGAACACCACCCCCAGCAGCAGACCACCCGATTTCCAGTTCAGAGGCATTATTTGCTCCTACGATTTCACATTCCGCTTGCAGAATACGAAACGCATTCCATTACTGGAATGATTTAGATCAAATGGCGATGCGGGTTTCACCGGGGCATCAGGATACTGGCCCTGGTAATCAATCCGCCGCAGCGTGCTGCAGAGCGATCTCGTAGTCGACCGAGGAACCGATATCGCAGACAAGGCGCACGTAATACCTGTCATTCTTCAGCACTTCGGCGCGGATATAATGGGTTCCGTCACTTGCCTGCCGCCTGCCGATCTTGATTTCGCGTGCATCAAACAGCACGGCCTCGACATAGTTGCCGCCCACGTGGCGGACCTTTAGTTCGACGAATTTAGGTGCCGGGTCGGGCAGCGCGATCACGACCCAGTCGGCCTCGCCCGCCCTTACGCGGCCTTTCAGGGTCTGGCCGAACCCAAGCTGGTTGGCAGCCTGAATGCGATCGTTGGGTTCCTGTTCGGAGACATGCGCATCGGGCGGCAACAAGAGGGCGCTGCGCCCGGCCGGGGCGGGCGGCGACGCGGTGCCCGGGTCCGCCGGCCGGGGGGCCGCAGTCGCGGCTGCTGGTGCAGGTTCGGTCGTCGTTGCCGTCGCCCTCTCGGTCGCCGCGTTTGCCGTCGTCGATGTCGCCGTCGTCGCAATGACGGTTTTTTCCGGAACGAACAGCGGCAGGACCAGAAACACCGCGCCGATCAGAAACACCAGCAATCCGGCCGACGAGCTTTCGAATTTCAACCCGAACAGCTCGATCTTGGCCGATGCGCCGCTGGGTTTGGGACGCAGCAGCAGCCATAGTCCGACCCCGGCAAAAGCCGCGCCGGCGATCATCAGGATCACCAGCTTGAACGTTTCCTGTGCCTCGAATTCCATTCTTCCCTCCTGTCGGCGACGAACGACGCGGCCCGTCCGCAACCGCCATTGTGGCACAAGTGCCGGAAAGTCTCGACAAATTTGCCGAAGACCGGGGCCCGCGTTGACGGATTTCCGATGAACTGTCATGAATTGCCAAAACAATATGCGCTGTCGCTTGCAGGCTGTTCGGGCCGCCGGGGCAACGCGAAAAAGAGGGCCTGCATGCGGATCACCGCGGTAACCTGCGTCAAGAACGAGGGGCCGTTCCTGCTGGAGTGGATCGCGTATAACCAGCTGCTCGGGGTCACCGATTTCCTGTTCTATTCCAACGATTGCTGCGACGGCACCGACCGTCTGTTGCAGGCGCTGGCGGCGCGCGGTCTGGTCCAGCACCTGCCCAATCCGGCGGTCGGGCGCAACTATCAGATGGAGGCATTGAAAGACGCCCGCCATCAGGCCGTGGTGGCCGCTGCCGACTGGGTCTGGATCGCCGATGTCGACGAGTTTCTGAACATCCATGCCGGCGATCATACGATCCCGGCGCTGATCGAGGCCTGCGGCGATCCTCAGGCGATTTCGGTCAGCTTCCAGTTCTTTGCCAATGACGGGATCGAGCGTTTTTCCGACGTGCCGGTGATCGCTCAGTTTCGCCGGTCGCATAACCCGGACCTGTGGTGCGGCGAGGCCGCGATCGAGGTCAAAACATTGGTGCGGCGCGATTTTCCGCTGCAGTATTTCGGCGCGCACCGGCCTTTCTTTCGCGGCAACCTGGCGCCGAAAAAGCGCCCGGTCTGGACCGATGGCGCCGGGCGCAACGTGCCGCACCGGTTTCTGGTCGCGGCCAATCCGCGGCGCATCCGGCGTTTTCCGGCCCGCGGCGCGCGGCGCTTTGCGACGCTGAACCACTATGCCCTGCGGTCGCTGGACAGTTATCTGGTCAAGAACGACCGTGGTGATGTGAACCGGGAAAACCGCCACTTTGACGACACCTATTGGCGCGAACGCAACGACCCGGCCTATGAGGATACCAGCATATTGCGGTATCTTCCGGCGTTGCAATCGGCATTGGCCGCGTTGTTGGCCGACCCGGAAATCCGCGCCCTGCATCAAGAGACCGTAGAGCAGCACATTGCCCGGCGCGATGCGTTGTTGACGCAACCCGCCTATCGCCGGATGCGGGCGCAGTTGCTGGCCGCTGGCCCGTTGCCACCGCAGGAAGAGGCGCTGTTGCGTGACCTGGGCCTGTTGCAGGCCGCGCCTCCAGGCAGCACAAGGCCGGCGCCATGAGCCTGCAGGTGGTCAATCTGGGCCTGCCCAAGACCGGCACCACAACCCTGGCGCGGGCGCTGCGCCTGTCGGGCCTAAAGGTCGCCGACCACCGCCTGCGCGGGCGCAACACGTCTGACCCGGCGCTCAAGGGGGCCTTTGTCGCCGACCTGCTGTATCGCGGCTATTTCAAGACCGGCGATCCGGGCGCCTTTCTGTCCGAATGCGACGCGGTTTCCGAGATGAGCATGCTGCGCGCCGACACGTCGCTGTGGCCGCAGATGGACTTTGCCCTGATCCTGGCCCTGCGCGCGCATCATCCCGGCGTCCGGTTTCTGGCCTCGCGCCGCGACAGCTATGATTTGTCACAATCCATGCTGGCCTGGTCCGACCTGGCCACCGCCCGCCTGCCCGACAGCCCCGTGCCCGGCCTGCCGCCCGGCTATGGCGGCACCACCAAGGAACGCATGCAATGGATCGACGGGCACTATGCCGGCCTGGCCCGGTTCTTTGACGGCGATCCGGCTTATCTGGAATACGACGTGGCCGATCCATCGGCGCGCCAGCGGATCAGCGGGTTTCTGGGGCGCGAACTGCCCTGGTGGGGCCGGCTGAACGCCAACCCGCTGCGCCGCAAGGGACAGGCGGTCTGATGCGTATTTATCTGCATATCGGGTTGGACATTTGGGGCGCGCAGCGGCTGCAGCAGGTGCTGGCCGCCAAGCGCGAGCAATTGTCGTCCAAGGGCGTGCTTTTTCCGCGCGCACCGGGCAAGGGCAACCACACCCGTCTCTATATGGCGGTGACCGATCCCGACCATGTCGACCCCCTGCGCCAGGCCCGCGGCTATGCGGCGCTCCGGGATCAGGAAAGCCTGCGCTCCGGACTGGCCGCCGACCTGGCGGCCGAGATCGCGCGCCACCGCCCCGATACGCTGATCCTGTCGGCCTCTCAGCTGGGCCATTCGCTGCACCGCCCGTCCGAGCTGGCACGGCTGCGCGATCTGCTGACCCCCCTGTCGTCGGATATCCGTATCCTGGCCCATGTGGATGAACAGGCCCCGATGCTGGCCCGCCACTATGCCGCGCAGATTTTTCAGGGCCGTGCCGTATCGTTGGACCGCGAATTGGCGCTGGCCGACGCACCCGACTGGTGGGCCGCCTGCCTGGCGGATGCACCCCGCATCGACCCACCCGCCGGCCAGTTTCTGGAAACCCAGGCGCCGCCGTTCTGGCTGGACTATGCAGCACTGGTGCAATTCTGGGACGGTGCGTTCGGCAAGGGCGCAACGCAACTGCGCCCCCATGACGCCGCCGCCTTTGCCGCCCCCGGGGTCACCGACGAAATCCGTGCCTGTTTCGGCATTGACGCCCGCATTGGCAAGGCCGACCCCGCCGCGGTTCCGGAACCGGTCTCGGCCGCCTGGCTGGCCCGTTGCCGGCAGTTGAATAGCCTGTTGCTGCGGCTGCTGGCCGACCGCAAGCGCTTGATCCCGCGCCCCTTGTGGCGGGACCTTCTGAACGAGATCGCGGTCGATGGCCCGCCCCTGGACGCAGGCGCGCTGGCCCCGGTCTCTCGCCGGTTTGCTGCTGACAACGCCGCTCTGATCCGGGACCATCCGGCGCTCAGCGCCGGACTGTTCCGCAGCGCGCCGCCCGCCGGGACCTGGACCGAGGCCGATCCCGGCTATGGCTATCGCGCCAGCCAGTATCTGCTGGCCTTCATGTATCGTATCGACAAGGCCACCCGCGCCGGACGCCGGGCCGCCGCCCGCGCGACAGCGGACACCATGCGCTTGTCGCCGGCGGCGCGCGCCCTGATGCCGCCGCTGGCGGTGCAGAATTTCCAGAAACTGCAGCGATCTTCCTTTGCGCCGCATAACCGCCTGGGCGCGGTGAACGAAGAGGAACTGGCCGCCCCCTTTTCCCCCGCCCCGCCGCGCCGGCTGCCGCCGGGGTCGACCGGCAGGGTCATCGTCGGCTGCATGAAGAACGAAGCCCCCTATATCCTGGAATGGATCGCCTATCACCGCGCCATCGGGGTCGACAGCTTTCTGATCTATACCAATGACTGCACCGACGGCACGGCCCAGTTGCTGGACCGCCTGCAGGAAATGGGGCTGCTGCATCACCGCAGCAACGATGCCTGGAAGGGCAACTCGCCGCAGCAACACGCATTGAACCGGGCGCTGCGCGAAAAAGTTATCCGCCAGGCCGACTGGATCATCCATATCGATGTGGACGAATTCATGAATGTGCGTTGTGGCAACGGCACGCTGGATGATTTCCTGGCGCATGTGCCGGACGCCACCAATGTCGCGATGACCTGGCGGCTGTTTGGCCACAATGGCATCACCCGCCTGGCCGATGATTTCGTCATCGATCAGTTTGACGCCTGCGCCCCGGCCTACTGTCCGAAACCGCACACCGCCTGGGGTTTCAAGACGATGTCCAAGAATATCGGCGCCTATGGCAAGATCAGCTGCCACCGGCCCAACCGGCTGGACGCGGCGATGCAGGACCGGGTCCGCTGGGTCAACGGGTCGGGTCAGGACATGACGCACGAGGTCGCCCGCAACGGCTGGCGCAATTCGAAACGTTCGATCGGCTATGACCTGCTGCAACTGAACCACTATGCCTTGCGCAGCGCCGAAAGCTTTCTGATCAAGCGCCAGCGCGGCCGGGCGCTGCATGTGGACCGCTCGATCGGCATCAACTATTGGATCCGCATGGACTGGTCCGGTTTCCGCGACATTACGATCCAGCGCAACCTGCCGCGCCTGCGCGCCGAATACGACCGGCTGCTGCAGGATGATGCGTTGCGGCGCTGGCACCGATACGGCGTGGACTGGCACCGGGCCAAGGCCGCCGAACTGCGCGGCATGCCGGAATTCGAAAGCCTGTATCAGCAGGCTCTCGCGGTCAAGCTGACCGAGACCGAACGCGTCGCCTATGCCTTGGCGCTGGACATGGAAAGCTGATGCCGCACATGAATGAACGGATGTACTGAATTGAAATCACTCATTGTTCTGACCGTGCGAAACGAGGGGGCTTTCCTGCTGGAATGGCTGGCGCATCACCGGGCGGTAGGGTTCAGCGACTTTCTGGTGTTCTCGAACGACTGTCAGGACGGCACCGATACCATGCTGGACCGGCTGGCCCAGATGGGCTGGCTGCAGCACGAACGCAACCCGCCCCCCCATGACCGGGGCGGCATCCAGTTCACCGCACTGAAACGCGCCGACAAACTGGAGATCGTGCGCCAGGCCGATTGGCTGTTGACGCTGGATATCGACGAGTTCGTCAACATCCATACCGGCGACCACAGCCTGCAGGCGCTGCTGCAGGCGCTGCCGCAGGCCAGCGCGATCACCCTGACCTGGCGGCTGTTCGGCAATGCCGGCATCGACGCCTTTGACGACCGGCCGGTCACCCGGACGTTCTCCCGCTGTGCGCCGGCCGTGATGTTCTGGCCCTGGCGCACGACGATGTTCAAGACGCTGTATCGCAATGACGGCACCTATCGCAAACTGGGGGTGCACCGCCCGCGCAGCCCGGTCGCCGACCGCCTGCCGGCGGCACGCTGGTTCGACGGCGAAGGCCGGGAACTGGATGACCGGTTCAAGATCAAGCGTCTGTTTTCGGATTACGGGCGCCCCAATCACCGGCTGGTGCAGTTGAACCACTATCCGCTGGGGGCGATGCAAAGCTATGTGGTCAAATCCGATCGCGGCCGCGCCGTGCATGCCGATCAGAGGCTGGGCATGGATTATTGGGTCGAGCGCAATTTCAACACCGACACGGATGTCAGCATCGATCGGATCGCGCCGCGCCGCGATCCACTGTTGCAGGCGCTGCATGCCGATCCGGTGCTGGCCGAGTTGCAGGCCGCCGCCGTCGCCTGGCGCCATGCCCGGTTTCGCGCCTTGGTCGAACAAGAGCCGTTTCGCGCCCTCTATGCCCGGCTGCAGATGACGCCGGGCTCGATCCCGCTGACAGCGGCGCAGGCGCGCATCCTGACCCGGCATGCGCTGCGGGGGCAGCGCAATCAGAAAGTGTAGCTTTCGATGGCGCAGGACCGGCGCGGAAATGCGCCTCAGACAAGGCCCAACAACCGCAGCCGCACCCGGTGCCGCCAGTGGAACAGAACCCAGACGCAGGCCGCGACGATCTGTGTGCGCCACCCGGCGTCGACTTCGATCCACTCCCTCAGCACCGAACTGTTGCCGTCTGGGCTGACTTCGATCTCGTGCACCAGCCGCTGGATGCCGACACCGTGTTCTTCGCTGCGCAGGCGCAGCGCCGTGGCGTCACAGCGGCGGATGAACATGCGATAGGGGCGTTGCGGAAACAGGCCGAACAGCGAATACGCAACGTCGATCCCTTGGCCTTGGCGCACCGGTCCGGACGGCAGATGATGGATTTGCAGCAACGGCTTGCTGACGGCTTCGAGCGCGTCCAGATCGATGACCAGCGCGAACAGGCGGTCGGCACTGACCTTGTATCGGTGTTCGAATTTCAGCCGCTTCTGCATCTGTCCTTCCCGTTGGCGCTCAACCTGCCGTGGCAGAGCGCGGTTTGAAACAGCGCAAATCGTCTCGCCCCTCTGGTCGCCGCAGACAGGCTGTGCTAGCGCAAGGACATGAGCGAGACCCTGACGATCACCCGCCCCGACGACTGGCATCTGCACCTGCGCGACGGGGCCATGCTGGCGGCGGTGCTGCCGGAAACCGCGCGGCATTTCGCCCGCGCCATCATCATGCCCAACCTGGTCCCGCCGGTGGTGACCGGGGCGCAGGCGGCGGCCTATCGCGACCGCATCCTGGCGGCCCTGCCCGAGGGCATGGCGTTTCAGCCGCTGATGACGCTGTATCTGACCGAAGACACCGACCCCGAGGACGTGGCCGCCGCCGCCGCCAGCGGCCTGGTGCGCGCGGTCAAGCTGTACCCGGCCGGCGCCACCACCAACTCGGCCAGCGGGGTCTCTGATTTCGACCGGGTGCGCGGCGTGCTCGAGCGCATGGCCGAGATCGGACTGCCGCTATGCGTGCATGGCGAGGTCACTGCGGCCGATATCGACATCTTTGACCGCGAGAGCGTGTTCATCGACCGGGTGCTGGACCCGATCCGCCGCGCGACACCGGGGCTGCGGGTGGTCATGGAACATATCACAACGGCGGGCGCGGTGGACTACGTGCGCGCGGGCGGCGCCGATCTGGGCGCGACGATCACCACGCATCACCTGGTGATCAACCGCAACCACATCCTGGTCGGCGGCATTCACCCGCATTACTACTGCCTGCCGGTGGCCAAGCGCGAAACCCACCGGCTGGCGCTGGTGGCCGCGGCGACCTCGGGCGAGAACCGGTTCTTTCTGGGCACCGACAGCGCGCCGCATACCGACGCGCTCAAGGAAAACGCCTGTGGCTGCGCCGGTTGCTTTACCGCGACCAACACCCTGTCGATCCTGGCCGAGGTGTTCGAGCGCGAAGGGGCGCTGGACCGGCTCGAAGGCTTTGTCTCGCGCCACGGCCCGGCGTTCTACCGGCTGCCGGAAAACCCGGACACCATCACCCTGACGCGCGGTGCGCCCGTGCAATACCCGACCGGGATCGAGACCGGCGACGGGCCGGTGACCGTCTTTGACCCGGGGTTCGACCTGCACTGGCGCGTCGCCCCCTGACCCGATACCGGCATCCCGCCCGATCCGCGCATGACATAGGAAACCCGCGATGATCCCCTCTTCTTATCCGCCCGCCGACGAGATCGCCCGCCTGAGCGCGCGCATGCTGCTGGAGATCGGCGCCGTGCACCTGAATGCCGACCAGCCCTTTACCCTGGCCTCCGGCCTGCCCAGCCCGACCTATATCGACTGCCGCAAGCTGATTTCCTATCCGCGCATCCGGGCCACGCTGATGGATTTTCTGACCGTTACGGTGATGCGCAACGCCGGTTTCGAGGCGTTCGACAACATCGCCGGCGGCGAAACCGCGGGCATTCCCTTTGCCGCGCTAGTGGCCGAACGCATGGCCCTGCCGATGACCTATGTACGAAAGAAACCCAAGGGCTATGGCCGCAACGCCCGGATCGAGGGGGTGATGGGCGAAGGTGACCGGGTGTTGCTGGTCGAGGATCTGACCACCGATGGCTGCAGCAAGCTGAGCTTTGTCGACGCGATACGCGAGACCGGCGCCACCTGCGGCCATACCGCCGTGATCTTCTATTACGGCATCTTTCCCGAGACGGAAAAGACCTTGGGTGATCACGGGGTGGCCCTGCATCACCTGTGCACCTGGTGGGACGTGCTGGCCGAAGCCAGAAGTTCAGGTGCATTCTCTGATTCGACTCTCGCAGAGGTAGAATCTTTCCTGACTGCGCCCCGCGCCTGGCAAGAAGCGCGCCGGGCGGATTAACGCCGGCAGAGCGCATCAAATCCGCCACAGCCCTGGCGTGAGCACCGCAATATGTTGACGATTTGGTCACTGTTGCGGCAATATCCTGTAGCAGGCAGTGGTGCACAAGATATCCACAGAAAGATACAATTTGCACCTTCTGCGCGGGCTCGGGTATGGCTTCGGGCCGACAGGCCGAGCCTGCCGGAATCGGCAGGCAGACCGTGACAAAGCGGCGGCAGATGAGGGGCGAGATGAACGAGATCACAAGTATCGACGCGGGCACGACCGATCCGCAAATCGCTGATGTCATGCCGCATTCCGTCGAGGCGGAACAACAGCTTCTGGGCGCGATCCTGACCAACAACGATGTGTATGACAAGGTCGCCGCCATCATCGGAGCGCAGCATTTCTATGACCCGGTGCATGCGCGAATCTATGAAATCGCGGCCGCCCGCATCGCCAAGAATGCCCTTGCCAGCCCGGTCACGCTAAAGGCGTTCATGGAGGATGACGAGGGGCTCAAGGAATTGGGCGGTCCGGCCTATCTGGCCCGCCTCGCCGGCGCTGCTATCAGCGCCTTTGCGGTGCGCGACTATGCCCAGATGATCTATGATCTGGCGATCCGGCGCGAGTTGATCGGTCTGGGGCGCGATATTTCCGACAAGGCGGCACGGGTCGATATTTCGAGCGAACCCAAGGAACAGATCGTCGAGGCCGAACAGCAGCTGTACAAGCTGAGCGAACAGGGCCAGACCGAAAGCGGGTTCCAAAGCTTTCTGCGCGCGGTCACCGACGCGGTCAACGTCGCCAATGCCGCCTATCAGCGCGAGGGCGGGCTGGCCGGGGTCTCGACCGGTCTTGTGGACATGGACAAGAAGCTGGGCGGGCTGCACCGCTCGGATCTGCTGATACTCGCGGGCCGGCCCTCGATGGGCAAGACCTCGCTGGCCACCAACATCGCGTTCAACGTCGCCAAGGCCTATAGGCGCGGGCAATTGCCCGACGGGACCGAGGGCACCGTCGATGGCGGCGTCGTGGGATTCTATTCGCTGGAGATGAGTGCCGAGCAGCTCGCCGCGCGGATTCTGTCAGAAGCATCAGAAGTGCCATCCGAACAGATCCGTCGCGGCGACATGACCGAGGCCGAGTTTCGCCGTTTTGTCGATGCCGCCAAGTCGCTGGAGGCCTGTCCGCTGTTCATCGACGACACGCCGGCCCTGCCGATCAGCCAGCTCGCGGCCCGTGCCCGGCGGCTGAAACGCACCCATGGGCTGGATGTGCTGATCATCGACTATCTGCAACTGGTGCGCGGCACCGGCAAGTCGGAAAACCGGGTCAACGAGATCAGCGAGATCACCATGGGGCTGAAGGCCATCGCCAAGGAGCTGGACATTCCGGTGATCGCGCTGTCCCAGCTCAGCCGCCAGGTCGAGGCCCGCGAAGACAAGCGCCCGCAATTGTCGGACCTGCGCGAATCCGGGTCGATCGAACAGGATGCCGACGTGGTGATGTTCGTGTTCCGCGAGGAATACTATGTCGAGCGCGAGAAACCCTCGGATGACAAGCTGGATGAGATGGCCGCCTGGCAGGAGCGCATGGAGCGCCTGCACGGCAAGGCCGAAGTGGTGATCGGCAAGCAGCGGCACGGCCCGATCGGCACCGTCGAGCTGAGCTTTGAGGGCCGTTTCACGCGCTTTGGCAATCTGGTCAAACCCTGGCAGCAGAACGACGACCCGGGTCACTGACCCGAGCCGCCGGATCATCCGGTGCCGAAATTTGGGAAACCGCAGGATCCGTGCTATTCTGAAACTAATGTTTCAATTGTACGATCACCGTAGGTCAATCAAATGGCAACCGATCCGAACGCGCCAAAAGCCAGGCAAAAAGTCGTCGTCTTCAACCGGCTGAAATTGACCGGGAACAAGAATATCAAATGCCTGTCCGATCAGATGCCGACCTATTTGGACAAGGGGACTATCGGACAGATTTTCAAGGTCGTGCCGAACAAATACATCGACGTTGCCCTGCATTGGTACGACAAGCGAAAATTCGACCTTAGCCTGCGTGTGTCGACAGGTGTCTGGGGTGAATTTTTTCGCCGAAAATAGTGTGACCGCGAATAGACACAGCGCGTGCCGCCTGTGGCGGTTTCCCTCGCATTGTCCTTGACGCGGCTGGCGCGCATGTCAAGAACGGGCCATGAGCACTGCGCATCTGAAAATCGACCTGACCGCGCTGGCGGAAAACTGGCGCGCGCTGAACGCGCTGTCGGCCTGCCCGGCCGCCGCCGTGATCAAGGCAAATGGCTATGGGCTGGGCGCAGAGCGGGTGGCAACGACCCTCGCCAGCGCCGGCGCCCGGCAATTCTTTGTCGCCGCCGCCGAAGAGGGCGTGATCGTGCGCCAAGCCCTGGGACCGGGGCCGACGATCTTTATCCTGTCCGGCCATATGCCGGGCGACACCGCGCTGATCGGCGCCCATGATCTGACGCCGTTGCTGAATTCCGCTGAACAACTGCGCCGGCATCTGGACTCGACGCCCGACCATGGGTTCGGCGTCCAGCTGGACAGCGGTATGAACCGGCTGGGGATGGAACCCGGCGAATGGGCCGGGCTGCGCGCCCAGATCCTGGCGCGTGCCCCGGCGCTGGTCATGTCGCACCTGGCCTGTGCGGACGAGCCCGACCACGCAATGAACGCCCGGCAATTGCGCGCCTTTGCCGAGATGACCGACGGTATCGACGCGCCGCGCTCGCTGGCGGCCACCGGCGGCATCCTGCTGGGGCCGGACTATCATTTCGACCTGACCCGGCCGGGCATCGGATTGTATGGCGCCCTGCCCTATGCGGACGCCCGTCCGGTGGTGGCACTGGATCTGCCGGTGATCCAGATTCGCGACGTGCAGCCCGGCGAAACCGTCGGCTATGGCAACACCTGGACCGCGCCGCGCCCCTGCCGCATCGCCACCGTCGCCGCCGGCTATGCCGATGGGCTGATCCGCGCCATCGGCGCGGGCGGCGTGCGGCTGTTTGCCGGCGATACCGCCTGTCCCGTCGTTGGCCGCGTATCGATGGACCTGATCACCGCCGATGTCACCGACCTGAAGGACGATCCGGCGGCCTTGGCGATCCTGGGACCGCGGCAGACCGTCGACGATCTGGCCGACGCCGCCGGCACCATCGGCTACGAGATCCTGACCTCGCTGGGCGGCCGCTATCGGCGGGAGTACCTGACGTGAACCCGTTGAAATTGCTGGAACGCCTGGGCCGCGCGGTACTGACCTTTCTGGCGCTGACCGGCAGCGTGGCGATCTTTGCCGCCCGCGCCGCCAGCCACATCCTGCGCCCGCCCTTCTATCCACGCGAGTTTGCCAATGCGCTGATGAATATCGGCTGGCTGTCCCTGCCGGTGGTCGGGCTGACCGCGATCTTTACCGGCGGCGCGCTGGCGCTGCAGATCTATTCCGGCGGCGCGCGGTTCAACGCCGAGGCGGTGGTGCCGCAGATCGTCGCCATCGGCATGGTACGCGAACTGGGGCCGGTTCTGGTCGGCCTGATGATCGCCGCCCGCGTGACCTCGTCCATTGCTGCCGAGATCGCCACGATGAAGGTGACCGAGCAGATCGACGCGCTGGTGACCCTGTCGACCCATCCGATGAAATACCTGGTTGCGCCGCGGGTTCTGGCCGCGCTGATCACCGTGCCGCTGCTGGTGGCAATCGGCGATATCATCGGCATCGGCGGCGGCTATGTGGTGGCGGTGCAGAATCTGGGGTTCAATGCCGCCGCCTATCTGCAGAACACCGTCGATTTCCTGGAAAGCCGCGATGTCGTGTCCAGCCTGGTCAAGGGCGCGGTCTTTGGCGTCATCGCCGCCCTGATGGGCTGTTACTATGGCATGCAATCGGGTCGTGGCGCCCAGGGCGTGGGCAGCGCCACCAAGAACAGCGTCGAATCCGCCGCGATCCTGATCCTGGCCGCCAATTTCGTCCTGACGGGAGTGTTCTTTTCGCTATGATCCGGATGAACGACGTCCATAAGGCCTTTGGCGACAATCGCGTGCTGCGCGGCCTGACCCTGGAGATTCCAAAGGGCAGCTCGATGGTGATCATCGGCGGCTCGGGCACCGGAAAATCGGTGGCGCTGAAATGCGTTCTGGGGCTGATCCACCCGGATTCCGGGAAAATCCTGGTCGATGGCAAGGATGCCGCATCCGGTGACCGCGACGCCTTTCTGGCCCGTTTCGGCATGCTGTTTCAGGGCGGCGCGCTGTTTGACAGCCTGCCGGTCTGGCAGAATGTCGCCTTTCGCCTGCTGCGCGGCTCGCTGAAACGCCCGGTGGACGAAGCCCGCGCCATCGCCATCGACAAGCTGCGCCGGGTCGGACTGAAATCCGCCGTTGCCGATCTGTTTCCGGCGGAACTGTCCGGCGGCATGCAGAAACGTGTCGGTCTGGCCCGCGCCATCGCCGCCGATCCCGAGATCATCTTTTTCGACGAGCCGACCACCGGCCTGGACCCGATCATGTCAGGCGTGATCAACGACCTGATCCGCGAGATCGTGGTCGAGATGGGCGCCACGGCGATGACCATCACCCATGACATGACCAGCGTGCGCGCCATCGCCGACAATGTGGCGATGCTGCATGACGGGGTGATCAAATGGACCGGCCCGGTGGCCGAGATGGACGCCTCGGGCGATCCCTATCTCGACCAGTTCATCCACGGCCGCGCCGAAGGCCCGATCGAGGCGGTGCGGTGATCCGAAGCACCGGCAACCACGTGCCCGCGCGCTATGCGATGACCGGCCCGGGCCTTTGCACCGCGCCGGTGTGCAACGGCTAAGCGCATGGTCCCGCGCCTCGCCAACCTTGCCCTGCTGTTGCTGTATCCCGTTGCCTGGTTCGCGCCCCTGCTGCGCGCCGGGTTGTTGCCGATGTTCGGCCTGTCGGAAATTTCGGTCGTGACCGGATTGCAGAGCCTGTGGGGCAGCGATATCGCCCTGGCCCTTCTGGTCACCTTCCTTGCGATCTTTGCGCCCTATATGAAAACCATCGGCCTGGCCCTGATCCATTTCGGGCTGTTGCGGCGGCGGGTGCTGCCGGTGCTGGACATTCTGGGCAGGCTGGCCATGGCCGATGTCTTTCTGATCGCGCTCTATGTCGTGGTGGTCAAGGGCGTCGGGCTGGCGACAGTGGAAACCGCCTGGGGGCTCTATCTGTTCACCGGCTGCGTTCTGACCTCGATCGCGATTAGCCATTTGACCGCCAAAGGCCGAGGCGGCACAAGGCAGCATGGCTAAATCCAAATCCTATACCTGTTCGGCCTGTGGCGCCGCGTTCTCCAAATGGTCGGGGCGCTGCGAAGCCTGCGGCGAGTGGAATACCATTGTTCAGGAGGCGCCGCTGTCCGCCGGCCCCGCCTCGAAATCGCTGGGTGCGAAACGCGGCAGCACGATCGCCCTGACCGACCTGTCCACCGAAGAGACCCCGCCGCCGCGCACCCTGTCGCGGCTGACCGAGCTTGACCGGGTGCTGGGCGGGGGGCTGGTACCGGCCTCTGCCATTCTGGTCGGCGGTGATCCGGGCATCGGCAAATCCACCCTGCTGCTGCAGGCGGCGGCAAAATTCGCCCAGGCCGGGCTGAAGACACTGTATGTCAGCGGCGAAGAGGCCAGCGCGCAGGTGCGCATGCGCGCGCGGCGGCTGGGGCTGGCGGATGCTCCGGTCAGGCTGGCCGCGGAAACCAACCTGCGCGACATCCTGACGACGCTGGAAGCCGAGCGTCCGCAACTGGCGATCATCGATTCGATCCAGACCATGTGGGCCGACAATGTTGACAGCGCGCCGGGCAGTGTCAGCCAGGTGCGCGCCGCCGCGCATGAACTGACGACCTTTGCCAAGCGCCGCGGCACCAGCGTCATTCTGGTCGGACACGTCACCAAAGAGGGCCAGATCGCCGGCCCGCGCGTGGTCGAGCACATGGTCGACACGGTGCTGTATTTCGAGGGCGAGCGCGGTCACCAGTTCCGCATCCTGCGGGCGGTCAAGAACCGCTTTGGTCCGGCGGACGAGATCGGCGTCTTCGAGATGACCGGGCGCGGGTTGGCCGAGGTGACCAATCCGTCGGCGCTGTTCCTGTCCGAACGCGGCACGCCCTGCGCCGGCTCGGCGGTCTTTGCCGGCATCGAAGGCACCCGCCCGGTGCTGGTGGAGCTGCAGGCGCTGGTGGCGCCCAGCCCGCATTCCCAGCCGCGGCGCACCGTGGTCGGCTGGGACGGTGGACGGCTGGCGATGATCCTGGCGGTGCTCGAGGCGCGCTGCGGCATCCCCTTTGCCGGGCTCGATGTCTATCTGAACGTCGCCGGCGGCATGAAGATCTCGGAGCCCGCTGCCGACCTGGCCGTCGCCGCCGCCCTGTTGTCTGCGCGGGAAGACGCCGCCTTGCCCGCCGATACGGTGGTTTTCGGCGAAATCAGCCTGTCCGGCGCCCTGCGCCCGGCACCGCAGACGGAAAACCGGTTGAAAGAGGCCCGAAAACTTGGTTTCACCGCCGCCATCGCCCCGGCGGGTGGCAAAACCGGCACAGCTGATGGGCTTGCGTTAACGCGGGCTACAGATTTGACGGGTTTTGTAGGAGAAGTGTTCGGGGCCGGCTGAGGTCCCGAAGCGGCAGCGCAGGCAGAAACAGGACGGACCAGGGCCATGGAAGGTTTCACTATCATCGACGGGGTGGTCGCCCTGATCATCGTCGTTTCCGCTCTGCTGGCCTATTCCCGTGGTGTCGTGCGCGAGATCATGGCCATCGCCGGCTGGATCGCGGCGGCAATTCTGGGATATCTCTTTGCGCCCAAGGTCGAGCCGTTGATCAAGGAAATTCCCGTTCTGGGCGAGTTCGTCGCCGACAGTTGCGAGTTGAGCATCATCGCCGCCTTTGCCGGCGTCTTTGCCGTCGCGCTGATTCTCGTGTCGTTCTTCACGCCGCTGTTTTCCTCGCTGGTGCAGCGCTCGGCCCTGGGCGGGGTCGATCAGGGGCTGGGTTTCTTCTTTGGTGTGGCCCGCGGCATTCTGCTGATCGCCATCGCCTTTTTCGTCTATGAAACGGTCGTCACCGCGCAGACCTTTACCATTGTCGATGAAAGCCGGTCGGCCCAGGTCTTTGCCCGCCTGACCGACTCGATCGAGGCGCGCAACCCCGAACAGGCGCTGGGCTGGATCACCCTGCAATACGAAACCCTGGTGGGCAGCTGCGCAAAATAACCCGCGCGGCAACCGATGCGCCCGCATATTTCCGCAGAATCGCCCTTGTTGCCGGCACACCCGCCATAGAATCGCCCCCATCCTGGGGGCTCGAAAGCGCCACAAAGCCGCCCTTCTGGTTAACCAATGGTTACCACGCGTTTTCGGAAACCGTGCAATCCACGCTCTGGCGGGCGGTCTTTGCCGGATGTGGAAAAAGTAATCTATTAACGCCCCAATGGTGACCAAAAAACGGCTGAATTTCCATGCCAGCATGGTGGCAGATCAAACGAACACCTGCTGACAAAGGACCGCTCCCATGTTTCTGAACCACAGCCAAGCATTCGCCCAGTTCCTGCCCGCCGACATCACCGAAAAAGCCCCGGTTCTGCCGATGCCCAAACGCCAGGAAGTCAGCGCCTTCCGGTCCGGAACCATGCTGGAGACACCGTCGGGTTGGCGTCCCGTCGAGACCCTGACCAGGGGCGACCAGATCTACACGCTGGACGGTGGCTATGCCGAACTGACCGGCATCCGCACCCATCGCATCGCCGCCGGCTCGACCCGCGCCGTCCATGTCCCCGCCGGCAGCCTGAACAATTGCTCCGACATGATGCTGACTGCCGGCCAGCATGTCGCTCTGCTCGAGCCGGAATGCGAGACCCTGTTCCAGACCCCCTGCGTCCTGGTCCCGGCGGCCGCGATGTGCGGTTTCCGCGGCATCGCGTCGATCAGCGGCTATTCCGACGTTGAAGCGACCGAGCTGTGCTTTGCCACCGAAGAGATCGTCTATGCCCAGACCGGCGCGCTGATCCATGTGCCCTCGGGCGTGTCCGAGCCGTTCTTTCGCACCCTCAGCTATGGCGAGACCCGCGCCCTGCTGGCAATGATCAACCGCGGGCATGTCGCGCTGGACCCGATGGGCTATGCGCCCGCCGTCGCCGCCTGATCCGCGCTTGCCCCACGCTCACCGCAAATGGCCGCCCAATCCGCTGGGCGGCCTTTGACCCTCGGGTTCCGACGCCCGCCCGTCCCTACCGTCGCTGGAAAAACGGTGACAGATATGCAACGGTTTGATGAACCGGCGCGTGACAGCAGCAATCGGACGCTCTATGTCATGACACGACCCCGCCCTTGGATTCGGAGCTGCCCCGCCTTGTCCACCCTGCATATGCCGCCCGCCCATCCCTTTGACACGTCCGGCCTGCGCGATCAGGGCGATGACGACAAACTGCGCGAGGAATGCGGCATATTCGGAGTCGTCGGGGTTCAGGATGCCTCGACCTTCGTCGCCCTGGGCCTGCATGCCCTGCAGCATCGTGGACAAGAAGCTGGCGGCATCGTCGCACATGACCCGGATCAGGGGTTCAACAACGCCCGCCGGTTCGGTTATGTGCGCGACAATTTCACCAGCCAGAAGATTATGGAGACCCTGCCGGGACCGATCTCGATCGGCCATGTGCGCTATTCGACCTCGGGCAGCAAGGGACCGACAGCGATCCGGGACGTGCAGCCGTTCTTTGGCGAATTCTCGATGGGCGGCGCGGCGATTGCCCATAACGGCAACATCACCAATGCCGTGGCCCTGCGCCGCGAACTGATCGAGCGCGGCTCGATCTTTCAGAGCAGCTCGGACAGCGAATGCATCATCCACCTGATGGCGCGGTCGATGGGCCGGTCGATCCCGGACCGCATGGAAGAAGCGCTGCGCAAGGTTGAGGGTGCGTTTTCGGTCGTGGCAATGACCCGCACCAAGCTGATCGGCGTGCGCGACCCGCTGGGCGTGCGCCCTCTGGTTCTGGGCAAGATCGGCGACGGCTGGGCGCTCAGCTCCGAGACCTGCGCGCTGGACATCATCGGCGCCGAGTTCGTACGCGAGATCGCCCCGGGCGAGATGGTGGTGATCAACGATAAGGGCGTGCAGAGCCACTTCCCCTTCCGCCCGCAAAAGCCGCGATTCTGCATCTTTGAACACGTCTATTTCAGCCGCCCCGACAGCATTCTGGGCGGACGCAGCGTATACGAGACGCGCGAGAATATCGGCCGCGAACTGGCCAAGGAAAGCCCGGTCGAGGCCGATCTGGTCTGCCCGGTGCCCGACAGCGGCACCCCGGCAGCAATCGGGTTTTCGCTGGAAAGCGGCATTCCCTATGCCATGGGCATCATCCGCAACCAGTATATGGGCCGCACCTTCATCGAGCCGACCGAGCAGATCCGCAACATGGGCGTGCGCCTGAAACTGAATGTCAACCGGGCGCTGATCAAGGACAAGCGGGTCATCCTGGTCGACGATTCGGTGGTGCGCGGCACCACCAGCCGCAAGATCAAGGAGATGATCCTGGATGCCGGCGCCCGCGAGGTGCATTTCCGCATCGCGTCGCCACCCACGGCCTGGCCGTGTTTCTACGGGGTCGATACGCCCCAGCGCGAAAAGCTGCTGGCCGCGACCATGTCCGGCGAGGAAATGCGCGATCATCTCGGGGTCGACAGCCTGAAATTCATCTCGCTGGACGGCCTTTACCGCGCTGTCGGCGAGGCGCAGGGCCGTAACACCGGATGCCCGCAATATTGCGACGCCTGTTTCTCGGGCGAATACCCGGTCGAGCCAGCCGACATGGTCAATCAAGGCTTTGTGATGAACCCGGCCGCAGAATAATAGGCCAAAGGGCGCCGTTTCGGCGTCTCTGATGGGCAGAGCCTTGCCGATGCCGCCCGGCCGCCCCGCCTTTCCCCTTTCCGCGTTTTCCGCCCCATGATAGCCGCATCCAGCGACATTGCTGCAGTGCAGCATTTTGTGGCCCTTGGGGCCAAAAGGCGGATCATGACAAGCGAAACAGATACCGGGCGCACCACAGCCCGCGTCGCTCAGATGGCGACACAGAACAGCGTCCTCGGACGCGGCGAAACCGATCTGATCGGTCTGTTCGGACCGCAGGACCGGATGTCGGCCCTGCTGCGCGAATCCAGCGGCCGGATTCGCCGGGTCGAGACCGGAGACCGGTTGAGCATCGGCCGCATCGTTGGCATCGACGCCGACGGCCTGATGCTGGAAAAGAACGGCAGCAGCCGGCGGCTGACCCTGCCGACGGGCTGATCCGCCCTTGACCCTTGCGGCAATGCGGGTCAAACCGCGCGCATGACACAAACTGCCCTGATTACCGGCGCGTCACGCGGCCTGGGTGCGGCGCTGGCCGAAGCGCTGGCCGCCACCCATCACGTGATCGCCGTCGCCCGCACCACCGGTGCCCTGGAAGATCTCGACGACCGCATCCAGGCGGCGGGCGGCAGCGCCACGCTGGCCCCGATGGACATCACCGATCCCGATGCGATGGCCACGCTGTGCCGCGGCATCCATGACCGCTGGGGGCGTCTGGACCTGTGGCTGCACACGGCGATCCACGCCGCCCCCCTGACCCCGGCGAATTTCGTCGATGCCAAGGACTGGCAGAAATCGCTGGCGGTGAATGCCACCGCGACCTCGGTGCTGATCCCCTTTGTGGCGCCGCTGCTGGGCGATGCCGGTCAGGCGGTGTTCTTTGACGACCCGCGCGCCGGCGAGAAATTCTTTGGCACCTATGGCGCGACCAAGGCGGCGCAGATGGCGCTGGCCCGCAGCTGGGCGGCCGAGACCGTCAACACCGGACCACGCGTGCATATCCTGGCACCGCGACCGATGCCCACGGCGATCCGCGGCCGGTTCTTTCCCGGCGAGGATCGTCAGGCCCTGACCCGCCCGGCTGACGAGGCCGCGCGACTGCTGGCACTGCTCTGAGCCGTTGCAATGCTGCCGCGGCCCGGGCGGCCGCACCGGCAAAATAGGCGGAAACGGGCGCGCTTGCTTGCCGCCCCGCAACGGGGCGTCTATCAAGGCTCAAAAGGGCTGGCCGCCATGCGTATCCTGATCACCAATGACGACGGAATAAACGCGCCGGGACTGCAGGTTCTGGCGGCGATCGCCGATGAGCTGGCCGGCCCGGATGGCGAGGTCTGGACCGTCGCACCGGCCTTTGAGCAATCCGGCGTCGCCCACAGCATCAGCTATACCCACCCGATGATGATCGCCAAGATGGGACCGCGCAGTTTCGCCGCCGAGGGCAGCCCCGCCGATTGCGTGATGGCCGGGCTGCACGACGTGATGAAGGATGCCCCGCCCGATCTGGTCCTGTCCGGTGTCAACCGGGGCAACAACTCGGCCGAGAACGCGCTGTATTCCGGCACGCTGGGCGGCGCGATGGAGGCGGCCCTGCAGGGGTTGCCGGCGATTGCCCTGTCGCAATATTACGGCCCACGCAATTTCGGCATCGACAACCCGTTCGACGCCGCCGCCGAGCACGGGGCTGATGTGGTGCGCCGCATCCTGCGCGCCAGCCCGGAGTCCGACCAGGACTACCGGCTGTTTTTCAACGTCAACTTTCCGCCGGTCCCGGCGGCCGAGGTCAAGGGGATCAAAGTGACCACGCAGGGGTTCCGGCAGGGCACCCATTTCGGGGTCGAACCGCACAGCTCGCCTTCGGGGCGGCGGTTCCTATGGATCAAGGGCGGCAACCAGCAGATCACGACCGCGCCGGGCTCGGATGCGGCGGCGAATCTGGACGGCTATGTTTCGGTCACGCCGATGCGCGCCGACCTGACCGCCCACGAGGTGCTGAACACCATGAAGGCCATCGAATGAGCGGACCTCCGGCGGAAACCCAAATGCAGTTCCTGTTCGCCCTGCGCTCGCGCGGAGTGACCGAGCGCAAGGTCTTGCAGGTCATGGAGGCGATCGACCGGGGCCTGTTCGTGCGCGGCATATTCGCCGATCGCGCCTATGAGGACATGCCGTTGCCGATCGCCTGCGGACAGACCATCAGCCAGCCTTCTGTGGTCGGGCTGATGACCCAGGCGCTGCAGCTGACCGGGCGGGAAAAGGTGCTCGAAGTAGGCACCGGCTCGGGATATCAGGCGGCGATCCTGTCCAAACTGGCGCGGCGGGTCTATTCTGTTGATCGGCATGCCCGGCTGGTGCGCGAGGCGCGGGCCGTGTTCGACCAGCTGGATCTCAGCAATATCACTGCAATGGTGACGGATGGCTCGTTCGGGTTGCCGGAACAGGCCCCGTTTGACCGGATCATCGTGACCGCCGCCGCCGAGGATCCGCCCGGGCCTCTCTTGGCCCAACTGAAAATCAACGGTATCATGGTGGTGCCGGTCGGCCAGTCCGACGCGGTGCAGACGTTGATCCGGGTGCGCCGGACCGAAACCGGCTTTGACTATGACGAGATACTGCCAGTGCGGTTCGTGCCGCTGCTGGAAGGTCTGGGCAAGGACGTATAGGAAAAAGCGGCCGGAACCCCCGACAGAACAGGGGGGAGGCGATTTGAGGATAGAGAGATGATGTTTGGTTCCACAATGACATCCGTGCGCCTTGGCGGCGTTGTCGTGGCAGCGACGCTGCTGGCCGGGTGCAACGCACCGCTGGATTTCGACCTGCGCGGTCAGGTCGGCGCGTTCAACACCAGTGAGGCCGCCCGCAACATTGCCACGGATCGCCCGAAACCGGATGACCGCGGTATCATATCCTATCCCACCTATCAGGTCGCTGTGGCCCGGCGCGGCGACACGGTCACCGATGTCGCGGCGCGCATTGGCCTGCCGGCCGACGAACTGGCCCGCTTCAACGGCCTCAGCCCGACGGTGCCGCTGCGGGCCGGCGAGGTCATCGCCCTGCCCAGCCGCGTTGCCGAACCTTCGGCCGCCACCGGTGTCGATATCGCGGCTGTCGCCGGCACCGCCATCGACGCGGCCCCGGACACCACTCCGGTCGCACCGCAGGTGCAGACCAGCGCCCTGGCGCCGGCCGCCCCTCCGAAACCGACGGTTGTCGCCGCGCCGCAACCCGAACCGGTCCGGCACAAGGTGGCGCGCGGCGAGACCGCCTATACGATCTCGCGTCTCTATCAGGTTTCGGTTAAGTCGCTGGCGGAATGGAACGGGCTGGGCTCGGATTTTGCAATTCGCGAAGGCCAGTATCTGCTGATCCCGGTCACCGGGACGGCTGCGCCGCAACGCAGCGGAATGAAAACCGCCGCTGCCGCCGCCACGGTCACCGAACCCGGTGCCGGCTCGCCCACCCCGACGCCGCCCAGCGCCGCGACACCGCTGCCGGACGAAAAGATCGACCCGACCCCCCCCGAACCGCCCAAGACCAAGATCGCCAAGCCAACGATCACCAAAACGGCCGCCATGGCCTTTCCGCTGCAGGGCAAGATTGTGCGGACCTATTCCAAGGGCCGCAATGACGGCATCGACATCGCCGCCGCGCCCGGCGCCGCAGTGTCCGCCGCCGCCGATGGATCCGTGGCCGCGATTACCGCGGATGCCGATCAGGTGCCCATTGTCGTGGTGCGCCATCCCGGCAATCTGCTGACGGTCTATGCCAATGTCGACAAGATCACGGTAAAAAAGGGCGACAGTGTCAAACGCGGGCAGAAACTGGCGCAGCTGCGCGGCGGCGACAATGCCTATGTGCATTTCGAGGTGCGCAACGGTTTTGACAGCGTCAATCCGATGCCCTACCTCGAATAACGGGCGCCGTCGGACCTGGTTTGCGGAAAATTGGCCACGCCACTGATCAGAGGCGAGCAGACATCCCGGACCGGATGCCATGCCCCTTGACATGAGTTGCGCCCCAATCAGACTGCCGGTGCAGCTGACATCGGGAGTTTTTGTCATGAGATTTGCGCTATTCGCGTCCGCCCTTGCCGTTTTAGGGGCGACCGGCGCATCCGCCTGCCCGTGGGCCGGGGGATCCTTTCAGGGCGAAGAAATGAATTTCCAGGCTCATTTCACGGTCAATTCCGAATGTACCGAAATGAGCTTTGGATCCTCGGGCAATGCCGGCATCCAGGCCCAGGACGAGCCGCAAAATTTTGCCCTGGCAGAAAAGAAACACGGCTGGGTCGCAGATATCAACGGCGTCGATGCCACCCTGGCAAAAAACGGCAGCTTTGTGAATTTCATCGGAAAGGGCATCAACATACGGGTTCACATGCGACCGAATTGATCCGAACAATGCCCGTCATAGGCCGGTTTCTTGGGGCCTGACCCGATCCGCTATGCCAAAGATACCCCGTTGCGTCCGGCCAGATCGGTAAAAAACTGCCAGGCGACCCGGCCTGATCGCGCGCCGCGCGTCGCCTGCCATTCGATCGCCTCGGCGCGCAGGGTTTCCGGCGCGATGTGCAGCCCGTAGGCGGTGCAATAGCCGTCGATCATCGCCAGATACTCGTCCTGAGAACAGGGATGAAAGCCCAGCCACAGCCCGAACCGGTCCGAAAGCGAGACCTTTTCCTCGACCGCCTCTGACGGGTTGATGGCGCTGCTGCGTTCGTTCTCGATCATGTCGCGGGGCATCAGATGGCGACGGTTGCTGGTGGCATAGAACACCACGTTTTCCGGCCGGCCCTCTATGCCGCCATCCAGCACCGCCTTGAGGCTCTTGTAATGCTGGTCGTCATGGGAAAAGGACAGGTCGTCGCAGAACAGCAGGAACCGCTGCGGCGCGCCGCGCAGATGGTTCAGCAACCGCCCGACGCTGGGCAGATCCTCGCGTTGCAGTTCGACCAGTTTCAGCGCCGGGTGATCAGCATGAACATCGGCATGGATCGCCTTGACAAGGCTGGATTTCCCCATGCCGCGAGCGCCCCACAACAGGGCGTTGTTGGCGGCGTGGCCGGCAGCAAAGCGGCGCGTGTTGTCCAGCAGCGTATCGCGCGACCGGTCGATTCCGACCAGAAGATCCAGCGCCACCCGGTTGACCCTTTCGACCGGCTCCATCCGGTCCGGCTCGACATGCCAGACAAAGGCACCGGCGGCCTCGAAATCGGGCGCGGGCATGGGCGGCGGCGACATCCTTTCCAGCGCCGCCGCAATGCGGTTCATGGGATCGTCGGTCACCTGCCGTCTTTCTCCTGGGACGTGTTCACCGGTTCATCGTCGAACATGTCGTCGTCATAATAACCCTCTGCGCGCAGCTGTTCCTCGCGCTGGGTTTCGACCCGGCGGACCAGAAAAATCGACACTTCGTACAGGCCATAGACGACCACAAACAGGATGATCTGGGTGATCACATCGGGCGGTGTCACCAGCGCGGCCAGAACCAGAATGCCGACCACGGCATATTTGCGCACATTTCCCAGCCCTTCGGCGCTGACCAGTCCGGCCTTGCCCATCAATGTCAGCAGAACCGGCAATTGAAAACACAGGCCAAAGGCGACGATGAACTTGATCGTCAGGTTCAGATATTCCTGCGCACTGCCCTGAAACACCACGCTCAGCGGGGCCTGCCCCTCGGTCACCGCGGCGCCATCGGCGCCGAACTGCTGAAAACCCAGAAAAAAGTCATAGGCCAGCGGCGTCACCACGTAAAAGGCAAACGACGCGCCCAGGACGAACATGAAAGGCGAGGCGATCAGAAAGGGCAGAAAGGCCCCTTTTTCCGATTTGTACAGACCCGGCGCCACAAAGCGCCACATCTGCAGCCCGATATAGGGAAAGGCCAGCAGGAACCCGCCCAGCAGCGAGACCTTAATGGCGACAAAGAACCCCTCTTGCGGGCTGATGAAGATCAGATCGCAATCCTGGCCGCGATCGGCCAGCACCTGGCACAGCGGCGCGGTCAGAAAATTGAAGATCGGCGTCGCCACGGTGAAACAGACCACCATGCCGGCGATGAACGCCACCACCGAGTGGATCAGCCGGGAACGCAGCTCGGCCAGATGCTCGATCAGCGGCGCGCTGCTGTCCTCGATATCGTCGGTTGGGCTCATGCTTTACTTTCCGGCTTGTCGGCCAGGTTCGCCTCGTATTCCGCCGCCTTGGCCTGCGCCTCTGCGGCCTCTCGGCTCAGCCGGTCGGCCGCCGCCCGGGCCGACGCGGCCTCGATCTTTTCGGCGGCTTTGGCACGTTCTGCGGCCAGTTTGCCGATTTCGCTGGTCGGGTCGTATTTTGCCGGGTCCAGCTTGGCCGGGTTCAAGTTGTCGCCCAGATCGCGGGCCACGTCCTTGACCTCGTCCATGGCGGCGGCCATCGGGTTGCTGGCCGCCTTGAGCCCCTTGGCCACGTCGTTGACGCCCGATTGCTCGGCCGCGTCATGCATCGCGCTGGAAAACTCGCGCGCCATGCCCCTGGCCTTGCCCACGAACCGCCCGACGCTGCGAAACAGCACCGGCAGATCCTTGGGGCCGACAACAATCAGCGCCACGATGCCGATCACCAGCAACTCGGTCCAGCCCAGGTCGAACATCCGTGGTTACGCCTTGTCCTTGTCGGTTTCGGGCGTGACGTCCTTGGCCTCGGCGGCCTTGTCGTCTTCCAGTTCCTTCTGGCCCTCGTTGATGCCTTTCTTGAACGAGGTGATGCCCTTGCCCACTTCGCCCATCAGCGAACTGATCTTGCCGCGACCAAACAGCACCAGAACCACCACCGCGATCAGCAACAGGCCGGGAAGGCCGATATTGTTCAACATGTCCGTCTCCTCAGACAGGGCGCGCCGCCCGGGCGGCGCGCGTGAAAAGTTGTCTGCGTTCTACGCAGCCCCCCGGACGCTGAAAAGACGCAAACCACGCGCACATGGCCAAACCCCATCACATTCCGGCGCATAGTGGAGCGCGGTGCCGACAACTGACATGTTTTTGTCAGTTGTTGTGGATTTTCCTGCTCTGATATGTCACCAAGCCCCATGCCGCGCCCTCACCGACTTGTTCAACTGATCGCCTTGTTGCGCAACGGACAGGTGTACACCGCCGGCGACCTGGCCGCCCGGCTGGGCGTATCCCAACGCACGATCTATCGCGACATCGCGCGGTTGGGCGCGGCCGGTATACCGGTGCAGGGCACGCGCGGCACCGGCTATCGTGTGACCGACCATATCGCCCTGCCGCCACTGACCCTGACACCGGCCGAACTGGATGCGCTGAACCTAGGCATCGCCATCGTTTCAGAGGCCGCCGATCCGGAACTGAGTAACGCCGCAAGAACGCTGGCCGACAAGATCGAGGCGGCATTGCCGGCGGAAACCATCGCCGAGGCCGAGGCCTGGAAAACCGCCCTGAACCCCCTGGCCGATCCGGCGCGCGGCCTGTCGCACATGGCCGGCCTGCGCGACGCCATTGCCGGCAAGCAGAAACTGGACCTGACCTATTGCCACCCCGATGGCCGCCGCATCCCGCATGTTGTACGGCCCCTGCGGCTGGCCCCCTGGGGCGGGGTCTGGATCCTGTTGGCCTGGTGCGACAGTCACGGTGGTTTTCACGAGTTCCGCACCGATCTGATCGAAACTGCGACGCCGCTGCCGGAACTTTTTGTCGATGAACCGGGCAAGCGTCTGTCCGACCACAGCCCCTAAATCGCTGTCCTCACACGGTGGCCGCGGTCCGCGTGTCCCAGGCTCAGGCCGGAAACACGAAACACCTGTCCCGCCGAATGGTCAGCCACATCACCTTGCCTTCATGCGGCAGGAACACGTTGGGCACCGTCGCCTTCAGCACCGAACCGTCGTAATCCATGCAAAACTCGATCAGGCTTTCATGCCCCATGAACCGAGCCCGCTGCACCACACCGCGTGCCGCCACGCCATCGGTCGGCGTCGGTAACGGCCCGATACCCGCCCGGTCGAAATCGATGCGCACATGCTGGGGCCGAAAGACGATATCGACATCGGTGCCGTCGGGTACGCCGGGGGCCAGGAACTGGCCGAACGGGGTTTGCGCCAGAGCACCGTTGACCTGCGCCCGCAACACGTTGGCATCGGAAAAGAACGCCACGGCGGCCCGATCCACCGGGCGGGTATAGACGTTGTAAGGTGCGCCCTGCTGAACGATCCGGCCATCGCGCATCAGCGCGATCTCGTCGGCCATGCGCATCGCCTCTTCGGGTTCGTGGGTGACCAGCAGGACGGCGGTGTCCTCTTCCTTGAGCAGGCTCAGGGTCTCGTCGCGAATGCCGTCGCGCAGCCGGTTGTCCAGCCCGGAAAACGGTTCATCCATCAGCATGATGCTGGGGCGCGGCGCCAGCGCACGGGCCAGCGCCACGCGCTGCTGTTCGCCGCCGGACAATTGATGCGGATAGCCGTCGATGAACTGGATCAGATCGACCCGTTCCAGCAACTCGACGACCCGGGCGCGTTTCTCGTCCTTGCTGCCGCTCAGTCCAAAAGCGACGTTGCCGGCCACGCTGAGATGCGGAAACAGCGCAAAATCCTGAAACATCAGGCCGATACCGCGGCGTTCGGGCGGCACGCGAAATATCGTGTCGCAGACCAGCTTGCCATCTACCCAGATTTCGCCGCTGTCCTGCATCTCGACACCGGCGATCATTCGCAGCGTGGTCGACTTGCCGCAGCCGGAGGGGCCCAGAAGGCAGGTAACCTGCCCCGGCATGATCGATAGCGATACGTCATTCACCACGATACGGCCCTGAAACCGGCGTTTCAGGTTGCGAATTTCCAGCCGCGGTGCGGCGGCCCCCGCAACCGGGGCCGGCTTGGTCTGGGCATGCAGGGTCTTGGATTGCACCGTTGGGCCTCATTGCCTGTACCCGATCAAATTCATCGGGCTTCTGCGCAGATAACAACCCCGCCGCAGCGGCGCAAGCACCCAGCCCGCCGCCCGAGGCGGAACCATCAGGCCGGTCGCAACTCAAAGCCGGCGCTGGCCAGAGTACGCCCATTGACCTGCAGATCGATACGATGCGTGCCGGGATGCAGCCGATAGGTCGTGGCCTGACCGCGCAACGGCAGCGTCCGCTCCAGGTCAACGCGGCGACCGGCGGGCAGTTCAAGCTGTTTCACCTTGAACACCCGGGGCGACAGCCGGCCATCCGCACGCCGCCGCCACAACACCACATCCACCATCGCCGCAGCCTCTTTGGGCGCGCACAGCGCCACCCGCAGCGCCAGTTTTCCACCGATATCCGCATGTGGCGGAACCTCAAAGGCCACCACGTCGATTGTTGCGCCCGGATCAAATCCCAGCATGGCCAAGGCGCGCGGGTTGCCCGCCTTGATCAGGCCGCGCAGCGCGTGGCGGGTCATCCAGGCCCGCTCGACAGGGTCCTGCCCGCCCCGATCGGCCCAGTCCGACAACCGGTCCATTACCAGATCCGGTCGGGTCCGGCAGATGTCATTCAGATGATTGGCCACCGACCGGGTGACATAGCGGGTGGGATCGGCATGCAACCGATCCAGCAATGGCAACGGAGTGGCCACGTCCAGCCCGATCTTGTGCCCCCAGGGCAACCGCGGACGGGTGCCTTCGCTGACCAGACGGCGCACGTGGTAATTGTTATGCCGGCTCCAGTGCCGCAGACGGGCGAGAACCTCGTCAGGCCAGCGGTTCAGGAACGGGCGCAGCGCCCATTCCATCGAGAACCGCTGGGTAATATCGCACAACAGATCCAGCGCCAGGTCCGGCGTGTCCAGCCCGCGCATCACCACCAGTTCGCCCAGCGGCGCATAGATGAAATCGCCGAAATCACCGTCGGTCAGGGTCGGATCCAGGGGCGGCGGCAATGCCGCCCGCAAAACCGGCGCAATCTCGGACAGCGGCCCCGGCAATTGCCTGTCCAGACAGGCGGCGATCCAGGCCATGCGCTGTTTCAGCTCGAGTTCCGGCAGCCGCGCCATGACCTGCGCCTGAAAACCCGGGCCGTCAAAGCCCGGGTCGGCAGCCGTGAACCGGTCGGCCAGTTGCCGCACCTTGCAGGCGTTGTAGAACCGATCCTTGAGCGCCGTTCCTGCCGCCATGTCACATGGTCAGATTGGTGGCGCCGCCATCCAGCAGGATGTTCTGCCCGACGATGAACCCGGCATGCTGGCTGCAGAGAAAGGCGCAGGTGGCGCCGAATTCGCCGCGCGTGCCATAGCGCCCGGCCGGAATCGACGCCGCGCGCCTGTCGCGGGCCTCTTGCACGCTGATATTCTGCGCCTTGGCCACACCATCATCCAGCGACACCGCCCGGTCGGTGTCATGGATGCCCGGCAGCAGGTTGTTGATGGTGACGCCGTGGCCGGCCACTTGCCGCGCGGTGCCGGCGACATACCCGGTCAACCCGGCGCGGGCCGAATTGGACAGGCCCAGCACCGGGATCGGTGCCCGCACCGCCTGGCTGGTGATGTTGACCACCCGTCCCCAGCCGCGTTCGATCATCCCCGGTACCAGCGCCGTGATCAGCGCGATCGGCGCCAGCATGTTGGCGTCCAGCGCCTTGATGAAATCCTCGCGCTCCCAGTCGCTCCACATGCCCGGCGGCGGCCCTCCGGCATTGTTCACCAGGATATCGACCGCCCCGGCGGCGGCGATCACGCTGGCCTGACCGTCCCGGGTCGCGACATCGGCGGTAACCGTGGTCACCGTGACCCCATGCGCGTCGCGAATGGCCTGCGCTGCGACCTCCAGCGCCTCGGTGCCGCGCGCATTCATCACCAGGTCGACCCCGGCCTCGGCCAGCGCCTCGGCGCAGCCCAGCCCCAGCCCCTTGCTGCTGGCGCAGACCAGCGCGCGTTTTCCGGCAATTCCCAGATCCATGTTGACCCCTCCGATCCTGTTGCGGCCCGAGTATGACCCGCGCGCCCAAAAAGGCCAGCGGTTCCCGCCGCGCCCGCCATTCTTGCGCTTGCCGCAATCCTTACCTATACGCCCGGACATGTTGGACACCGCTGCAAACCGCCCAGACCTGCCGCCCGAAATCGCGCGGCGCCGCACCTTTGCGATCATCTCGCACCCGGACGCGGGCAAGACCACGCTGACCGAGAAATTCCTGCTCTATGGCGGCGCCATCCAGATGGCCGGACAGGTGCGCGCCAAGGGCGAGGCCCGACGCACCCGGTCGGATTTCATGCAGATGGAAAAGGACCGGGGCATTTCGGTCTCGGCCTCGGCGATGTCGTTCGATTACAACAGCTTTCGGTTCAATCTGGTCGACACGCCCGGGCACAGCGACTTTTCCGAAGACACTTATCGCACCCTGACGGCGGTGGATGCGGCGGTGATGGTGATCGACGGTGCCAAGGGGGTCGAGAGCCAGACCCAGAAACTGTTCGAGGTCTGCCGGCTGCGCGATCTGCCGATCCTGACCTTTTGCAACAAGATGGACCGCGAAAGCCGCGACGTCTTTGAAATCATCGACGAGATTCAGGAGAACCTGGCCATCGACGTGACCCCGGCCAGCTGGCCGATCGGTCAGGGGCGCGATTTTCTGGGCTGCTATGACATCCTGCGCGACCGCCTGGAACTGATGGACCGGGCCGACCGCAACAAGGTGGCCGAAAGCATCGAGATCAAGGGGCTGGATGACCCGGCCCTGGCCGAACACGTACCGGCGCAGTTGTTGGATCAACTGCGCGAAGAACTGGAAATGGCGCGCGAATTGTTGCCCGCGCTGAACCCGCAGGCGGTGCTGGAGGGGCATATGACCCCGATCTGGTTCGGTTCGGCGATCAACAGTTTTGGCGTCAAGGAACTGATGGACGGAATCGGGCAATACGGCCCCCAGCCGCAACCCCAGACCGCCAACCCAAGACAGATTTGTCCAGAGGAAACAAAAGTTTCCGGCTTTGTCTTCAAGGTTCAGGCGAACATGGACCCCAAGCATCGCGACCGCGTGGCCTTTGTGCGCATGGCCTCGGGGCATTTCCGGCGCGGCATGAAACTGACGCATGTGCGCAGCAAGAAACCGATGGCGATCAGCAACCCGGTGCTGTTTCTGGCCAGCGACAGGGAACTGGCCGAAGAGGCCTGGGCCGGAGACATCATCGGCATTCCCAATCACGGCCAGCTGCGCATCGGCGACACGCTGACCGAAGGCGAGGCGCTGCGCGTCACCGGTATTCCCAGCTTTGCACCGGAACTGCTGCAGGGGGTGCGCGCGGGCGATCCGATGAAATCCAAGCACCTGGAAAAGGCGCTGATGCAATTTGCCGAGGAAGGCGCGGCCAAGGTATTCAAGCCCAGCTTTGGATCGGGCTTTGTGGTCGGCGTCGTCGGCGCGCTGCAATTCGAGGTTCTGGCCAGCCGGATCGAGCTGGAATACGGCCTGCCCGTGCGGTTCGACAATTCGCAATTCACCTCGGCCCGCTGGGTCAGCGGCGAAAAACCCGCGGTCGAGAAATTCGTCGCCGCCAACAAGCAGCACATCGCCCATGACCATGATGGCGACATCGTCTATCTGACCCGGCTGCAATGGGACATCGACCGGATCGAACGCGACTATCCCGACGTGCGGCTGACCGCCACCAAGGAAATGATGGTCTGACGGCGCGGCGGTCTTGACGCCCCCCCGCTGCGCTGGTTGGCTGCGGGTCCACATCCGGGAGAGCGCGCGATGGACAAATGGGGCCTTGTCGCCACCGTCAAGGCGCCGGTGGACGAGATACTGGCCTTTGCCGCCCATCACATCGAGCTGGGCGCGCACCGGCTCTACCTCTATCTTGACACGCCGGAACCCGCAGCCTTTGCCCATCTAAAGGCCCACCCCAAGGTTCGGGTGTTTGACTGCGATGCCGCGCATTGGCGAAAACTGGGCAAGGCACGGCCGAAAAAGCATCAGGTCCGGCAATGCCTGAACGCCACCCATTGCTATGCCCGCCCGCCCGAGGTGGACTGGCTGGCGCATATCGATGTGGACGAATACCTGTGGCCCGATGTGCCGCCGGGCGGTCTGCTGGCGGCGCTGCCCGCCGATTGTTTCTGCGCCCGGGTCCGCCCGATCGAGGCGCTGGACGGATCCGGTACGGCGTTCAAGGGGTTCATCCCGCCCGGTCCGCAGCGCGACGCGATCGTGCAACGCCTTTACCCCGAGTTCGGGCGCTATGTGCGGGGCGGATTTCTCAGCCATGCCGCCGGCAAGCTGTTTCTGCGCACCGGCCTGCCGGACGTGGCCTTTCGCATCCACAATGCCCAGGCCGGGGCGGCGCGGAATCCCGGCGAACAGGAACTTGAAGGGGCCGCGCTGTGCCACCGCCACGCCCGCAGCTGGTCGCATTGGATCGCGGCCTATCGGTACCGGCTGCAGCAAGGGTCCTATCGGGCCGATCTGCCGTCGAACCGGAGCGATGTATCCTTTGGCCTGTCGTTGCACGAGCTTCTGACCGGACTTGCGGCGCGGGAGGGCGAACCCGGCCTGCGGCGGTTCTATGATGAATTCTGCGCCGACACGCCGGCGCGCCGCGCCAGCCTGCGGGCCGAAGGGCTGTTGCGCCTGTGCGACCTGAACCTGGACGCGAAACGCCGGAAACATTTTCCGGCCTTTGACGACACTGGCTCCCTTCGGGAAACAGAATGAAAATAATGGCACCGGATCACGGCATTGTTTGACCGCAGCCCGGCTTTTTGCTAAGGCACGCGAACGAGCCAGCATGCGCACAAGCGCAGGACCAGTGGGGTCCGGCTCCGATCAGACGGCGGGCCGGAACAGTGTCCGCAAAACACGGACACACATGACAAAATTTTCTGAACTGAACCTCAATCCCAAGGTACTCAAGGCCATTGACGAGGCCGGTTACGAAACCCCGACGCCGATTCAGGAAGGCGCCATCCCGCCGGCCCTCGAAGGCAAGGATGTTCTTGGCATCGCGCAGACCGGTACCGGCAAGACCGCCAGCTTTACCCTGCCGATGATCACCATGCTGGCCCGCGGCCGCGCCCGCGCCCGGATGCCGCGCAGCCTGGTGCTGTGCCCGACCCGGGAACTGGCGGCCCAGGTGGCCGAGAATTTCGACACCTATGCCAAGCATGTCAAGCTGACCAAGGCACTGCTGATCGGCGGCGTCAGCTTTGGCGAGCAGGACAAGCTGATCGACAAGGGCGTCGACGTTCTGATCGCAACACCGGGCCGGCTGCTGGACCATTTCGAACGCGGCAAGCTGTTGTTGACCGGGGTTCAGATCATGGTGGTGGACGAGGCCGACCGGATGCTGGACATGGGGTTCATTCCGGATATCGAACGGATTTTCAGCCTGACGCCGTTTACCCGCCAGACGCTGTTCTTTTCCGCTACGATGGCACCCGAGATCGAACGCATCACCAACACCTTTCTGTCGGCGCCGACCCGGATCGAGGTGGCGCGTCAGGCCACCACCGGCGAGAATATCGAACAATGCGTGGTGATGTTCAAAGGCAGCCGCAAGGACCGCGAAGGCAGCGAGAAACGCAAGCTGCTGCGCGCGCTGATCGACGCAGAGGGCGAAAAATGCACCAACGCGATCATCTTCTGCAACCGCAAGACCGATGTGGATATCGTCGCCAAGAGCCTGAAGAAATACGGCTATGACGCGGCGCCGATCCATGGCGATCTGGATCAGAGCCAGCGCACCCGCACGCTGGACGGATTCCGGGATGGCACGCTGCGGTTCCTGGTGGCCTCGGATGTCGCCGCGCGCGGGCTGGACGTGCCCAGCGTGAGCCACGTCTTCAATTTCGACGTGCCGGGTCATGCCGAGGATTACGTGCACCGGATCGGTCGCACCGGGCGTGCGGGCCGGGATGGCAAGGCGATGATGATCTGCGTGCCGCGCGACGAAAAGAACCTGGTCGATATCGAACGGCTGGTTCAAAAAGAAATCCCGCGCCTGGACAGTCCGCTGAAATCGACCCGGCCCGATCCCCAGGGCGGCGCCGAGGACGAAGACCGGAAACCGGCCAAACGCGCTCGCGGCCCCAGGCGGACAGCGCGGCCGGACGAGGCGACCGCTCAAACCGAGTCGCCGGACAACAAAGCGCCAGACGCCGCCGCCGCGGCCAACGCCCCCCAACCGGTCGACGAGCAGCCCCGGCCGGCCAAGGAGCGCAGCGAGTCGCGCGGCCGGTCCGGACAGCGCGCCTCTGGCAATGGCAACAGGATCGTTGGCATGGGCGACCATCTGCCCAGCTTCATCGCGCTCAGTTTCGAGGAACGCCGGGCGGGGTGACGCCGAGGCGTGCTCGCCCTTCCAATCGCCGCTCGGATACAATCGAACCAGATCGGTTTGATATCCCGAGCAGCGACAGAACATTGAAACGCTGCACGATCCTGCAATAGATTGTCCCCACCGCCGATACCGGCGACAGGAGAACAACATGCCCCTGATCGACATACAGGTTCTCGAAGACGTCTTTAGCGCCGAGGAAAAGGCGGCCATGATCGAAAAGGTGACCGACGCCTTCGCCGAAGTTGCGGGCGGGCGCATGAAGGCCGCCACCTCGGTGCGAATTCACGAAGTCAAAAGTGGGTCCTGGGGATACGGCGGCAAGCCGCTACGCACCGAGGATGCAAAGGAAATGCGCCGCGACAACGGCTGACACTACCGCATCCGGCTGATCACCACTGTCACTTCGGGTTTCTTGCCGATCTCGGTCTGGGCGGTCTTGCGCGCGATCCGGCGCAGCTCTTGTTCCAGACGGTCGTCATCTTTTAGCGTCTTGCGTCCGGCGCGCCCCAGAAACTGGCCCAGATCCTCTTCCAGCACCTCGACCAGCAATGCATTCGAACTGCCGGTTTCGGGCAAACCCATAATATCGCACCAGGGATCACCCAGCGGTTCGTCCTGTTCATCCAGTATTGCGGTCACGGTGATATGGCCGTTCAGCGCCATGCGGATGCGATCGCGCACCACGCCGTCCAGCGCGCCGATCTTGACACTGCCGTCCAGATAGGTGCGGCCGGTTTCGACATATTCGGCCACCGTCGGGGCATTGCCCGACAGGTCGATCATCATGCCGTTCACAGCCACGACACCCTGCATGCCCCGGGCAATGGCCAGCTTTGCATGGGCGCGCAGATGCCGGTGTTCGCCATGCATCGGGATCACCATCTGGGGGCGCACGATGTCATGCAGCCGTTCGATATCCGGGCGGTTGGCATGGCCGGACACGTGATAGCGCCCGGTGCTGTCATCGACCACATCGACCCCCATTTCACTGAAGGCATTGATGATCCGGATCACGCCGCGTTCGTTGCCGGGAATGGTTTTCGAGGAAAACAGAAACAGGTCGCCCTCTTTCATCTCCAGCCCGCGATACTTGCCGCGCGCCAGTTGCGCGCTGGCGGCGCGGCGTTCGCCCTGGCTGCCGGTCACCAGCAGCATCAGATTGCCGCGCGGGACATCCTGGGCGGCCTCGGCATCGATCACCGTGGGAAAGTCGGACAATACCCCGGTTTCCAGCGCCGCGTCGACCATCCGCCGCATCGCCCGTCCCAGCAAAACGATCGAGCGTCCTGCCCGCTGCCCCGCCTCGGCCAGCGTCTTGACCCGCGCCACGTTGCTGGCAAATGTGGTGGCCACCACCATGCCGTCGGCTTCGGACACCAGTTGTTCGATGGCCGGGCCGACGCTGAGTTCCGAACGCCCCGGATCGGGCGAAAAGACGTTCGTCGAATCGCAGATCAGGGCGCGAATGCCGTTTTTGCTGACCTCGGCCCAGAGATCCGGATCAAAGGGTTCACCCACGACCGGAGTCGGGTCCAGCTTGAAATCGCCGGAATGGATCAATCGGCCATCGGGCGTGTCGATGACCAGGGCCGCGCTTTCCGGGATCGAATGCGAGATCGGCAGAAAGCCGATGCGAAACGGCCCCGCCGTCACCTGCTCGGGCCAGGCCGAGACCGTGCGCACGGCCGTTTCGGGATGCCCCTGCTCGGCCATCTTGGCCCGGGCGATATTGGCGGTGAAACTGCGCGCATAGATCGGCGCCCTGAGATCGGAATAGGCATGCGCCACCGCGCCCACGTGATCCTCGTGGGCATGGGTGATGAACACCGCATCCAGGCGGTCGGCGCGGTCCTTGAGCCAGGTCAGGTCCGGCAGGATCAGATCGACCCCCGGCGTGCCATCCATGTCCGGAAAGGTCACCCCGAGATCGACCAGAACGAACCGCTCGGCACCCGGCGCCCCATAGCCATAGAGATAGGCATTCATGCCGATTTCCCCTGCGCCCCCAAGCGGCAGGTAGATCAAACGTTCACTGGTCATGCGGTCAGCCGTTATCCTTGTTGAATTGGTGGATCACGGTCAGACCGTGCATTGTCAGGTCTTCTTCCAGCACCTCGAAGAGGTCGGCGCTTTGCTGGAACAGCGGCGCCAGCCCTCCGGTCGCCACGACGGTCATTGCCCGTCCGCGCTCTTCCTTGATTCGGGTGCAAATCTCGCGGACCAGTCCGATATACCCCCAATACACGCCGGACTGGATACAAGCCACCGTATTGCTGCCGATCACGGTCTGCGGATTGGATATATCCACATGCGGCAGCGCCGCCGCCGCCATATGCAACGCTTCGAGGCTGAGATTGACGCCCGGCGCGATCACGCCACCGATATAGGCGCCATCCTCGGACACCACGTCAAAGGTGGTGGCGGTGCCGAAATCGACCACGACCAGATCGCCGCCATGCCGGTCATAGGCACCGGCCGTGTTAACCAGCCGGTCAGGACCCACATAGGTGCCGGTGTCCACCCGCGGCGGATGCGGCAACAGGCATTCCGGCTTGCCCACGACCAGCGGTCGGCAACCAAAGAACCGGTCGGCAAAGACCCGCAGGTTGAACACCACGCGCGGCACCGTCGAACTGATGATCACGTCGGTGATGTCGGCCTCGATCCCGTAATGCTTCACCAGCGTCGAATACCAGGTGAAATACGCATCCGCCGTCCGGGCGTGATGGGTCGATGTGCGCAGGGTGCATAGGAACCGTTTACCGTCCCAGATCGAGAAAACGGTGTTGGTGTTGCCGCAGTCAATGGCCAGAAGCATGGGCGCCTCCCTTAGAAATAGACATCCGCCGCCGGAATGCTCACGCGCCCCTGGGCCGTTTCCAGAACCAGGTTGCCCTGCCCGTCCACCGTCTCGAAACGCCCTGTGGTCTCGGATGTCGCGGTGCGGGCGCGGATCTGCTGGCCCAGACGGGCAGCGCGGGTCAGCCAGGCAGCGCGGATCGGCTCGAACCCGTATGTGGTGAATTGCAGTTCGTGCCTGGCATAGGCAGCGGCCAAATGGGTCAGAAAGGTTTCTGGATCAACGTCGCTGCCGGTCTCCGACAACAGCGACACCGGCCGCATCGCCCCCGGCTCGACCGCCTCGGGCGACGGCGCCTCGGCCAGGTTGACGCCAATGCCGATGCCCAGATAGCTCAGGTTGCCACCGCGACCGGTGCTTTCCAGCAGAATACCAGCCAGCTTTCCGCCGTTCAGCAACACATCATTGGGCCATTTCAACTGCAACCCGTCGCTGCGCCCGATCACCGCGACGCAGGCATCATACAGCGCCAGCGCCGCGACAAAGCTGCGCAGTGCTGCCTGGGCGGCGGGTTCATGCGGTTTCAGCACCAACGTCGCGGCCAGATTGCTTTGCGGATTGCTCCAGCCGCGCCCGCGCCGTCCGCGGGCAGCCGTCTGATTTCGGGCCAGAATCCATTCGGGTCCGGCCAGATCCGGCGCGATGCGTGCGGCCTCGTTCAGGGTCGAGTCCACGCTGTCCAGAATACGCAGACCGTAGCCGTCGGGCCAGTGCGTCATGACACGGTCTCAGCCAGGAACCGGTTGCCGTCCGGCAACCGGAACGCCCGATCCAGTCGCATCGGGCTCAGTTGACCAGCGTTGCCGCTGCCGCCGCAGCCGCGTTTTCGACGCCGAACATGTTGACGATGCCCAGCAACATCACCGTGGCGGATGCCATCAAAAAGCCCAGCAGCACCGGCGACCGGTTGTTGTCCAGTTCTTCGCCCGCCTGACCGAAATACATGTAGTAGACGATGCGCAGGTAATAGAACGCTCCGATCACCGAGGCGACCACGCCGGCCACAGCCAGCCAGGCCAGCCCGCCCTCATAGGCAGCGCGCAGCACATAGAACTTGCCGAAAAAGCCCAGCATCGGCGGCACGCCGGCCATCGAGAACAGCAGGACCAGCATCGCCAGCGCCTTGCCCGGCTGGCTCTTGGACAACATGTTCAACGACTCGATATCGGTGACGGGCTGACCGTCCCGCTCCATCATCAGGATAAAGGCAAAGGTGCCGATATTCATGGTGACGTAGATCGAGATATAGATCAGCATGGCCTGCACGCCAAAGGCCGTGCCCGCAGCCAGGCCCATCAGCGCAAAGCCCATATGGGCGATCGAGGAATAGGCCATCAGACGCTTGATGTCACGCTGACCGATCGCCGCGACGGCGCCCAGGAACATCGACAGCAGCGCCAGCAGCGCAATCACCTGCTGCCAGTCGGCAACGGCAGCGCCAAAGGCGTCATGCAGCACCCGCGCAAACAGACCCATCGCCGCGACCTTGGGCGCAGTGGCAAAGAACGCGGTCACCGGCGTCGGCGAGCCCTGATAGACGTCCGGGGTCCACATGTGGAACGGAACGGCGCTGACCTTAAATGCCATGCCCGAGATCAGGAAGATCAGGCCGAACAGCAGACCCAGAGATACATCGCCATGATGTGCGGTCTGGATGATGCCCGAGAACAGCGTGGTGCCGGCATAGCCATAGACCAGCGACGCGCCGTACAGCAGCAGACCCGAGCTGAGCGCACCCAGCACGAAATACTTGAGGCCCGCCTCGGTCGAGGTCACGCTGTCCCGGCGCAGGGCGGCCACCACATACAGCGCCAGCGACTGCAGTTCCAGGCCCATATACAGCGACATCAGATCGCCGGCACTGACCATGACCATCATGCCGACGGCGGCCAGCGCCACCAGCAGCGGATATTCGAACCGCAACAGGTTGCGGCGTGCCATGTAATCCCGGCTCATCAGCAGCACCGATGCCGCCGACAGCAGGATCGCCACCTTGGCAAAGCGGGCAAACCCGTCATCGACGATCATACCGCCAAACCCGATTTGCGCGCCGCCGCTGCGACTGGCAATGAACATCGCCAGGATCACCATCAGGCCCGAGGTCACCCAGACCAGCGGCGTGGCCAGCCGGTCCTTGATGGTATAGGCGCCCGCCAGAAGCGCCAGCATGGAGAAGACGGCCAGAATGATTTCCGGCGCAATAATGGTCAGATCAGCCTGGATCATGCCCGCGGCCCCCTCAGTTCGATGCGTGCTGGGTGGCGGCCTCGGCCGCTGCCAGCGATGTGTCAAAGTTGCTGATCAGAGCCGTCGTGGACGGCCCGATGATATCGGTCACGATCGCAGGATAAACGCCCAGAAGGATGGTCATAACCACCAATGGTGCAAAGATCACCCGCTCGCGCCGCGTCATGTCGGTGATGGTCCGCAGGCTCTCCTTGATCAGATCGCCAAAGACCACACGGCGATACAGCCACAGCGCATAGCCGGCGCTGAAGATCACACCGCTCGCGGCGACTGCGGCCACCCAGGTGTTGACCTGGAAAACCCCCATCAAGGTCAGGAATTCGCCGACGAATCCGCTGGTGCCGGGCAGACCCACATTGCCCATGGTAAAGAACATGAACACCAGGGCATAGGCCGGCATGCGCACCACCAGACCGCCATAGGCCTCGATGTCGCGGGTGTGCATCCGGTCATAGATCACGCCGACGATCAGGAACAAGGCCGCTGAAATGAACCCGTGGCTGAGCATCTGAAAGATCGCGCCGTCAATGCCCTGCTGATTGAAGGCAAAGACGCCCATGGTCACGAACCCCATATGCGCGACCGAGGAATAGGCGATCAGCTTTTTCATGTCCTCCTGCACCAGCGCCACCAGAGAGGTGTAGACAACGGCGATGGCGCTCATCCACAGGACCAGCGGCGCCAGCACCTCGGACCCCACCGGGAACATCGGCAGCGAGAACCGCAGGAACCCATAGCCGCCCATCTTCAGCAGGATCGCCGCCAGAACCACCGAACCGGCGGTGGGCGCCTGCACGTGCGCGTCCGGCAGCCAGGTATGCACCGGCCACATCGGCATCTTGACGGCAAAGCTGGCGAAGAAGGCCAGGAACATCAGTGTCTGCATGCCGCCGACAATCTGGAAGCCCATCAGGTGGAACGTTTCAGAGGCGAACTGATGTGTCAGCAGCACTTCGATATCGGTGGTGCCTGCATCGGCGAACATGCCGACCATGGCGACCAGCATCAGCACCGAACCGAGGAACGTATAGAGGAAGAACTTGAAGCTGGCATAGATCCGCTCCTTGCCGCCCCAGATGCCGATGATCAGGAACATCGGGATCAGCCCGGCCTCGAAGAACAGATAGAACAGCACCAGGTCCAGCGCCATGAAGACGCCCAGCATCAGGGTTTCCAGCAGCAGGAAGGCCACCATGTATTCCTTGACGCGTTCGGTCACGTTCCAGCTGGCCAGAATGGTCAGCGGCATGATGAAGGTCGTCAGCATCACAAAGAGAACGCTGATCCCGTCGACACCCATCTTGTATTGCAGGCCCAGCAGCCATTCGGACTGCTCGACGAACTGAAAGCCGGTATTCGCCGGATCGAATTCGAAATAGATGCCCAGCGACACCAGAAAGGTCACACCGGTCGCGAACAACGCGACATATTTCGCGTTGCGCTGCGCCGCTTCGTCTTCGCCGCGCAGGAACACCAACAAAATCAGCGCCGCCAGTGCCGGGATGAAGGTGACAATGGAGAGTATATTGTCCATCAGTGCGCTCCTCCGCCGATCGACATCCAGGTGACCAGGGCGGCAATGCCCAGGACCATCCAGAACGCGTATGTAAAGATGAATCCGGTCTGAGCCCGCCCCGCAAGGCGGGTAAAGAAGGGCACGATCCCCATGGCCACACCGTTGAGGAAACCGTCGATGACGCTGCCGTCACCGCGTTTCCACAGCGCGCGGCCCAGGCCCAGGGCCGGCTTGACGAAGATCACGTCATAGACCTCGTCAAAATACCACTTGTTCTTGAGGAACAGGTACAGCGGACGCTGGTTTTCTGCCAGTCGGCCCGGCAGGGACGGATTCACGATGTAGAACCAGATGGCCATGAACAGTCCGCCCAGCATCGCGACAAAGGGCGAAACCTTGACCCAGGCCGGGGCCGCATGGGCATCGTCCAGAACCGTGTTGCCTTCGCCGAAATAGATCGCGCCTTCGCCCGGTTTACCGGCGAATACATAATGATGTTCGCCCTCGGCGGCCGCGGCGTCGCCATGACCCGCATCCTCTTGGGGTGCAGCGGCGTGATCTGTGGTCGCGGCAGGTTCGCCGTGGCCGTCATCGGCAGCGCCATGGCTGTCCGCGGCAGGTGCCTCGGCATGTCCATCCGCAGCGGTCACAGCATGCGCGTCGCCATGTGCGCCGGCCTCGGCATAGGGGATGCCGTAGAATTTGGCGACCTTGTCGGTATGGCCAAAGAAGCTGCCGTACCAGATCATCCCGGCGAACACCGCGCCAAAGCTCAGCACTCCCAGCGGGATCAGCATAGACATCGGGCTTTCATGCGCGTGCTCATGGGTATGCTTGTCGCCCCGCGCCTCGCCAAAGAAGGTCAAGAAGATCAGACGCCAGCTATAGAAACTGGTCATCGCAGCGGCAACCACCAGCAGCCAGAAGCCGAAATCGGATCCGCCGGCCCAGGCGCTTTCGATGATCGCGTCCTTGCTGAGGAACCCGGCAAAGCCGATCGAGGTCAGCGGAATGCCGACACCGGTGATCGCCAGCGTGCCGATCATCATCGCCCAATAGGTCTGCGGGATACGTTTGCGCAGGCCGCCATAGTTCATCATGTCCTGTTCGTGATGCATGGCGTGGATGACCGAACCGGCACCGAGAAACAGCAGCGCCTTGAAGAACGCGTGCGTGAACAGGTGGAACATCGCCGCTGAATACATGCCGACGCCCGCCGCCACGAACATATAGCCCAGCTGGCTACAGGTCGAATAGGCGATCACCCGCTTGATGTCGGTCTGAACCAGACCCACCGTCGCGGCAAAAAACGCCGTCAGCGCACCCAGAACGGTGATGAAGGTCGTCGCTTCCGGCGCGAATTCCATCAGAGGCGACATGCGGCACACCAGGAAGACGCCCGCCGTCACCATGGTCGCGGCGTGGATCAGGGCCGACACCGGGGTCGGGCCTTCCATCGCGTCCGGCAGCCAGGTGTGCAGGATCAGTTGTGCCGATTTGCCCATTGCACCGATGAACAGCAGGAAGGCGATCAGATTGGCCGCGTTCCACTCGCTCCAGAGAAAGGTCAGCTGGGTCTCTGCCAGCGTCGGCGCGGCGGCAAAGATGTCATCCATGTTGATACTGTCGACCAGAAAGAACAGGCCAAAGATACCCAGCGCAAAACCGAAATCGCCGACCCGGTTCACCACAAAGGCCTTGATGGCGGCGGCATTGGCGGTGGGCTTGCGGTAATAGAAACCGATCAGCAGATAGGATGCGACCCCCACGCCTTCCCAGCCAAAGAACATCTGCACCAGGTTGTCCGAGGTGACCAGCGCCAGCATCGCAAAGGTGAAGAAGGACAGATAGGCAAAGAAGCGCGGTTTATAGACCTCGCCCTCTTTCCACTGCGGGTCCTTGTCCATGTAGCCAAAGCTGTAGAGATGCACGAGGCTGGACACCGTGGTGATCACGATCAGCATGATCGCGGTCAGCCGGTCCATGCGGATCGCCCATTCGGTTGCCAGTGAGCCGCTTTCGATAAAGCGCAGGACCGGAATCTGATGGGCAACGCCGTCAAAACCCACGAAAACCGCCCAGCTGAGCAGCGCCGCCAGGAACAGCAGCCCGGTCGAGACCCAGAGGGCCGCGGTTTCACCGATGAATTTCCAGCCGAACCCGCAGATCAGCGAACCGACGAGCGGGGCAAAGAGGATGATGGTTTCCATGGTGCTCTCAGCCCTTCATCATGTTGATGTCTTCAACCGCGATGGTGCCGCGGTTGCGGAAGAAACAGACCAGGATGGCCAGCCCGATCGCCGCCTCTGCCGCCGCGACGGTCAGCACGAACAGGGTGAACACCTGCCCGACCAGATCACCGAGGAAACTGGAGAAGGCAACAAGGTTGATGTTCACCGCCAACAGCATCAGTTCGATGCTCATCAGCAGGATGATCACGTTCTTGCGGTTCAGAAAAAGCCCGAAGATGCCGATGACGAACAGCGTCGCCGCCACCGTCAGGTAATGTTCAAGTCCGATCATCTGTTCGTCCCACGTTCAATTTATGTTGCCGGAACAGGTGCGAGTTCCGGTCCGTTTTTTTTCGCCACAAGGCCGTTACAGGCCTTGCCCCGGCTTGACGTCCCTGAGTTCCATCGCCTTTGCCGGGTCGCGCATCATCTGCGCGATGATATTCTGCCGCTTGATGTCGGTGCGATGCCGCAACGTCAGCACGATGGCGCCGACCATCGCCACCAGCAGGATCAGTCCTGCCAGCTGGAACAGCAGGAAATACTGATCATACAGGATCAGCCCCAACGCTTCGGTGTTGTGCCGGTCCAAAGGCGGGATTTGGGCACGCAAGTCCATGGCCGCATGGCTGCTTTCCCAGGCCCCAAAGGCCATCACGAACTGCATCAGGATCACCAAGCCGATCAGCAGCGCCAATGGCATGTATTTCGCCATTTCCGCCTTGAGCTCGGCAAAATCCACATCCAGCATCATTACCACGAACAGGAACAGCACCGCCACGGCGCCGACATAGACGATGACCAGCAGCATCGCCACGAACTCCGCGCCCAACAGCACGAACAGCCCCGCCGACGAGATGAAACTGAGGATCAGCCACAGCACAGAATGCACCGGCTGCCGGCTGACCACGGTAAAGAACCCGCCGGCAATCACGCTGATCGAAAAGAGGTAAAAGGCAAATACGCTCATGTCTGGTCGTCCTCTGTCTCGCCACCCATGGCCTCTTGCGCCAGTTCCAGCGCGCGGCTCATGGCCGGAATGCCGGCAAAGACCGACATCTGACCGATCGTTTCAACGATCTCTTGTTTGCGCGCCCCCGCCGCGACGGCGTGGCGCACGGTCTGACGCACGGCCGTGTCGGCCTGCGCGCCCTGCATCGTCAGCCCGGCCAGCGTGATCAGCAGCCGGGTCTTGGCATCCAGCCCCTCGGTGTTGACCGCATTACCAAAGACCATCTCCATGACTTCCTTGGGGATGGTCGGCCACAGGGCCTCGAACCCCTTGGGCGAGAAATTCTCCATGGCCGGGTTAAAGGCCTTGGCCATGTCCTGGGCTTGTTTCAGCATGGCTTCGAACGGGTTCTGTGCGTCGTTCATCGGTACGGTGCATCCAGTTCCAGGTTGCGGGCGATCTCGGCTTCCCAGCGCTCGCCATTTTCCAAGAGCTTGGTCTTGTCATAGAACAGCTCTTCGCGGGTCTCGGTGGCGAATTCGAAATTCGGCCCTTCGACGATTGCATCGACCGGACAGGCCTCCTGGCAGAAGCCGCAATAGATGCACTTGGTCATGTCGATGTCGTATCGCGTGGTCCGGCGGCTGCCGTCCTCGCGCGGTTCGGCATCGATGGTGATCGCCTGCGCCGGGCATATCGCCTCGCAAAGTTTGCAGGCGATGCAACGTTCCTCGCCGTTGGGATAACGGCGCAGTGCATGCTCGCCGCGAAAGCGCGGCGACAGGGGACCCTTTTCATGCGGGTAGTTCAGCGTCGCCTTGGGGGCGAAAAAGTACTTGAGACCCAGCTTCATGCCGATGACGAAATCCCAAAGCAGGTAATATTTGGCGGCGCGGCCATAATCGATCTGCGTCATGTCAGTCTCCCTGATCCTGCGCATGCAGTTGCATATAGGCCCAGGCGGCCAGCGCAGCAGTCACACTGCGCGCATCGGCCGGGCGTTTTTCACCGTTTTTCACGTCGGGGTCTTTCATCTCGAACTCACCGATCAGATAGGTCGCCAGGGCGTTCAGCTCCGGTTCGCCCGCCGCCCGGATATTTTCAGCCAGCGACACGTTCAGCCCCCTGCGCCCCAGCGCGCAAAGGCACCCCAGAACCAGTCGAATTTGGCGGCAAAGGACACGAAAACCACCCAGACCAGGCTGAACGGCAGGAACACTTTCCAGCCCAGGCGCATCAGTTGGTCATAGCGGTAGCGCGGGGTGATCGCCTTGACCATGGCGAAGATGAAGAAGAAGAACGCCATCTTTCCGACCATCCACAGAACACCGTCGGGCAGACCCGGGATCGGCGACAGCCAACCGCCAAAGAACAGCAGGCTGGTCAGGGCACACATCAGGAAGATCGCGATATATTCCCCGGCCATGAACAGCAGGAAGGGCGTGGCGGAATATTCCACCTGATACCCGGCCACCAGTTCGCTTTCCGCTTCGGGCAGGTCAAAGGGCGGGCGGTTGGTCTCGGCCAGGGCCGAGATGAAGAACAGGAACACCATCGGGAAATGCGGCAGCCAGTACCAGCTGAAGAAGCCATAGCCTCCGTCCTGCGCCCGTACGATGTCACCGAAATTCATGCTGCCGGTCGAGATGATCACACCGATGATGATCAGGCCGATCGAGACCTCATAGCTGATCATCTGCGCGGCGGACCGCAGCGAGCCGAGGAACGGATATTTCGAGTTCGACGCCCAGCCGCCCATGATCACGCCGTAGACTTCCAGCGACGAGACGGCAAAGACATAGAGGATCGCGACGTTGATGTCACTGAGAACCCAGCCGTCATTGAACGGGATCACCGCCCAGGCGATCATCGCCAGCACGAAACTGGTCAGCGGCGCCAGCAGGAACACCACCCGGTCCGACCCGGCGGGCACCACGACCTCTTTGACAACATATTTCAGCGCGTCGGCTACCGATTGCAGAATGCCGTAGACGCCCACGACATTGGGTCCGCGTCGCATCTGTACAGCGGCCCAGATTTTTCGGTCGCCATAGACGAGGAAAAGCAACGAGATCATGACAAAGGCAACGACCGCAAGCACTTGCGCCAATATCAGCACAAAGATGCCGACCGGAGTGGAAAAGAATTCAGCCATAAGTCCTCACACCGTGGGTATTCTGTTTTCCGCGCAGCCGGCGACGACGATGTCTGCATCGATCGTATCCACACCGCGTGGCAGTGATGACGTTCTGGTGTAAACAGCATCTGCCGCCCACGCGCCACCCTCTACGTTTACATTTGTGCGCAAATGCCGCGCAATTCCGCCGCCACCGAATGGCGCGGACCGCATGACCGGTCGCAGGGATATCCGAACGCCACGGATCATTCCGCAGCAATCCGGGACTCGCCGCGGGCGCGGGCATTGGCCGACAGTTCGGCCATCAGCGTACTGGCCCGGGCAATCGGGTTCGTCAGATAGAAATCGCCGATCGCCGGCCGGAAACTGGCCTTGCCCAGCGGCGCGGATTCCAGCGCAACGACGGCGTTCTCGGGCACCTGGTCGATCTGTGCCAGATGCGGCACCTCGGCCACCAGGGTCTGCCGCAACGCGGCCAGCGAATCATAGGGCAACGCCGCGCCCAGCTCGGCCGACAACGCCCGCAGGATGGCCCAGTTTTCCTTGGCCTGACCGGGCGCGAACCCGGCCCGCTGCGCCAGTTGCGGACGGCCCTCGGTATTGACGAACAGCCCGGGCTCCTCGGTATAGGCGGCGCCCGGCAGGATCACATCGGCGCGATGTGCACCCCGGTCGCCATGGCTGCCCTGATAGATCACGAAAGCACCGGCGGCGATGTCGATCTCGTCGGCGCCCAGGTTGTAGATCACCTTGGCATCACCAATCGCGTCCATGCCGCGATCGTTGACACAGCCGGCATCCATCGCCCCGACGCGCGCAGCCGCTGTGTGCAGGATCATCAGGCCGCTCTGGGTGGCCTCGGCGATCTGTTGAGCGGTGGCCAGCACGGCAGCACCGTCCGCCTCTTGCAGCGCACCCTGCCCAACGATGATCAGCGAGGCACGCCCTTTGATCTCGTCATCTCCGCCCATGTCCAGAACCTGCTGCAACGCGGCGCGGTCATCGCCCACATGCGCGTATTCATAGGTCAGGTCGGCGGCGGGCCCGACCAGGGCCACATCGGCGCCCCGGCTCCAGGCCTTGCGGATCCGGGCGTTCAGCACCGGCGCCTCGATGCGCGGGTTGGTGCCGATCAACAGGATGCGTTCGGCGCTGTCGATATCCTCGATCGTGGCGGTGCCGACATAAGCGCCCCGGTTCCCCGCCGGCAGCTTGGCCCCGTCGGTACGGCACTCCACGACGCCGCCCAGACCCTCGATCATCTGTTTCAGGGCAAAGGCTGCCTCGACCGGCACCAGATCACCGACCAGTCCGGCAACCTGTTCCGCGCCCTTCAGCGCCTCGGCGGCCTTGCCCAGCGCCTCGGGCCAGGTGGCCGGGCGCAGCTTGCCGCCCTCGCGGATATAGGGCGTGTCCAGCCGCTGGCGGCGCAGACCGTCCCAGACAAAGCGGGTCTTGTCGGAAATCCACTCTTCGTTCACGCCATCATTGTTGCGCGGCAGAAAGCGCATGACTTCCCGGCCCTTGGTATCCACCCGGATGTTGCTGCCCAGGGCGTCCATCACGTCGATGCTTTCGGTCTTGGTCAGTTCCCAGGGCCGGGCGGTGAACGAATAGGGCTTGGAAACCAAAGCCCCGACCGGGCACAGATCAATCATGTTGCCCTGCATGTTGCTGTCCAGGGTCTGGCCCAGATAGCTGGTGATCTCGGCATCCTCGCCGCGCCCGGTCTGGCCCATCTGGGTGATCCCGGCAACCTCGGTGGTGTAGCGCACGCAGCGCGTACAGCTGATGCACCGGGTCATGTGGGTTTCCACCAGCGGCCCCAAGTCCAGATCGTCGGTGGCCCGCTTGGCCTCGCGGAACCGGCTGAAATCGACACCATAGGCCATGGCCTGGTCCTGCAGATCGCATTCGCCGCCCTGATCGCAGATCGGACAGTCCAGCGGGTGGTTGATCAGCAGGAACTCCATCACCCCTTCGCGGGCCTTCTTGACCATCGGGCTGTTGGTCTTGATCTCGGGGGCCTGGCCCTCGGGACCGGGGCGCAGATCGCGCACCTGCATGGCACAGCTGGCCGCCGGTTTCGGCGGACCGCCGACAACCTCGACCAGGCACATCCGGCAATTGCCGGCAATCGTCAGTCGCTCGTGATAGCAGAACCGCGGAATTTCGACCCCCGCCACTTCGCAGGCCTGGATCAGGGTCATCGCCCCGTCCACTTCCACTTCGGTTCCGTCAATGTTGATCTTGCGCAGGTCAGACATGGTCTATCTCGCCTTCAATAGCGCGCCGATCGCGCTGGATTTCGCAATTTCCGCACGTCCGAACGCGCAGAAGGTTTCTGGTTTGGCGTATGAAACACCGTTCTGGGTGAGATAGGTCTCGCCCTTGGCGCGCATCCGCGCCTTTTCCGCATCGGATTCGACATAGGCCCGGATCTCGGCATCCGAATAGCCCAGATCGTTGGCCCGGGCCCGCAGCCGCCAGGCCATGCCCACCGCCTTGAGCCGGCGGGCCGAAATGCTGCTGCACTTCTCGCTGATCTCATGCGCCACGGCGGCGGCAAAGATGATGTTCTCGATCTCGGGCACGTCCCGCAGCGACGGCTTGGCTTCGGCAGCCGCCAGCGGCGCGGCACAGATACCAACGGCCAACAGGCCGGCTTTCAGGGGGGGCATGGCATTTTCCTCCATTGTGGAGGGCGCAGCAGGAGCGCGGCACACGGCGCTATGCAATAACAACGGGCCTTTGGCGGGTCCGGCCGGTGCCCCTTGCGGGCATGGATATGCAGATGCGCCGCTCATGGGTCGCACCGGCCGCGAAAAGTGATGGCATCATCGGCAACCTGCAACCGGCCCGGCTCGGTTTCCGGACCGACCGACCAGTCGATCACCGAAGTGCCGTAATTCTCGATACAGTATTTCGTGCCTTCATAGCCCGCCGCCTGCCGCGCGCCGTCCAGCGAGCGCGAGACATCGAAGATTGTCGCGGTGAAATCGGCACGCGACACCTTTTTATCCACCGCCGCCGTCTTGGCCTTGAACACGACCCCGTCAAAGGCCACCGCATTGGCGTCGCGCCCGGAACAGCCTGCGACGACGATCAGCACTGCCGCGGCGCAGATCGCGGGCAGACCCGTGCTGCGTCTTGCCGCCCCCGATGCACCGGACAGAGCCGGGACGGAAGAATGTCCGGTCCAAAGCGGGTCCTTGGGGGATATGCGGTCCATCTCCACGTCGCGCCCTTCAGACCAGTGCCGCCAGAGCCAGAACGCCCAGGACCGCCAGGCACGCCCAGCCCGCAACATAGGAAAAGGTGCGCGGTCCATTGTACGGACTGCCCATCCCGCGCAAGTGAAAGATCAGCATCAAAACCCGCGAGACCAGAACCAGCGAGGCCAGCAAATTGACCCAGAAGACGCTGGCCCCGGCCAGGATCGCAACCGCCGTGACAGTCAGAAACGCCGGCAACGTCTCGGTGCCGTTCAGATAGGCGCGGTTCAGACGATAGGCCATATCACCATAATCCCCCGGCGGCGTTGCCCCCGGGGCCAGACCGGCCTTTTGCTTTTGGATCGCCGACAGCGGCGACAGAATCAGCACGATCAGCGCGAACAGCACCAGCGACGCCAGCGCGTGGGAATAAGCGGTGAACGTCTCCATCTGGCTGCCTACTCCGCTGCCACGGCGCTGACGCGCCCCGTGCGCTTGTGTTTGATACGGTCCTCGATCTCGTCGCGGAAATTCCGGATCAGACCCTGGATCGGCCAGGCCGCCGCGTCGCCCAGAGCGCAGATGGTGTGGCCTTCGACCTGTTTGGTCACGTCCAGCAGCATGTCGATCTCTTCGGGATCGGCATCGCCGGTGACGAGACGGTCCATGACCCGCATCATCCAGCCGGTGCCTTCGCGGCAGGGCGTGCACTGGCCACAGCTTTCATGCTTGTAGAACTTGCTGAGCCGCCAGATCGCCTTGATGATGTCGGTGTCGTTGTCCATCACGATCACCGCCGCCGTGCCCAGGCCCGACCGCTGCTCGCGCAGCCAGTCGAAATCCATGATGCATTCGTCCTTCATGATCTTGCCCGGCAGGCAGGGCACGGACGAGCCCCCCGGAATAACCGCCTTAAGATTGTCCCAGCCGCCGCGAATGCCGCCGCAGTGACGGTCGATCAGTTCTTCGAAACTGATGCTCATCGCCTCTTCCACGACGCAGGGATTGTTCACGTGGCCCGAGATGGCAAACAGCTTGGTGCCGGCATTGTTGGGGCGTCCGAAACCGGCGAACCAGTCGGCACCACGGCGCAGGATGGTCGGCACGACGGCGATGGATTCCACGTTGTTCACCGTGGTCGGACAGCCATAGAGGCCGGCCCCCGCCGGAAATGGCGGCTTCATCCGGGGCATGCCCTTCTTGCCTTCGAGACTTTCCAGCAGCGCGGTTTCCTCGCCGCAGATATAGGCACCGGCGCCGTGATGCAGGTAGAGATCGAAATCCCAGCCCGACCCGGCCGCGTTCGGCCCCACCAGCCCGGCGTCATAGGCCTCGTCGATGGCGTTCTGCAGCGCCTCTTTCTCGCGGATGTATTCGCCGCGGATATAGATGTAGCAGGCGTTGGCGTTCATCGCGAAACTGGCGATCAGGCAGCCCTCGATCAGCGTGTGCGGATCGTGGCGCATGATTTCGCGGTCCTTGCAGGTGCCGGGTTCGGATTCATCCGCGTTGACGACCAGATAGCTGGGCCGGCCGTCGCTTTCCTTGGGCATAAACGACCATTTCAGACCGGTCGGAAAGCCCGCACCGCCGCGACCGCGCAGGCCCGAATCCTTCATCTGCTGCACGATCCAGTCGCGCCCCTTCTGGATCAGCCCGGCCGTGCCGTCCCAGTGACCGCGCGCCTTGGCTCCGGCCAGGGTGCGGTCGTGCATCCCGTAAAGATTGGTAAAGATCCGATCCTGGTCTTTCAGCATGAGTGCCTACCTCTGGCTGTCCTGGCGCATGCGCCAGAGTTGGTAAATGTTGACCAATGCCCATACGAACGCCGCAAGAGAACCGAAATAGATCAGCATCTCGAAACGGGCGGGCAGGTGCAGGACCTGAACGATCCATGGCGCCAGGATCGCCGCCAGCCCACCCGCCGCAATCACCAATCCGGTGATACGGCCCTTGCGGGCAAAGCTTTTGTCCTGTTCCGTGTTCATCAGGTCCATTCTGTCTAATATCCGCCGGGCAGCCCGGCTCAGTCCTGGCTTTCGCCGTTCTTGGCGCGTTGGGAAAATTCGGTCTCGGCGCCACTGGCCAGCACCTTTGCCTGAGCCACCCATTCGTCCCGGCTGACGCGGCCCTTGAAGCCGACCAGATTCTCGTCTGCCCATGCCACTTCGGCCGGCCCCCAGGCCGCGATCTGGTCAAAGTGATAGATGCCGATGCCGTTCAGCATTTCCTCCAGCTTTGGCCCGACGCCCTTGATCAGTTTCAGATCGTCGGCCTTGCCATCACGCGCCGCATCCAGCCGCGGCGGCATCGCCCCCTCTTCTGCGGGGGCGGGTGCTGGCGCTGCCTCGGGCGCCTCGGCTTCGGGTGCAGCGGGTTTCGAGCTGCTGTTGGCGGCATCCCTGCGCCAGGGCGTCAGCAGCGGCACTTCGGTGCCGTCGATCCGTTTCACCGTATCGCCGATATCCACGGCCAGCTGAACACTGGCGTTGTATTGGGTGCGCCCGCTTTCATATTCGGACAGGCTGGTCAGCCCGCTGAGGGGCTCGGATGTGTAACGGCCGTTCTGCGGACCCGGCACCGGAACCTTTCCGGCCGCCAACTCGTCCAGAATCTCGGCAAAACGCGCGGCGGTCAGGTCCTCGTAATAATCCTTGCCGATCTGCGCCATCGGGGCGTTGGAACACGACCCCAGACATTCCACCTCTTCCCAGCTGAATTTGCCATCGGCGCTGAGCTGGTGCGGCGCGGCGGCGATCTTGTCCTGACAGACCGCCATCAGATCCTCGGCACCGCAGATCATGCAGGACGTGGTACCGCAAATCTGCACATGCGCAACGCTGCCGACCGGCTGCAGCTGGAACATAAAGTAGAAACTGGCCACCTCGAGCGCCCGGATATAGGCCATGCCCAGCATGTCGGCGATATGCTCGATGGCCGGCCGCGTCAGCCAACCCTCTTGCTCTTGTGCCCGCCACAGCAGCGGGATGATCGCACTTGCCTGGCGACCCTCGGGATATTTGCTGATCTGACCTTCGGCCCAGGCCAGGTTGTCCGGGGTGAACTCGAATGTTTCAGGCTGTTCAGCATGAAGACGTCGCAACATCAGGCTTTTCCTTCCGCAACCAGGCGACAGCCGGTAAACACCGAATACTGCGCACCCAGAAAATCACTCAACGTGGCCATCACCCCGTCGATTTCCTTGTCCATCTTGTCCTGCCCGATCCGGGCCGGCACGATATCTAACAGCCGCTTGGAAAGCCCGCGCAGCTGCTGGGCCAGAAAGGCCCGGTGTTTGTCCAGATCGCTCAGGATCGAGGCCTTGAACAACCCGCTTTCCAGCGCGTTCAGGCGCGGCACGACCGTGTCCTGTAACCGCCGCATTCCCGCCGCATCCGCGACCTCGATGCGGGGCGGCCAGACCTCGTCGATCCCCATGCCCGGGGCGGCGCGGCGCAATTCCGTGTCCAGCACCGCGGCGGCGTCGAAATTGTCAAAGCAGATATCCAGCTTTTTCTCCAGCAGACGGGTCTCGCTGGAGTCGACGAACTGCACCCGCGCGTACCACGCCTGCACCGCCACGAACACCGCAGCGACCAGCGTCGAACCGGCCAGCAGGATGTTGGAATGGCTGCGTTTCGCAGATTGGGCGGGGCGGCGTGTCACCTGTCGATCTCTCCAAAGACCACGTCCATCGTGCCGATGATCGCCGCCACATCGGCCAGCTGGTGACCGCCCGCGACATGGTCCATCGCCTGCAGGTGCAAAAAGCCCGGCGCGCGGATTTTACTGCGATAGGGTTTGTTGGTGCCGTCCGCCACCAGATAGACACCGAACTCGCCCTTGGGCGCCTCGACCGCGGCATAGACCTCGCCGGCAGGCACGTGAAAGCCCTCGGTATACAGCTTGAAGTGGTGGATCAGGCTTTCCATCGAGGTTTTCATATCGCTGCGCGCCGGCGGCGTGATCTTGCCGCGCGCCAGCACGTCGCCCTGCCCTTCGGGTTCGCGCATCTTGGCGATTGCCTGCTGGATGATGCTGAGCGACTGGCGCATCTCTTCCATGCGCACCAGATAGCGGTCATAGCAGTCGCCGTTCTTGCCGATCGGAATCTGAAAGTCGAACTCGTCGTAGCATTCATAGGGCTGGCTGCGCCGCAGATCCCAGGCCAGACCCGAGCCGCGCACCATCACCCCGGAAAAGCCGTAATTCTGGATGTCCTCTTCGGTGACGATGCCGATATCGGCATTGCGCTGCTTGAAAATGCGGTTCTCGGTCAAGAGCCCGTCGATATCGTCCATCACGCGCGGGAAATCATGGCTCCAGGCCTCGATGTCGTCCAGCAGGGCATCGGGCAGATCCTGGTGCACGCCGCCGGGCCGGAAATAGGCCGCATGCAGGCGCGCGCCGCAGGCCCGCTCGTAAAAGATCATCAGCTTTTCGCGCTCTTCGAACCCCCACAATGGCGGCGTCAGCGCGCCCACGTCCATCGCCTGGGTGGTGATGTTCAGCAGGTGGTTCAGAATGCGGCCGATTTCCGAGTACAGGACCCGGATCAGCGAGCCGCGCCGCGGCACTACGGTGCCGGTCAGCTTTTCGATGGCCAGACACCAGGCGTGTTCCTGATTCATCGGCGCCACATAGTCCAGCCGGTCGAAATAAGGCAGGTTCTGCAGATAGGTCCGGCTTTCCATCAGCTTTTCGGTGCCGCGATGCAAAAGGCCGATATGCGGATCACAGCGCTCGACGATCTCGCCATCCAGCTCCAGCACCAGCCGCAGCACGCCGTGCGCCGCCGGGTGCTGAGGCCCGAAATTGATGTTGAAATTGCGAATCTTCTGTTCGCCCGTCAGGGCGTCGTCGAATTTCGAGCCGTCCATTTAGCGTGCCTCCACAAGATGGGAAAATCTTGTTCCACTGAATTTCGTATACATGTCTGCCGCTGCCGCTTGTGTCAGCCGCGCCGTCGCCGGGTCCAAATTTTCCGTCCAGAACGGCGCCATCACAGCTTCTCCAGCTCTTGCAGTTTCAGCCCCATCCACCACAGCAACGCGATGGTTCCGAACGGGACCAGACAGGCCGCAGCCCAGTATTTGTTGATGCCAAAGAACGGCAGCAGCTTGACCATCGGGATCGCCGTCAGCGCCGACAGGACAAGCCACCAAAGGCCGCCCATTACTTGGCCTCCGGCTTCTCATCCCCCGGCAGGATGTACTCGGCGCCCTCCCAGGGGCTCATGAAATCGAACTGCCGGTATTCCTGCACCAGCGACACCGGTTCGTAGACCACGCGCTTTTCCGCCTCGTCATACCGCACCTCGGTATAGCCCGTGGTCGGGAAGTCCTTGCGCAGCGGATGACCGCGGAACCCGTAATCGGTCAGGATGCGGCGCAGATCCGGGTGGCCCGAAAACAGAACGCCGAACATGTCGAACACTTCGCGTTCGAACCAGTTGGCGCTGGGATGTACCGACACGATCGAGGGCACCATGTCATCCTCGCGCACGCTGACACGCAGGCGGATACGGTGGTTCTGGTACATCGACAGGAAATGATAGACCACGTCGAACCGCTTGGCCCGCTCGGGATAGTCGACACCGGTGATATCGACCAGAGACGAGAACCGGCAGGTCGAATCCGACTTTAGGAACTCGACAAATCCGACGATATTGGCCGGGGTCACATCGACATTCAGCTCGCCATGGGACACGTCCCAGCCCAGCACGCAATCGGGGCGTTTCAGCTCGATATGCGCCCCCAGTTCCTTCAGCGCTTCACTCATGTGTCATCTCCATCGGCGCGCGCATCATCGCACGATCGTCCCTGTGCGGCGGATTTTGCGCTGCAACTGCATCAGCCCGTACAACAGCGCCTCGGCGGTCGGCGGGCAGCCCGGCACATAGACATCCACCGGCACCACGCGGTCGCAGCCGCGCACCACCGAATAGCTGTAATGGTAATAGCCGCCGCCATTGGCGCAGCTGCCCATGCTCAGCACATAACGCGGCTCGGGCATCTGGTCATAGACCTTGCGCAGCGCCGGGGCCATCTTGTTGGTCAGGGTGCCGGCCACGATCATCAGGTCGGACTGACGCGGCGAGGCCCTGGGCGCGATGCCGAACCGTTCCGCATCATAGCGTGGCATCGAGGTGTGCATCATCTCGACGGCGCAGCAGGCCAGACCAAAGGTCATCCAGTGCAAGGACCCGGTGCGGGCCCAGTTGATGATGTCCTCGGTCGAGGTCATCAGAAAGCCCTTGTCCTGCAATTCGGCGTTCAGGGCCCGGGTGGCAACTTCGCGGTCGGCACCGGCGGTGTTTCCGGTTGCTACTCCCATTCCATCGCTCCCTTCTTCCACTCATAGGCAAAGCCGATGGTCAGGACGGCCAGGAACGCCATCATCGACCAGAACCCGGCCATGCTGACATCCTTGAAGGCCACGGCCCACGGGAACAGAAAGGCGATTTCCAGGTCGAAGATGATGAACAGGATCGACACCAGATAGAACCGGACATCGAATTTCATCCGCGCGTCGTCGAACGCGTTGAACCCGCACTCATAGGCACTGACTTTTTCGGGATCCGGATTGCGCACGGCCAGGATGACGGCGGCCAGGATCAGAACGATTCCCAGACCGGCGGCAACGGCCAGAAACACCAGGATCGGGAGGTATTCCCGCAACATCTCTTCCACGAGCGGCTCCTTGAACTGCAGCACGCAACTTGTTGCGCGCCTTCAATTGGCGTGTTGACTCACAGATTGTCTACTTGGGTCGACCCAGAGGGTCAACCGAGGGAACTTGTCACAGGGCGACCGAATCGCCGCAGGCGGCGCCCGGAGGGCCAGGACCCGCGCTGGCGCGTCCACAGCCCGCCAAATTAGGGCCCGCCACGCCCCCGGCCCTCCGCAAAGCCGGACGGCGCGCAGACCTTGCCGCCACATGCCGGATCCGGCGCCCCGATGGCACCGCCTTGACCGGGCCTTACGGGCATGGCTCCATGCCGGCACTGCCCCGCCGCAAAGGAATTCGCCATGCATCCCTGTCTGACCCGCGCCCGATCCTTCACCTTGGAACTGGGAATTGAAACGCCGCTTCTGCTGGCTCCGATGGCCGGTGCCTGCCCTGTGCCGTTATCGGCGGCGGTGGCCGCGGCCGGCGGGCTGGGGGCCTGTGGTGCGCTGCTGATGCCCCCTGATCAGATCACCGACTGGGCCCGGCGGATGCGGGCCACGTCCAATGGCGGGTTTCAGATGAACCTCTGGATTCCCGATCCCGCCCCAGCCCGCAACCCGGCACACGAAGCCGAAATGCGGGCCCACCTGGCACAATGGGGACCCGACGTGCCCGCCGAGGCCGCCGATGTGCCGTTGCAGGATTTCCATGCCCAGTGTCAGGCCATGCTGCAGGCCGGGCCAACTGCGATATCGTCGATCATGGGGCTGTATCCGCCGGACTTTGTTGCCCAGATGAAAGCCAGGGGAATCAAGTGGTTCGCCAATGCCACGACCGTGGCCGAGGCGCGCGCCGCCGAAGCGGCCGGTGCCGATGTCATCATCGCCCAGGGGATGGAGGCCGGCGGCCATCGCGGCGCCTTTGAGGCCGCCGATGCGGCCACCGCCATGGTCGGGCTGTTCGCCCTGTTGCCCGCCGTGGTCGATGCGGTCTCGCTGCCGGTCGTCGCCACCGGCGGCATCGCCGATGCCCGCGGCATCGCCGCCGCCCTGTTGCTGGGGGCGTCAGGCGTGCAGATCGGCACCGGGTTCCTGCGCACGCCCGAAGCCCAGATCGCGCCGGTCTGGGCGGACGCCATAGGCCGAGCCGCCCCCGAAGACACCATCGCCACAGCCGCGTTTTCCGGCCGCCTTGGCCGGTCGATCCGCACCGCCTATACGACGGCGGACGCCCCTGACCCCGCGCCCTATCCGGTGCAGCGGGCGCTGACCGCGCCGATGCGGGCGGCTGCGGTGCAGGCCGGAAATATCGACGCCATGCAGGCCTGGGCCGGCCAGTCGGCCCGCTTGGCACAGGCAGAACCCGCCGACCAGCTGACCGCGCGGCTGTGGCGGGACGCCTGCGCACTGCTGGCCTAGGCCGGCACGCTCAGGACATCCAATTGGCCTTGCGCTTGTCGAAAAACGCACCGATGCCTTCGGCGGCCTCGTCGGTTTCCCAGCGCGACACCAGAGCCCGGATCGTGTGATCGATCGAGTCCTCGTCCACGGTCGAGGCCAGATCCCGGATCAGTTGTTTGGCCGAGGCCACCGCCCCCGGCGCGCAGGACAGATAGGGCACCACTTCGCGCTCGACCGCCGCGTCGAGATCGCCCGCAGGCACGATTCGCGCCAACAGCCCCAGATCGACCGCCTCGGCGGCATCGAACAACCGCGCCGACATGAACACGCGGCGCGCCCGCGCCTCGCCCATGCGGGCGACGACATAGGGACCGATGGTCGCCGGGATCAGGCCCAGCCGGGTTTCGGTCAGCCCCATCTTGACGTGATCGGCGCCGATCGCCACGTCGCAGACGCTGACTAGCCCCAGGCCGCCACCAAAGGCGTTGCCCTGCACGGCGCCGATCACCGGTTTCGGCAGATTGTTCAACGCCCCCAGCATCTCGGCCAGCTTGCGCGCCTCGCGATAGCGGGTCTCGCCGTCGGCGGCCATCTGCGCCTGCATCCAGCCCAGATCGCCGCCGGCGCAGAACGATTTACCCTCGGCCGTCAGGATCACAACGCGGATCGCCTCATCGGCTGCGATCCGCGCCGCCGCCGCCGTCAGTTCGGCGATCATCTCGGCGGACATGGCATTGTGCTTGTCCACGCGTGTCAAGGTCAGCCGCGCCACCCCGCGCGCATCGGTCTGCAGTGAAATCGTCTGGTACATCACGCACCCTCCCGCATTTTCCGCGCCATGTCGGCGGCTTCGTGAATGATGGCCATGTCCAGCCCGGTGTCATAACCCAACCGCTGCAAATGCTCGGCCACCGCCTCGGTGGCGACATTGCCGCTGGCGCCGGGGGCATAGGGACAGCCGCCCAGACCGCCCACCGCGGCATCGAACACCCGCACGCCCAGCGCCAGGGACGCATCGATATTGGCCAGCGCCCGGCCGGCGGTATCGTGGTAATGCCCGGCCAGCCGCCCGGCCGGCACCACATCGCGCACCGCCATCAGCATCCGCGCGATGCTGTCGGGCGTCGCCTGTCCGATCGTGTCGCCCAGCGAGATCTCGTAGCAGCCCCGCGCAAACAGGGTATCCGCCAGTTCCGCCACCTTGTCCGGCGGTGTCGGCCCGTCGAACGGGCAGTCGGTGACGCAGGAGATATACCCCCGCACCGGCAGGTCCACGTGCCGCGCGGCCTCGAGGATCGGGTTGAAGCGCTCGATGCTTTCGGCAATGGTCGCGTTCAAATTGGCCTTGGAGAACCCTTCGCTGGCCGACGCGAAAATCGCGATCTCGTCCGCCCCGGCCAGACGCGCATCGTCATAGCCGCGCATGTTCGGAGTCAGCGCGGCATAGCGCACGCCAGGCGCGCGGCTGATCCCGGCCAGAACCTCGGCGCTGCCCGCCATCTGCGGCACCCATTTCGGCGACACGAAACTGGCCACCTCGATGCGCGAAAATCCGGCGCGGCTGAGGCAGTCGACCAGCGCCACCTTTTCGGCCACCGGAATCTGGCGTTTCTCGTTCTGCAGACCGTCCCGCGGCCCGACTTCGAAGATTTCGACCCGTTCGCCCATGGCATCGGCCCCCTTGCTCGTTTCAGCTCAAATCGTCGCAAATCCCGACCCGCGCCGGCGGCGCAGATCGGAAATCTTTGGCTCAGGCCTCTTCCGGTTCCAGCCGCACCAGCGCGGCGCCGGCCTCGACCTGCGATCCGGCGCCGGCCAGCACCTCGGCCACCACCCCGTCACGCGCGGCCAGCAGGCTATGTTCCATCTTCATCGCTTCGAGCACCGCCAGGCGGTCGCCCTCGGAGACGGCCTGGCCGACCTCGGCAAAGACCGCCTTGACCAGCCCCGGCATCGGCGCCTCGATCAGGTTGCCGTCGCCGACCGCGCCGGCGGCGCGTTCCAGCGGATCGATGACATCAAAGGCCAGGCCATAGCCGTCAAACACCGTCACCACGCCCTGGGCCATCGCCACATCCGGCATCACGGTGCCGCCGACCCGCCAGCGCCCGCCGATACGTTCGGCAACCACTTCTTGCCCATCGACGGTCCAGACCTGCCGGTCCGGCCCCTCGGCGCGCATCAACAGATCGCAGGGATCGCCCTGCCAGGCCAGGCTGACCGTGTGCACCAGCGGTTCCCACAGGGTGAACCCGCTGTCCCAGTCGCCGTCCAGAACATCCAGCGCCCGCATGCCCGCCGCGACCATGTGGCGTGGCTCGGGTGCCGGGGGCTCCACCAGGCTGTCCAGATCGCGGGCAATCAGCCCGGTATCGACGTCGCCGGCGGAAAATTCGGCGTGCCGCGCCAGGGCGCCCAGAAAGGCCAGGTTGGTCACGGTGCCGCCGACCTGGGTCTGTTCCAGCGCCCGGTCCAGCCGCGCCAACGCGACGGCGCGGGTCGGCCCGTGCACCGTGACCTTGGAGATCATCGGGTCGTACCAGGGGGAAATCGTGTCGCCGGCGCGCACGCCGCTGTCGGCGCGGCAGCCGGCCGGGAACACCAGATGGGTCAGCGTTCCGGTGGCCGGCAAAAAGCCCTTGGGTACGTCCTCGGCATAGAGCCGCGCCTCGAAGGAATGGCCGGTGATCGTCAACTGGTCCTGCGTGCAGGGCAGCGGCTCGCCGGACGCGACCCGTAACTGCCATTCCACCAGGTCGACCCCGGTGATTGCTTCGGTCACCGGATGCTCGACCTGCAGGCGGGTGTTCATTTCCATGAACCAGAACCGGTCGGGCCGCAGCCCATCCGAGCCGTCGACGATGAATTCGACGGTGCCGGCGCCGGAATAGCCGATGGCCTCGGCGGCCCGCACGCCGGCCTGCCCCATCGCCGCGCGGGTCTCTGCGGTCATGCCCGGCGCCGGTGCCTCTTCGATGACTTTCTGGTGGCGGCGCTGCAGCGAGCAGTCGCGTTCGAACAGATGCACCGCATGGGTCCCGTCGCCAAAGACCTGCACCTCGATATGGCGCGGCTTGGTGATGTATTTCTCGACCAGCACGTCGTCGTTGCCAAAGGCGGTCTTGGCCTCGCTGCGGGCGCTGGCCAGGGCGGCGGCGAAATCCGCGGGTTTCTCGACCAGGCGCATGCCCTTGCCGCCGCCGCCGGCCACCGCCTTGATCAGCACCGGATAGCCGATGGTATCGGCGGCCCCGGACAGGTGCTCGTCATCCTGATTTTCGCCGTGATAGCCGGGCACGACCGGTACGCCGGCCTCTTCCATCAGTTTCTTGGCGGCGTCTTTCAGGCCCATCTTGCGGATCGCGTCGCCCGAGGGACCGATAAAGGTCAGACCGGCGGCCTCGACCAGATCGACGAAATCCGGGTTCTCGGAGAGAAAGCCGTAACCCGGATGGATCGCCTGGGCGCCGGTGTCCAGCGCCGCCTCGATGATCACGTCGCCGCGCAGGTAGCTGTCGGCCGGGGCGGGTCCGCCGATATGCACGGCCAGGTCGGCCATCTGCACGTGTTTCGCGCCGGCATCGGCGTCGGAATAGACCGCCACGCAACGGACCCCCATGGCCTGTGCGGTTTCCATCACCCGGCAGGCGATCTCGCCCCGGTTGGCTATCAGGATCGTGTCAAACATCTGTGTATTCCTTTCTTGAACCGGCGGAACCGGGGGCTGCCTGCCCCCGGACCCCCGGGGATATTTCCGGCAAGAGGAAGAGGGGGTGGCTCACATCCGGAACACGCCGAACCGGGTGTCGTCGATGGGCGCGTTCAGGGCGGCGCTGAGCGACAGGGCCAGCACGTCGCGGGATTTGCGCGGGTCGATCACGCCATCGTCCCAGAGCCGGGCGCTGGCATAGAGCGGGTGCGACTGTTCCTCGAACATCTCGATGGTGGGGCGCTTGAACTCGGCCTCCTCTTCGGCCGACCAGACATCGCCGCCGCGTTCGATGGCGTCGCGCTTGACCGTCGCCAGAACCCCGGCGGCCTGTTCGCCGCCCATCACCGAGATGCGCGAGTTCGGCCAGGTCCACAGGAAACGCGGCTGGTAGGCGCGCCCGGCCATGCCGTAATTGCCGGCCCCGAACGAGCCACCGACCAGCATGGTGATCTTGGGCACATTGGTGCTGGCCACCGCCGTCACCATCTTGGCGCCGTGGCGCGCGATGCCTTCGTTTTCGTATTTGCGCCCGACCATGAAGCCGGTGATGTTCTGCAAAAACAGCAGCGGGATCTTGCGCTGGCTGCACAGTTCGACAAAATGCGCGCCCTTCTGCGCCGCCTCGGAGAACAGCACGCCGTTATTGGCGACGATGCCGACCGGGCAGCCCTTGAGATGGGCAAAGCCGGTGACCAGGGTTTCGCCGAACCGCGGCTTGAACTCGTCAAACCGGCTGCCGTCGACCAGGCGCGCGATCACCTCGCGGATGTCGTAAGGGGTGCGCAGGTCGCCGGGCACCACGCCCAGCAGTTCGTCCGGATCATAGGCCGGCTCTTCCGGGCTTTGCCATTGCACCGTGTCCGGTTTGCCACGGTTCAGCTGCGCCACCGCGCGCCGCGCCAGCGCCAGCGCATGGGCATCGTCCTCGGCCAGATAGTCGGCCACGCCCGAGAGGCGGGTATGCACGTCGCCGCCGCCCAGATCCTCGGCCGTGACCACCTCGCCGGTGGCGGCCTTGACCAGCGGCGGGCCGGCCAGAAAGATGGTGCCCTGTTCGCGCACGATGATGGTGACGTCGGACATTGCCGGCACATAGGCGCCGCCGGCGGTGCACGAACCCATCACCACCGCGATCTGCGGGATGCCCTTGGCGCTCATCCGCGCCTGGTTGTAGAAGATCCGGCCGAAATGGTCGCGATCCGGAAACACCTCGTCCTGGTTGGGCAGATTGGCGCCGCCGCTATCCACCAGATAGATGCAGGGCAGGTTGCATTCCTCGGCGATCTCCTGGGCGCGCAGGTGTTTCTTGACGGTCATCGGGTAATAGGTGCCGCCCTTGACGGTGGCATCGTTGCAGACCACCATCACCTCCTGGCCATGCACCCGGCCGATGCCGGCAATGACCCCGGCGCCGGGGGCAGCGTCGTCATACATGCCATGCGCCGCGGTGGCGCCGATTTCCAGAAACGGGCTGCCGGAATCCAGCAGGTTGGCCACCCGGCGGCGCGGCAGCATCTTGCCGCGTTCCTCGTGACGTGCGCGGGATTTCTCGCCGCCGCCCATGCGCGCCGCATGCGCTGCGGCACGGATGGTTTCCAGCGCTTCCAGATGCGCTGCACGGTTCTGTTTGAATCCGTCCGAGGACGGGAGCGCGCTTGATGTCAGTTTCACTGGTCAGCCTCCTGTTCCGCCGCCGCGCGGCGCTTGAGTTCCTTGCGGATCACCTTGCCAGTCACGGTTGTAGGCAAAGTTTCTAGAAATGTTATTTCTCTTGGATAAGAATGGGTTGCGAGCCGCTCCTTGACAAAACTCTGAAGCGAATCGGCGGCCGCGCTGGCCCCCGGTTTCAACACCACATAGGCCTTGACGATCTGGGTCCTGAGCGGGTCCGGCTTGCCCACGACACCGACCGTCGCCACCGCCGGATGGGTCAGCAGACAATCCTCGACCTCGGCCGGACCGATACGGTATCCCGACGACGTGATCACGTCGTCCTCGCGACCGACAAAGCGCAGAAAACCATCCTGCCAGATGCCGCGATCGCCGGTCATCATCCAGTCGCCACGAAACTTGGCGACCGTCTCGTCCGGACGCCGCCAGTATTCCAGCATCATGCTGGCCGAGCCGCGCCGCACCGCCACTTCGCCCTCATCCTCGGTGGGCCGGCCGTCATCGTCCAGAACCGCCACCACATGTCCCGGCACGGGTTTGCCGATACAGCCCGGGCGGGCCGGAAAATCGGCTCCGCAGGCGGACACAACCATGTTGCATTCGGTCTGACCGTAGAATTCGTTGATCGACAGGCCAAAGGCGCTGCGTCCCCAGTCCAGCATCTTGGCGCCCAGCGGCTCGCCGCCCGTGGCAACCGAACGCAGGCTGGGCAATTCGGTCCCCGCCGCCTTGAGCATCCTGAGCGCCGTCGGCGGAAAGAACACGTTGCGCACATCGCCGCGCGCCAGGATGTCGGCACAGCTGTCGGGCCGGAACTTGTCCTGCCGCGCCGATACCACGGGCACCCCCAGCGCCAGCCCGCTCATCACCACATCGAACAGGCCGCCGATCCAGGCCCAGTCGGCGGGGGTCCACAGACAGTCGCCGGGCTGGCCCAGATGGTCATGGCTGAGCGCCACACCGGGCAGATGCCCGGTCAGCACGCGGTGAGCATGCAGCGCGCCCTTGGCGGCGCCGGTCGTGCCGCTGGTATAGATCAATACCGCCGGGTCGTCGGGCCTGGTCTCGGCAAAGGCGATCTCCGGGCCGTCCTCGTCGACCATATCGGCCAGCAGCGGCACCGCCAGATCGCCCAGCGAGTCGGCCCCCTCGCCATCGGTCAGAACCAGTTGCAATCCGGAATCCGATATCCGTGCCTGCAGGGCATCTCGCTTGAACAACTTGAACAAGGGCACTGATATGGCGCCTATTTTCCAGATTGCCAGATGCGCGGCAGCACACCAGGGTGACTGGCTGAGCAGCACACCAACACGATCTCCGCGCGCGACCTGGCCTTGCACAAGCCGGTGCGCCAGCCCGTCCACCATGCGCGACAACCGCGCCACGGCGATGTCACGGCGCACGCCACCGGTCAGATCAACGATCGCGACCCGGTCCGGCGGGCCCGACAGGCATTGCGCGGCCATGTTCAGCCGATCCGGCAGGTGCCAGTCGAACCCGTCGGGTGTTTCGGTTGGCAGGAGTGCGGGTGCGGCCATGTCCTCACTCCCCCAACCAGGCGCTGGACAGATACAGCGCCTGAGTACCAGTCATGCGCATCAGGCAGGAATAGGTCGCCGGGCCGCCGCCGGTACCGCCGCCCCATTGCGCGCGCTCGAAATTGCAAGTGGCATCGCGATAGGCGATCCAGGCCCGCTGCATGTCGCGCAGGGCCGGAGCGATCTGCGGCACGGTGGCCCCGATCTGCGCCATTTCATCGTCCACCGCCCGCGCCCGTGCCCGGATGTCACCGTAATGCGCGTTCAGGCGGTTGTCCCAAAAGACCAGTTCCTGCTCCAGGCAATACCCCATTCCGACAGTGGTGCCGCCATCCGTGGTCGCCGTCATGCATTGGTTGGCCGATCGTCCGATACAGTCCACTTGCTGCGCCGGCGGCACCGCCGACAGGCAGGTCAGCGTCGCGGTGTCGGCATAGCGCAGATCCTGCGCGGCGACCGGCGCGGCCAGCCCGATGATCAGCGCCGCCAGACGGATCACAGCGCACCTGCCAGACGGGCCAGGCCAACCGCCGGACGGAACCGGGTGCCGACAGAAACCGCCGGGCGCCGTTGTGGCCACGGCGCGGCGACGAGGTCGCCCGCTGCGGTCAGACGCTCCGGCTGATCCATCGGCAACAGGGTCACCCCATCGCTCCCATCATCTCGCGACCGACCAGCATCCGGCGGATTTCGCTGGTGCCGGCGCCGATTTCCATCAGCTTGGCATCGCGGAAAATCCGGCCTACCGGGTTGTCGCTGAGATAGCCGGCGCCGCCCATGGCCTGCACCGCCTGATGCGCCTGCACCATCGCCTGTTCGCTGGCATAGAGACAGCAGGCCGCGGCGTCCTGACGGGTCACGTCGCCCCGATCGCAAGCCTTGGCCACCTCGTAGACATAGGCGCGCGCCGAATTCATCGCGGTATACATGTCGGCCATCTTGCCCTGCATCAGCTGGAACGAGCCGATCGGCCTGCCGAACTGCTTGCGCTCGGCCATGTAAGGCATGATTTCGTCGAGGCAGGCGGCCATGATGCCGGTGCCGATCCCGGCCAGAACCACCCGCTCGTAATCCAGCCCCGACATCAGAACCTTGACGCCGCGCCCTTCTTCGCCAAGCACGTTGTCCATCGGCACTTCGCAATCTTCAAAGATCAGCTCGGCGGTGTTCGATCCGCGCATGCCCAGCTTGTCGAAATGCGGGCTGGTCGAGAATCCCTTGAACGATTTCTCGATCAGGAAGGCGGTGATTCCGCGGCTGCCGGCCTCGGGGTCGGTCTTGGCATAGACCACCAGCGTGTCGGCGTCCGGACCGTTGGTGATCCAGTATTTGTTGCCGTTCAGCACATAGCGGTCGTTGCGCTTTTCCGCCCGCAGCTTCATCGACACGACATCCGAACCCGCACCCGCCTCGGACATGGCCAGAGCGCCGACATTTTCGCCGGAGATCAGCCCGGGCAGGTATTTGCGTTTCTGTTCGTCGCTGCCGTTCAGCTTGATCTGGTTCACGCACAGGTTGGAATGCGCGCCATAGGACAGGCTGATGCTGGCGCTGGCGCGGGCGATTTCCTCGACCGCGATCACATGCGCCAGATAGGACATACCGGCACCGCCGAATTCTTCCGGCACGGTAATCCCCAACAGACCCAGCTCGCCCATTTCCGTCCACAGATCGGCGGGAAACTCGTTGGTCCGGTCGACCTCGGCCGCCATTGGTTTGACCCGCTCCTGGGCCCAGCGATGCACCATTTCGCGCAGCGCATTCACGTCTTCTCCCAGGTCGTACTGCATGGTTGCATTGAACATAGCGGGCATTCCTCCGATTTAATGAACGACTGTTCAATAAATGAATAGCAGTGAAATTCGAACCGGTCAATTATCTTGTTAACAGGACCCGAAGGCCCCGCCGGTTAACGAAAAATTCGGATTGTTTGCCGCGGATGGGTCTGGCCGGTTCATGCGCCCGGATCACGTGTTCTGAAACACGGCGCCGACTTCGGCGCGGATGATTCGGGCAATCAACGCGCAATCCGCCGGCGAAAAGGTCAAGGGCACCCGCATATCGACGATCGCCGCCAGAACCCGGTCGCTGACGGGCATCCGCGGCGCATCGACATAGCGCCAGCTGTCGTAACGCGACGTGAACCCGACCGGTTCCGCGCCGCCGAACCATTTCAGTTCGACCCCGCGCGCGGCACAGCGTTGCATCACCTGCTGCACGGCCTCGGCCGACCAGTCCAGCAGCAGGAACTGGATCGACGAACCGACAAAGGCCTCGGACTCGGGCCGTTCGATCAAGGTCAGGCCCGGCGTACCGCGCAACCCCTCTTCGAGCAGCCGATAGCGCTGGTTCCAGCGCCCGACCTGCGTCGCCAGATCGGCCAGCTGCGGCCGCAGGATCGCCGCGCGCAGATTGTCCATCCGGCCGGATATGTTGGGGGTCACGTATTTGACCCTTTCGAACACCTCGGGGCCCGGCGCTGCAAGGTGCCGTTCATACAGCATGTAGCTGCCCGACAGCATCACCGAGCGGGCGGCCAGGATTTCGTCATCCGTGACCAGCAACCCGCCCTCGCCGGAATTCACATGCTTGTAGGTCTGGCAGGAATACGCCCCAAAGACGCCGTGCCGGCCCGATGGCACCCCGCGCCAGGACGCGCCCATGGTGTGGGCGCAATCCTCGATCACCTTGATCCCGGCGCCGTTGCAGATCTCCATCAGCCGGTCCATGTCGCAAATATGCCCGCGCATGTGGCTGAGCAGCAGAACACCGGCCTGATCCGCCTTTGCCGCAAGATCGTCCAGATCGATGGTCAGCCCCTCGGTGACCCCGACAAAAACCGGTCGGGCGCCGACCGAGGCGATGGACCCCGGCACCGGCGCCAGAGTAAACGCATTGGTCAGAACCGCATCGCCCGGCCGGACCCCGATGGCCCGCAATGCCGTCGCCATGGCATAGCCGCCCGAAGCCACCGCAAGGCAGAATTTTGCGCCTGTCTGGACCGCGAATTCCTGCTCCAGCAGCGCGGTTTCCCCGGCTTCGCCGCCAGCCAGATTGTAGCGGTGCAAACGGCCGTTCTGCAGAACCCGCAGCGCCGCGGCGATCCCCGCTTCGGGGATCGGTTCCTGCTGCGTGAAGCTGCCCGTGAACCGTTCGCTCATGCGCCATTAGTGCGGTGCTTGTCAGTCCCGGTCAAGACCGGCGATCACCGCCTCGGGCGGAAAGCGCCTCGCGGTCGCCGCTTCAGCCGATCAGATCGGCGACAACCGCCGGCAGATCGCTAAAATCATGCAGCAGCGCCTCGGGCTGCAGCGCCGCCATGTCCGCACCCGACGGCCCAAAGGTGACCAGCACCGAGGGCACGCCCGCCGCCCGCGCCGTCTGCCGGTCGGTGTCGCTGTCGCCGATCAGGACACATTGCGCCGGGTCGCCGCCGGCGCGCCGCGCCGCCTCGCGCAGGGGTTCCGGATCGGGTTTGCGCACCGGCAGCGTGTCCGCCCCCACCATCGACGCGAAATCAGCGCGCACACCAAGCCGATGCAACAGCAGGTCGGCCAGCGCGGCGGGCTTGTTGGTGCAGATGCCGGTGCCATAACCCCGATCCTGCAGGGCGCGCACCGCATCCATGGCGCCGGGATACAGCACCGTATGCGTATCGATGGCGCCGGCATAGGCCTCCAGCAGCATCGGATAATAGGCCTCGACCACATCCGCGTCATAGCGATCGTGCCGCCGCAACCCCTGGCTCAGCATCATCTTGCCGCCGCGCAGCGCGATGGCGGCATCCCGTCCAGGGATCAGAACGTCGCCCAGCCCCATCTGGCGGAAACAGGCATTTGCCGCCGCAATCAGGTCGCCCGACGTGTCCGCCAGCGTGCCGTCCAGATCGAAAATCACCGTGCGCATTCTGTCCTCCGGCGGTATTCCGCCCGCCCGTATTGCAGCCCGCAACCTTGTTTGATCGCCGCAACGCTTGCAGTGCCGCCCCCAGCGGATAAAACGGACGCCGACAAAACACAAAGAGAAAACATATGAGTATTGCACTGGTCATCCTGGCCGCCGGCAAAGGCACGCGGATGGAATCGGATCTGCCAAAGGTGCTGCACCCCATCGCCCAGGTGCCGATGCTGGTGCATGCCATGCGCGCCGGGGCGGCGCTGGACCCGGCCCGAGTCGTGGTCGTGGCCGGTCACGGCGCCGAGGCCGTGACCCGCGCCGTGCGGGCCGAGGATGACAATGCCCAGGTGGTGCTGCAGACCGAGCAGTTGGGCACCGCCCACGCGGTCGATCAGGCGCGCGACGCGCTGGCCGGGTTTTCCGGCGATGTCGTGGTTCTCTATGGCGATACGCCCTTTGTGCAGCCGGACACGCTGGAAAGGATGATCGCGGCCCGGGCCGACCACGATCTGGTGGTGCTGGGATTTCAGGCTGCCGACCCGGCCCGCTATGGCCGGCTGGTGATGGATGGTTCGGACCTGACCCGCATCGTCGAATTCAAGGATGCCGGCCCGGCCGAGCGCGCCATAGATCTGTGCAACAGCGGGCTTTTGGCCTGCGATGCCGCGATGCTGTTTGACCTGATCGCCACGGTCGGCAATGACAACGCTTCGGGCGAATATTATCTGACCGATGTCGTGGCGCTGGCCCGCGCCCGCGGCCTGTCCGCGACCGCGGTCACCTGCGACGAGGCCGAAACACTGGGCGTGAACTCGCGCGCCGAACTGGCGGTGGCGGACGGTCTGTTCCAGGCCCGCGCCCGGGCCGGGCTGCTGGACAAGGGAGTCACCCTGATGGCCCCGGACAGCGTCTATCTGGCGCAGGACACGGTCATTGGCCGCGATACGGTGATCGAACCCAATGTGGTCTTTGGCCCCGGCGTCACGGTGGAAACCGGCGCGTTGATCCGCGCCTTCTGCTATCTTGAGGGGTGCCATATCAGCCGCGGCGCCATCGTCGGCCCCTATGCCCGTCTGCGCCCCGGCGCCGAACTGGCGGAAAACACCAAGGTCGGCAATTTCGTCGAGCTGAAAAACGCCCGCATTGACGAGGGCGCAAAGGTCAACCACCTGTCCTATATCGGCAACGCCACCATCGGCGCCGGTGCCAATATCGGCGCGGGCACGATCACCTGCAATTACGATGGGGTGATGAAACACCACACCCGGATTGGCGCGCGCGCGTTCATCGGCTCGAACACCATGCTGGTGGCGCCGGTCAATGTCGGGGCCGGCGCGATGACGGCCTCGGGGTCGGTGATCACCCGCGACGTCGCAGACGACGCTTTGGCCATGTCCCGCACCGAACAACAGAACAAACCCGGGCGGGCGCGCAAATTGTTCGATATGCTGCGGGCGAAAAAGGCCAGACGCGAAAGGGAAACCAACTGATGTGCGGCATCGTAGGAGTTCTGGGCAGCCACGAAGTGGCGCCGATCCTGGTCGAGGCGCTGAAGCGTCTGGAATATCGCGGCTATGACAGTGCCGGTATCGCCACGGTCAACAATGGGGCATTGGACCGGCGCCGGGCGGTCGGCAAGCTGGTCAATCTCAGCGACCTTCTGGTGCATGAGCCGCTGGCCGGCAAATCCGGTATCGGCCATACCCGCTGGGCCACGCACGGCGCGCCCAGCGTCAACAACGCCCACCCGCACCGGGTCGGCGGCGTCGCGGTGGTGCATAACGGCATCATCGAGAACTACCGCGAACTGCGCGCCGAACTGGCCGAACAGGGCGTGCATTTCACCACCGATACCGACACCGAAACCGTGGCGCTGTTGACCGAACTGTACCTGCGCGAGGACCCCGACCCGGTCCGCGCCGCGTACCGCACGCTGGACCGGCTGCAGGGCGCCTTTGCCCTGGCCTTTCTGTTTGACGGGCACGAGGACTTGATCGTCGCCGCCCGCAAGGGCTCGCCCCTGGCGCTGGGGCATGGCGATGGCGAGATGTATGTCGGCAGCGACGCGATCGCACTGGCCCCCCTGACGGACCGCATCACCTATCTGGAAGAGGGCGACCGCGCCGCCGTGACCCGCAACAGCGTCACCATCCATGACGCGCAGGGGCAACAGGTCGCGCGCCCGGTCAAGCGGATCCGGCGGGACAGCGCCCGGGTCGACAAGGCCGGGCACAAGCATTTCATGTCCAAGGAGATCGCCGAGCAGCCCGAGGTGATCGCCGAGGCCATCCGCCGCTATCTGCCCAGCGGCGAGACAACCATCCGCCTGCCCGATGACAGCCTGGATTTCAGCAAGGTCCAGCGCCTGACCATGGTCGCCTGCGGCACCGCCTATTATGCCTGCCTGACCGCGAAATACTGGTTCGAACAACTGGCCCGCCTGCCGGTCGAGGTCGATGTCGCCAGCGAGTTCCGCTATCGCGAGCCGCCGGTGACCGACGGCACGGTGGCCCTGTTCGTCAGCCAGTCGGGCGAGACCGCCGACACCCTGGCCGCCCTGCGCTATTGCGCCGGCAAGGCGGACAAGATCGTGTCGGTGGTGAACGTGCCGGAAAGCTCGATCGCGCGGGAAAGCGACCTGGCCCTGCCGATCCATGCGGGTGTCGAAATCGGCGTTGCCTCGACCAAGGCGTTCACCTGCCAGCTGTCGGTGCTGCTGATGCTGGCGCTCAAGGCCGCAACCGACCGGGGCACGATCAGCCCCGAAGCGCTGGCGGATCATGTCGCCGCCCTGCGCGGTATCCCGGCCATGCTGAACCTGGCGCTGGACCAGGACGACACCATCCGCGCCGCGGCCCAACGCCTGAGCGAGGCCCGGGACGTGCTGTTCCTGGGGCGCGGCGCGATGTATCCCCTGGCGCTGGAAGGCGCGTTAAAGCTAAAGGAAATCAGCTATATACACGCCGAAGCTTATGCTTCTGGCGAACTAAAGCATGGCCCCATCGCGCTGATCGACCAGCATATGCCGGTGGTCGTCCTGGCGCCTCGGGACGCGTTGTTCGACAAGACCGTGTCGAATATGCAAGAGGTGATGGCCCGAAAGGGCAAGGTGCTGCTGATCTCGGATCAGGACGGCATCGACGCGGCCAGCGACGGGGTCTGGGACACTATCCGCATGCCGCGGGTCCACGATGCGCTGACACCGATCCTTTATGCCGTTCCGGCGCAGCTGCTGGCCTACCACACCGCCGTCGCCAAGGGCACCGACGTGGACCAGCCCCGCAACCTGGCGAAATCGGTGACCGTGGAATAGCCATGGCGAACCGGACCCTGCAAGTGGCATCCCTACCCCGACGCGACCGGGTCCCGGCCGGTTCATGATCGACTTCTATCTCGATCAGATCCGCGCACATGCCGACCCGGAACGAGCCGGTGGCATGGCGGCCTATCACAAGGCGGACCGCGTCTATCTGGGCGTGGCCAACCCGGTCATAAACGATCTGACAAAGGCGTGGCGGCGCGATCTGGACGCGGCACAACGGGTACACGTGGCGGACGGCTTGTGGCGCACCGATATCTTCGAGGCGCGGCTGGCCGCCGCCAAGCTGCTGACCCAGGCACGGATCCGGCCCGATGACGCGGTCTGGGCGCTGATCCAGAGCTGGGTGCCGGCTTTCGACAGCTGGGCGCTGGCCGATCATGCCTGCATGGCCGGGCAGAAACGCCTGATCGCCAACCCCGACCGGCTGGATCAGGTCCAGACATGGACGCGCTCGGATCACATGTGGACCCGCCGCGCCGCGCTGGTCATCACTCTGCCATGGACCAAACAGAATCATCCGAAACCCGAGGATCTGGTCCGCCGCGACCGCATTCTGGATTGGGCCGCCAGCTATGTGCCGGATCGCGACTGGTTCATTCAAAAGGCCATCGCCTGGTGGCTGCGCGACCTGTCCAAGCATGACGCGCCGCGCGTGCGGGCCTTTCTGGCGCTTCATGGCGATGCGATGAAGCCCTTTGCCCGGCGCGAAGCGGCAAAATACCTTGGCGATCCGGGCCCCGATCCCGCGGCCTGAGCAGGCGCGTCATCACATCGCCCTTGCCGCCCGCAGGGTGGCGCTTTAGCTATATGACATGACCGTGCCCCTGATTGACCCTTTTGCCCGCGCCATCACCTATCTGCGTGTCTCTGTCACCGACCGGTGCGATTTCCGCTGCGTCTATTGCATGTCGGAAAACATGACCTTTCTGCCCAAGAAAGAGCTGCTGACTCTCGAGGAACTGGACCGCATGTGCTCGACCTTTGTCGGCATGGGGGTGGAAAAGCTGCGGATCACCGGTGGCGAGCCGCTGGTGCGCAAGGGAATCATGACCTTTTTCAACGCCATGAGCCGGCATCTGGACAGCGGTGCCCTGCGCGAACTGACACTGACCACGAACGGAAGCCAGCTGGAACGTTTTGCCGGCGATCTCTGGGCGGCAGGAGTGCGGCGGGTCAATGTCTCGCTGGACACGCTGGATCAGGGAAAATTTGCCGACATCACCCGCTGGGGCCGCCTGCCGCAGGTTCTGCGCGGCATCGACGCGGCACAGGCCGCGGGCATGCGCGTCAAGATCAACGCGGTGGCGCTGAAAGGGTTCAACGAGGACGAGTTGCCGGCGATCACCGAATGGTGCGCGGCGCGCGACATGGACCTGACCTGGATCGAGGTCATGCCGATGGGCGATATCGGCAACGAGAACCGCATCGGTCAGTTCTGGTCGCTCAAGGACGTGCGCCGCGAATACGAGGCGCATTATACCGTGACCGATCTGGCGGAACGCAGCGGCGGGCCGGCGCGCTATGTGCGGCTGGAAGAAACCGGGCAGAAGATCGGCTTTATTACCCCGCTGTCACACAATTTCTGCGAAAGCTGCAACCGGGTGCGCCTGACCTGCACCGGCGAACTGTTCATGTGCCTCGGGCAAGAGGACAACGCGGATCTGCGCGCGCCGCTGCGGGACCACCCGCAGACCGAGGCGCCGTTGCAGGCGGCGATCCGGGCGGCGATCTCGCACAAACCCAAAGGCCATGATTTCGACTATTCCCGCCAGCAGGCGGACGGCCAGATGTCGCGTCACATGAGCCATACGGGCGGCTGATGGCCCGCGAATCCGCCGCTGCCCCGACAGGGCTGTTTCACGCCTATCGGCTGTTTTCGGCCCTGATGTCGCCGCTGGCCTATGCCATCGTGTCGCGCAAGTTGCGCCGTCACGACGTGCCGCCCCGCCGGCTGCACGAACGGCTGGGCAATGCCAGCGCCAGCCGCCCGGCGGGCCGGCTGATCTGGTTTCACGCCGCCAGCGTCGGCGAAAGCCTGTCGGTTCTGACCCTGATCACCCGCATGGGCGAACGCCTGCCCGATACCGAGTTCCTGATCACCAGCGGCACCGCCACGTCGGCCGCCCTGATCGCGCGCCGGATGCCGCCCCGCACCCGGCACCAGTTCGCCCCATTGGACGCGCCGGGCCCGGTGGCGCGGTTTCTCGATCACTGGCACCCCGATGCCGGGATATTTGTGGAGAGCGAGCTGTGGCCGCTGATCCTGGCGCAGGGACATGATCGCGGCGTGCCGCTGGCGCTGCTGAACGCGCGGCTGTCGGAAAAATCTGTACAGGGATGGCAAAAGGCGCCGGCCACCGCGCGCTTCGTGCTGGACCGCTTTGCCCTCATGCTGACCCAGAACCGCCAGAGCGCTGACTACCTGCTGGCCATGGGCGCCGATCCGGGCCGGGTCGAGGTCGGGAGCAACCTGAAATCGACCGCCGCCCCCCTGCCGGTGGACCATGACACCTTGTCCACGCTGCGCGTCCAGTTGGACGGTCGTCCGGTCTGGGTCGCCAGTTCGACCCACCCCGGCGAGGAAGAGGTGGTTCTGCAGGCGCATCGGCACTTGTTAAAAACGCATCCCGACCTGTGCCTGGTGCTGGTGCCCCGGCACCCGGAACGGGGCGATGCGGTGACCGACCTGATACAGGCGGCAGGGCTGACCATGGCGCGGCGCACCAGCGGTGAACCGGTCACAGCCCGCACTCAGGTCTACATGGCCGACACGCTGGGCGAGACCGGAACCTGGTATGCGCTGACGCCCCTGGTGTTTCTGGGTGGCTCGCTGTTGCCGATCGGCGGGCACAACCCTTACGAGGTGGCGCAGGCCGGCGCAGCCGTGCTGACCGGACCGCATGTGACCAATTTCTCGGAGACCTACGGCCCGCTGATCGCCTCGGGCGGCGCCATCGAGGTCAGCGATGCTCCGGCACTGGCACAGGCGCTGACACATTGGATGGCCGAGCCCGACTCGCTGGCCGCAGCCCGGGCCGCAGCTGCCGACATGGTCGCGCAGCAACAGAGCCTGCTGGACAGGATCATCGACCGGCTTTGCGCCGGTCTGGGGCTGTCGGTCGATGCCTGACCTTTTCGTCACGAACCTGAATCCGCGCTTTACCGGCGTCTCGGCGACCGCCGCCAATGTGATCCGCCAGCAAGCCCGGCATCACGATCTGCGGCTGGTGGGACATCCCCTGCCCGGCTGTCCGGCACCGATCTCGGTGGCGCAGGCCCGGCAACTGACGCGCCAGACGACGCCCGCGCCCGACCGCCCCTTTGCCATCTGGCACGTGCGCCGCAACCCGGAGATGCGCGCCGCGATCTGGGCGCGTGACGTCCTGCGCCTGCCGTTGCGCATCGTCTTTACTTCGGCGGCGCAGCGGCGGCATTCGGCCTGGCCGCGTTGGCTGATCAGCCGCATGGACGCGGTGATCGCGACAACAGACAAGGCTGCCGGATATGTCCCGCATGTCCGCGCCGTGGTGCCGCATGGCGTGGACAGCGATCTGTTCACCCCGGCACCGGATCGCGCGGCGGCCTGGGCGGCTCTGGGCCATGGCGGCACGATGGGCATTGCCACGGTGGGCCGCATCCGCCCGGAAAAGGGCACCGATCTGTTCGTGCAGGCGATGCTGCACGCCCTACCGCAGATGCCCGGCGCGGTGGCGCTGGTGCTGGGGCGCGCCGCCCGCGAGCACCAGGGTTTCCTGCGCGGGTTGCAGGATCGCATCGCCGCCGCGGGGCTGAGCGACCGCATCCTGTTCCCCGGCGAGATTCCGGCGGCCGAACTGGCAGAACTGATGCGAGGCCTGTCGCTGGTGATGCAACTGCCGCGCTACGAGGGCTATGGCATGGTCCCATTGGAAGCCATGGCCAGCGGCGTACCCTTTGTCGGCAGCGACGCCGGCTATTACCGCCGCTTTGCCTCGGACGGGCGGTGCGGCGCGATCGTGCCGCAAGAGGCGCCGCAACAGGCCGCCGAGGCCGCACTGGCGCTGCTGAACCCCGCGCGCCATGCCGCCCTGGCGGCGGCGGCACGCCAGATCGCCGTGGATGATTTCAGCGCCGCCGCCGAGGCCGCGGGCATCGAGGCGGTCTACGACGGTCTGTGGCGCGGCGCGGCGGCCTAGGTTGCCGGCATCCGCTGTTCGACGATCTCGGCCCACCAGCTGCACCCGTGCGGGATCGCCTCGTCGTTGAAATTATATTCCGGGTGATGCACCATGGCGGTATCGCCATTGCCGACCAGAATATAGGCGCCGGGGCGTTCCTCGAGCATATAGGCGAAATCCTCACCGCCCATGATCAGCGGCGCATCGTTGCAGGCCCCGGACACGCGGCGCGCCACATCAGCGGCGAAATCGGTCTGTTCGGGGTGATTCACCATCACCGGATAGCCGCGCATGTAATTGATCCGCGCCGTGCCGCCAAAGGTGGCGGCCATGCCGTTGCAAATCTCGGTGACCCGCTTTTCCGCCAGATCGCGCAAGGCGCTGCTGAGGGTGCGCACCGTACCCTTGAGATGCACCTGTTGCGGGATCACGTTGAACGCCTTGGTCGAGGTTTCAAACGAAGTCACCGATACCACGACCTGATCGACCGGATCGGCATTGCGGCTGGCGATGGTCTGCAGCGCCAGCACCGCCTGTGCCGCCATCACCGTGCTGTCGATGGTATCGTGCGGTTTCGCCGCGTGGCCGCCGCGCCCCTCGAAGGTGATCTCGAACTGGTCGGTGGCGGCAAAGAACGCCCCCGGCCGGATCGCAAAGCTGCCCACCGGCTGCCCCGGCCAGTTATGCATGCCATAGACTTCCTGAATGCCCCAGCGCTGCATCAGGCCATCGTCGCACATTTCCTTGCCGCCGCCGCCGCCCTCTTCGGCCGGCTGAAAGATGACCACCACGGTGCCGTCGAAATTGCGGGTCTCGGCTAGGTATTTGCTGGCGCCCAGCAGCATCGCTGTGTGGCCGTCATGGCCGCAGGCATGCATCGCCCCCTGGGTCTGCGAGGCATAGTCCAGCCCGGTCGCCTCGTGGATCGGCAGCGCATCCATATCGGCGCGCAGACCGATCACCCGGCCCTGGCTGTCCGATCTGCCCCGGATCACCCCGACGACACCAGTGCGCCCAATGCCGGTGGTGACCTCGTCACAGCCAAAGTCGCGCAGCCTGTCCGCCACCAGCGCCGCGGTCCGGTGGGTGTCAAACAAAAGCTCGGGATGGGCATGAATATCCCGGCGCCAGGCGGTGATTTCATCGTGCAATTCGGCAAATCGGTTCTTGACGGGCATCGGTGTCTCCTTAGGCCGGGGCACAGGGCAACGACAGACGGCGCCGCCCCGCGCGCGCTGATGACTATATCGACTTTGCACTGGCGCGCCAGCACAGCCGCGGCCGCCGCCTCAGCCGATGCGGCTGCGGATGCGCCGGATCATCCACCAGACCAGCCCCACCACCGGCAGGGTGACCAGCGCCGTCAACATGCCCTTGCTGATGCCCGCCGCGGTCAGCGGATACAGCAGATAGCCGGCCAGGGACACAGCATAGTAGCTGATCGCGACCACCGACAGCCCCTCGACCGTGTGTTGCAGCCGCAGTTGCAGATCGGCCCGGCGATCCATGCTGGCCAACAATTCCTGGTTCTGCGCGCTGCGTTCGACATCGACCCGGGTGCGCAACAGATCCCCGGCGCGGATCGCGCGATCCGCCAGGGCCTGCAGGCGCTCCTGGGTGGATTTGACTGTACGCATCGCCGGCTCATAGCGCCGCATCATAAACTCGGCAAAGGTCTGGCGTCCCTGAAACCGCGCCTCGCGCAGCACATCGATGCGCTGGTTGACGATTGCCTCATAGGCACCGGTGGCGCCGAACCGAAAGGACGAACGCGCCAACAGCGTTTCCAGCTCGGCCGAAATCGACAGCAGATCGGGCAGGATCACCTCGGGCGGCAAGGTGTCACCGGTCATTTCCATCATCAGCCGGGTCAGCCGGTTGTCCAGTTCGGCAATCCGGTCAGACATGTCGCGCGCGCGCGAAAAGCCCAGCATAGACACGGATTTATAGGTTTCGATCTCGCACAATCGCTGGACCACGCGCCCGATCCGGCGCTGGCCCGTCTGGGCGCCCGCAAAGACCGCGATCCGCAAATGCCCGGCCGGGTCGATCCGAAAATCGCTGGCGACCACGGCGGCACCGTCCAGCACTTCGGCCACGGCCAGGCTTTCGGGCACGAACCAGTTGGCCAGGACGCCGTTTATGCTGTCGTCGTCCGGCCGGGGTTCAACCCGCAACATCGCCGAGGTGATCCGTTGCCCCGGCGCGGCGGCAAGCCAATCTTCGGGAAAGACCAGGAAATCCGCCGGATCAAAGGGCCGCGCGCTGAGCCCGTCGGAATAGGCGGTATAGGTGACGAATTCGGTGTGCTGCTCCCATTTCAGGACATGCCGGCCGATGCGGCCGGAATAATGCGTCGCGCCGGGCTGCGGGTGCGGTGCGCCGTGACGATCCAGCAGATCCGTCAGATGCGCCAGATCCTGTGCCCGGTCGCGGCTGACCGCCTCGTTCGGTTGTTTGACCGCAAGAAACGCGACATTGCTTGTGGTGTTCATCTTGGGAAAGGGCCGCGCATGCAGCTCGTTCGCCAGTCTGTAACGCAAGGGGTGGTCTTCTATCGGTGGCATGCTCGGCTCCGGCTGATTTGCGCCACTATAGGAAAAATCCGCCACTTTGCAATTTTTCTTTTTATTTCATGATGTTAGCGGAATACAATGGTATACGACCACGCTCGCATCGGCGCATTCTCAGCGGCAACATCGCGATTTCGTTCAAAAATCCCCTTTTAGTCCCCGGGCGGTTGGCCCGCTGGATGCGCCGGCCGTTTCACGCCACAACAGTCTGCCCCGGCGCGGTTCAGGTCACGAAAAAGGGCGCCCGATGGGGCGCCCTTGTCCAGATTCGCAGGAAATCCGCAGCTCAGTCGATCATGGGTATGAGTTTGTCTA